>NZ_JBJGZO010000009.1:0-154472 GCF_054050575.1 Blastococcus sp. SYSU D00868
CCACGTTCGGCGCCATCCGCGACGCCTGGGGCCGCACCGGCTGGGAGTTCGGCCGGCTCGGCTACCCGACCACCGACGAGAACTGCGGCCTGCGCGGCGGCGGCTGCTGGCAGGGCTTCCAGGGCGGGGTCGTGCACTGGTCGCCCGCCTCGGGAGCGCACGCCACGTTCGGCGCCATCCGCGACGCCTGGGGCCGCACCGGCTGGGAGTTCGGCCGGCTCGGCTACCCGACCACCGACGAGAACTGCGGCCTGCGCGGCGGCGGCTGCTGGCAGGGCTTCCAGGGCGGCGTCGTGCACTGGTCCCCCGCCACCGGCGCCCACCCCACGTTCGGCGCCATCCGCGACGCCTGGGGCCGCACCGGCTGGGAGTTCGGCCGCCTCGGCTACCCCACCACCGACGAGTTCGCCCGACCGGACGGGGCGCGGGTCCAGTACTTCCAGGGCGGGTTCATCACCCTCATCGGGTGGGGAGCACAGGTCACCGCCACCCGCTGATCCCGACGCGGGACGACCGTCAGGCGAAGGGCCGGCCGGTCAGCTCCTCGTAGGCGGTCACGTAGCGGTCGCGGGTGGCGGCGACGACGTCGTCCGGCAGCGCCGGCGGGGCGGACACGCGGTCCCAGCCGGACGACGTCAGCCAGTCCCGCACGTACTGCTTGTCGAACGACGGCTGCACCCCGCCCGGCGACCAGGTGACCGCGGGCCAGAAGCGCGAGGAGTCGGGGGTGAGCACCTCGTCGCCGAGGGTCAGCTGCCCCTCGGCCGAGAGCCCGAACTCGAACTTCGTGTCGGCCAGCACGATGCCGGCCTCCAGCGCGATCTCGGCGCCGCGCCGGTACAGCGCCAGGGTCAGCTCGCGCAGCTCCTCCGCCCGCGCGGCACCCACCAGCGACACCACGGTGGCGTAGTCGATCGCCTCGTCGTGCTCGCCCAGCTCGGCCTTGGTCGACGGCGTGAACACCGGCTCCGGCAGCCGCGAGCCCTCGACCAGCCCGGCCGGCAGCGGCACGTCGCGGATCGAGCCGGTGCGCTCGTACTCCTTCGTGCCGGAGCCGGACAGGTAGCCGCGGGCCACGCACTCGACCGGCAGCATCGTCAGGCGGCGGACCAGCATCGCCCGGCCGGCCACCGCGGCGGGCACGTCCGTCGCCGAGACGAGGTGGTGGCCCGCCCCGAACTCCGCCAGCACCGGCGCCAGCTGCTCGAACCACCAGACGCTCAGCGCGGTGAGCACCCGCCCCTTGTCCGGGATCGGCGTCGGCAGCACGTGGTCGTAGGCCGAGATCCGGTCGGAGGCGACCAGCAGCAGCCGGTCGGGGGCGGCCGCGGTGGAGGCGTCGTAGACCTCGCGCACCTTGCCCCGGGCGACGAGCGGCAGGTCGAGCATCAGCTCAGCTTCGCGACGCGGTCGAACAGCGGGCCCAGCTGCTCGACGTACCGCTCCGGCCGGCAGATCTCGTCCAGCCGGGCCTCGTCGAGGGTGACCCCGGCCGTGGCGGCGCGGGCCCGCAGCGTCTCGCGGAACGGCGTCCCGGTGTTCCAGGTCTCCATCGCCGCGCCCTGCACCAGCGCGTAGGCGTCCTCCCGGGACAGTCCGCTCTCGACGACCTCGAGCAGCACCGAGGAGGTGTAGATCAACCCGCCGGTGAGGTCGAGGTTGTCGCGCATCCGCTGCACGTCGACGACCAGGTTCTCCACCAGGCCGGTGGTCAGGTGCAGCAGGTAGTCGGTGGTGATCGCCGCGTCGGGCAGGAACACCCGCTCGGTCGAGGAGTGCGAGATGTCCCGCTCGTGCCACAGCGGGATGCCCTCCATCACCGGGACGACGGCGGCGCGCACCACCCGCGCGAGCCCGGCGATGCGCTCCGAGCGGATCGGGTTCTTCTTGTGCGGCATCGCGCTGGAGCCCTTCTGGCCCGAGCCGAACGCCTCGGACAGCTCCCGCACCTCGGTCCGCTGGCCGTGCCGGACCTCCAGCGCCACCGTCTCGCACACGGTCGCGACGATCGCCAGCGCGGCGACCCACTCGCTGACCGAGTCGCGCAGCACCACCTGGGTGGAGGCGTCGGCCGGCCGCAGCCCGAGGGCCTCGGCCACGGAGACCTCCACCGACGGGTCGATGAGCGAGTAGGTGCCGACGGCACCGGAGATGGCGACGACGCCGACCCGCTCCCGCGCCGCCCGCAGCCGGTCCCGCGACCGCGCCGCGGCGAAGGCGATGTCGGCGACGCGGTGGCCCCACACGACCGGCTCGGCGTGCACGCCGTGGGTGCGGCCGACCTTGAGCGTGTCGCGGTGGGCCAGGGCGTGGTCGCGCAGGACGGCGACGAAGCGGTCGAGCCGGGCCAGCAGCAGGTCGGTCGCCTCGGTGAGCTGCACCGCCAGCGCCGTGTCCAGCAGGTCCGACGACGTCATGCCGTGGTGCACGTACGCCGCCGCCGAGCGGGGCTCGGTGTTGTCGGCCCACGCGGAGAGGAACGCGATGACGTCGTGCTGCGTCGTCTCCTCGATCTCGGCGACGCGGGCGGCGGTCGGCGGCGGCGCGTTGCGCACCGGCTCGACCACGTCGGCCGGCACCCGCCCGGCCGCCGCGTGCGCCTCCAGGACCAGCGTCTCCACGCGGCACCAGAGCTCGTACTTGTGCTCGTCGCTCCAGACCCGGCCCATCTCGGGGAGCGTGTAACGGTCGATCATGCGGGTACCGCCCGCACCCGGTCAGCTCGTCGCAGCACGGTGACAGTCTCCCGCAGCGCTAGCGTGATCATGGAGCCGCCTGCCGGTCGGATGGGAGGACGCGATGCTGCGACGCGCCAACGCGCTGGTCAGCCGCGCGCGCGAACGCATCCGCGCGGCGGCCGAGGCCGACCCGCACGGCTGGCACGGGCGCGACGAGGACCGGTCGATCCTGGTGCGGGACGACGAGGCCGCGGCCCTCGACGGCTCCCCGGACGCCGACCTCGACGCCGACCCGGACGGCGCCTACCACCCGCCGCTGGGCAGCCCCGAGCCCGGCGCCCCCGACCTGGACGGCGCGCTCGGCCCCGGCGGGGTGAGCGGCCCTCCGGCCGGGGGATCCGCGCGGCGCCGGCACTCCCCGCGGCGTCCGGTCGGCGACGCCAGCGTCCCGAACGGGCTGCGCACGGCCGCCGCCTGGTCCTGGCGGCTGATCGTCGTCCTGGTCGGGGCGTACGTGCTGCTGTGGGCCGCCGCCTACGTCGCCGTCGTCGTCGTCCCGGTCATCGTGGCGCTCCTGCTGGCCGCGCTGCTGCAGCCCGGCGCGGCCGCGCTGGTCCGGTACGGCTGGCCGCGGTCGCTGGCCGCGTTCGCGATGCTGCTGGTCGGGCTGGGCGTCGTCGCCGGGATCATCACGCTGGTCGTGGAGCGGTTCATCGACGGGTTCAGCGACCTCGCCTCCCAGGTCAACGAGGGCCTGGAGCAGGTCCGCGACTTCATCGTCTCGACCTTCCCGGTCACCCAGGGGCAGATCGACGACGCCCTCGAGCAGGCGCAGGGCTTCTTCACCGACAACCAGGACGAGCTGGCCTCCGGCGCCATCGACACGGCCACGACCGTCGGCGAGGTCTTCACCGGCATCGTCCTGGCGCTGTTCACGCTGTTCTTCTTCCTCAAGGACGGCCGGTCGATCTGGCTGTGGCTGGTCGGCCTGTTCCCGACCGACGCCCGGGCCTACATGGACGAGGCCGCCCGCCGCGCCTGGCGGACCCTGATCTCCTACGTGCGCGCCACCGTCGTCGTCGCCGCGGTCGACGCGATCGGCATCGGCATCGGCCTGGCGATCCTGCAGGTGCCGCTGGTCATCCCGCTGGCCGCGCTGGTGTTCCTCGGCGCGTTCATCCCGATCATCGGCTCGTTCCTGGCCGGCTCGGTCGCCGTGCTGGTCGCGCTCGTGTCGGTCGGGCCGATCAAGGCGCTCATCGCCCTGGCGATCGTCGTCCTCGTCATGCAGCTGGAGGGGCACGTCCTGCAGCCGCTGCTGCTGGGCCGCGCCGTGCACGTGCACCCGCTGGCCGTCGTCCTCGCCATCGCCGCCGGCCTGCTGGTCGCCGGCATCTTCGGGGCGCTGATCTCCGTGCCGGTCGTCGCCTGCGCGAACGTCGCCGGCACCTACCTGGCCCGCCGGCACGACGGCCCGCGGCCGCCCGAACCGCGGCCGGACCGCGCCCGGCCGGCGGTCGGCGTCCGCGGCTGAGCCGGGGCTCGCGTCAGGCCGTCGGGACGGCGATCCGGCCCTCGACCGCGGCCAGCGCGATGTCGCTGCGCCAGTGCGCGCCGGCCAGCCGGACGCCGGCCACCCGCTCGTAGGCCGCCTGCCGGGCCGCGGCGAGGTCGGCCCCGGTCGCGGTGACGGCGAGCACCCGCCCGCCGGCCGAGCGCACCGTCCCGTCGGCGTCGGTGCTCGTCCCGGCGTGCAGCACGCCCTCGGCGTCGGCGCCGGTCACCGGGTCGCCGGTGCGCGGCCGCTCCGGGTAGCCCTCGGCGGCGACGACGACGGTCACCGCGGCGCCGTCGCGCCAGCGCAGCGGCGGGTGCTCGGCGAGGGTGCCGGTGGCCGCCGCGTGCAGCAGCCCGCCCAGCGGCGTCTCCAGCAGCGGCAGCACGACCTGGGTCTCCGGGTCGCCGAATCGGGCGTTGAACTCGACCACCCGCACGCCGCGGGAGGTCAGGGCCAGCCCCGCGTAGAGCAGCCCGGCGAAGGACTCGCCGCGGCGGGCCATCTCGTCGACCGTCGGCTGCAGCACCGTGGCCAGCACCTCGTCGACCAGGCCGGCCGGCGCCCAGGGCAGCGGGGCGTAGGCGCCCATGCCGCCGGTGTTGGGGCCGGCGTCGCCGTCGTCGCGGCGCTTGTGGTCCTGCGCGGGCAGCAGCGGCAGCACCGTCGTCCCGTCGGTGACGGCGAACAGCGACACCTCCGGGCCGTCGAGGTACTCCTCGACCAGCACCGCGCCGCCGGCGTCCAGCACCGCCCGGCCGTGGGCCAGCGCGGCGTCCCGGTCGGGGGTGACGACGACGCCCTTGCCGGCGGCTAGCCCGTCGTCCTTCACCACGTACGGGACCCCCGGCGCCAGCGCGGCCGCCTCGTCCAGCGCGGTCTCCAGCTCCGCCGGCCCGCCGACGGCCCAGGACCGGGCGGTCGGCACCCCGGCGGCGGTCATCACGTGCTTGGCGAAGGACTTGCTGCCCTCGATCTGCGCGGCCTGCGCCGACGGGCCGAAGCAGGCGATCCCGGCCTCGCGGACGGCGTCGGCGGCGCCGGCGACCAGCGGCACCTCGGGCCCGACGACCACCAGGTCGGCGCCCCACCCGGTGGCGAGCGCGGCCACCGCCACGGGGTCGGCGGCGGCGAGCGCCTCCCCACCCGGTCCGGTCTCGGCGATCGCCCGCGTCCCCGCGTTGCCGGGGGCGCAGGCCAGCGCGGTCACCGCGGGGTCGGACTGCAGAGCCACGCACAGGGCGTGCTCCCGGGCACCGGAGCCGATCACGAGCACGCGCACGGACGGCGACCCTACCGAGGCGTGGTCACCGCACCCGGTTCGGCTGGGCGCGGTAGGCGCGGAACGCCGCCCGCACCTTCGCGTTCTCGGCGGCGCGGGCCCGGGCGTCCGAGCGCAGGGCCTGCCGGTGCGCCTCGGCCTGCAGCTTGCGCCAGCCGGCGAGCCGGGCCAGGTCGAGGCTGCCGTCCTCGACCGCCGCGAGGACGGCGCAGCCGGGCTCGGTGCGGTGCGCGCAGTCGCGGAACCGGCAGGCGGCGGCCAGCTCGCCGACGTCGGCGAAGGCGGTGTCGATGCCCTCGTCGTCGGCGAGGGCCAGCTCGCGCATGCCGGGGGTGTCGACGAGCAGGCCCCCGCCGGGCAGCCGGTGCAGCTCCCGGTGGGTGGTGGTGTGCCGGCCCCGGCGGTCGGCCGCGCGGATCTCCCCAGTGGCCACCACCGGCGCGCCGAGCAGCGCGTTGACCAGGCTCGACTTGCCGACGCCGGAGGGGCCCACCATCGCCGCCGTCCGGCCGGGACCCACCAGGGCGCGCAGCGCGTCCAGCCCCTCGCCGGTGACCACGCTGACGGCGAGGACGTCGACCCCGAGCAGCATCTCGGCCACCTCGGCGACGTCGGCCGCGGGGTCGTCGGACAGGTCCGCCTTCGTCAGGACGACGACCGGCGTGGCCCCGCTGCCCCAGGCGACGGCGAGGTAGCGCTCGATGCGGCGCATGCGGGCCGGCCCGCCGAGGGCGTCGACGACGAGCACGGTGTCCAGATCGGCCGCGACGACCTGCGGCGCGGAGGTGCGCCCGGCCGCCGTCCGCACGAACGCCGTCCGCCGCGGGAGCACGGCGACCGCCAGCTCGCCGCGCAGCGCGACCCAGTCGCCCACCGCCGGGCCGGTGCCCTCCCACACCGCCGGCGACGGGTGCACCCGCCGCTCGCCGTCCGCGGCCAGGACGGTCAACAGCCCGCGGTCCACCCGGGCCACCCGCGCGGGCTCCGTGCCGGCGGGCAGCCCGGCCGCGCGCCCGGGGTCCCAGCCGAGACCGGTCAGCTCGTCCACGCCGGGGATGGTGGGCCGTGCGGGGGGCCGCTGTCTCCCCATTTCCGGTGAGCCCGGTCGAGCCGCGGCGGGCGCGAGCCGATCCAGGGGTATGCCATCGCGTCGGCCCGCACCCACGGCCACCCGTCCGCGGACCCCGGCCGGCGACACGCCCACCCGGCCCCTCTCCCGCGACTTTCGTCACACGTGTCCCGTTGGTGGCGCCGTGACCAGCACGGATGCCGAAACGTGCGGGAAACGCCGCACGGCGTTCGCCATGCGTCCATCTCCGTGGGGTGTTCTGGGGACATGCACGCGACCGTGTCGCAGGCAATCAGTCCTGTGACCCGCTTCCCCGCCCCCGTGGTCGTCGGCCACCGCGGCGCACCGGCCTACCGCCCCGAGCACACCGCCGCGAGCTACGAGCTCGCGATCGACCTCGGCGCCGACCTGATCGAGCCCGACGTCGTGGTCAGCCGCGACGGCGCCCTCGTCGTCCGGCACGAGAACGAGCTGTCGCGCACCACCGACATCTCCACCCGTCCCGAGTTCGCCGACCGCCGCACCACCCGGCTGGTCGGCGGCAAGGAGCGCACCGGCTGGTTCGCCGAGGACCTCACCCTCGCCGAGATCCGGACGCTGCGGGCGGTCGAGCGGATGCCGGACCTGCGGCCGCTCAACACCGCCTACGACGGGCAGTTCGGCGTCCTGACCCTCGACGAGGTCGTCGAGATCGCGCGCCGCCGGTCCACGCCGCTGCGCCCGGTCCGCGTGCTGGCCGAGCTGAAGAAGCCGTCCTGGTCGGCCGAGCAGGGCCTGCCCATGGTCGAGCTGGTCGCCGCCGAGCTGCGCCGGCTCGACGCCGTCTCCCCCGACGGCACGGTGATCGTGCAGTCCTTCGACGCCCCCGGGCTGCAGCACCTGCGCGCCCTGCTCGGCGACGACGGCCCGACGATGTACCAGCTCGTCGACGACGCCCCCGAGGACGACCAGCTGCTCACCAACGCGGGGCTGCGCGGCATCTCCACCTACGCGCAGGGCATCGCGCCCAGCCGGCACCGGATCCTGCCGCGCGACGCCGAGGGCTACCTGACCGGCGTGACCGACCTCGTCGCCCGCGCGCACCGGGCGGGCCTGTCGGTGACCCCGTGGACGCTGCGCGCGGAGAACGCCTTCCTGCCGCGGCACCTGCAGCGCGGCGAGGACCCGGCCACCGCCGGGGACGCGGCCGGCGAGGTCCGCCTGCTGCTCGGGCTCGGCGTGGACGGCGTCATCACCGACTCCCCCGAGGTCGCCGTCGCCGTCCGCGCCGAGCTGACCGCCCCCGCCGCCGCGGCGGCTTGATCCGAACGGAGTGCGAGAGGCGACGATCCCTCGCCTCTCGCACTCCGCCCAGCTACCCGATCAGGTCGTGCAGGACGACGTTCTCGTCCCGGCCCGGGCCCACGCCGATGACGCTGACCCGTGCCCCGGAGAGCTCCTCCAGCCGGCGCACGTAGGCCTGGGCGTTCTCCGGCAGCTCGTCGAAGCTCCGGCAGTGCCGGATGTCCTCGAACCAGCCCGGCATCTCCTCGTAGACCGGCGTGGCGTGGTGGAAGTCGGTCTGCGTCATCGGCATCTCGTCGTGCCGCACGCCGTCGATCTCGTAGGCCACGCAGATCGGCACCGTCTCCAGCCCGGAGAGGACGTCGAGCTTGGTGAGGAAGTAGTCGGTGATCCCGTTGACCCGGCTGGCGTAGCGGGCGATGACCGCGTCGAACCAGCCGCAGCGGCGGTCCCGGCCGGTGGTGACGCCGACCTCGCCGCCGTGCTTGCGCAGGTACTCGCCGTTGGCGTCGAACAGCTCGGTCGGGAACGGGCCCGAGCCGACGCGGGTCGTGTAGGCCTTGAGGATGCCGACCACCCGCGAGATGCGGGTGGGTCCGATGCCGCTGCCGACCGCGGCGCCGCCGGCGGTCGGGTTGGACGACGTCACGAACGGATACGTGCCGTGGTCGACGTCGAGCAGCGTGCCCTGCGACCCCTCCAGCAGCACCCACTCGCCGGCGTCGAGGGCGTTGCCGAGCATCAGCCGGGTGTCGACGATCCGGCCCTTGAGCTGATCGGCGTAGCCGGCGTACTCCTCGACGACCTCGTCGACGTCGATGGCCTTGCGGTTGTAGACCTTGACCAGGACCTGGTTCTTCTCCTGCAGGGTGCCCTCGAGCTTCTGGCGCAGGATCGACAGGTCGAGCAGGTCGGCCACCCGGATGCCGGTGCGGGCCACCTTGTCGCCGTAGGCCGGGCCGATGCCGCGGCCGGTGGTGCCGATCTTCCGCTTGCCGAGGAAGCGCTCGGTCACTTTGTCGAGGGCCCGGTGGTGCGGCATGATCAAGTGCGCGTCGGCGGAGATGACCAGCCGCGAGGTGTCGACCCCGCGCTCCTCCAGCCCCGTCAGCTCCCGGATCAGCACCTCGGGGTCCACCACGACGCCGTTGCCGATGACCGGCGTGCAGCCGGGGGTGAGGATCCCCGACGGGATCAGGTGCAGCGCGTACCGCTCACCGTCGGGCGTGATCACGGTGTGGCCGGCGTTGTTGCCGCCCTGGTACCGCACCACGTAGGGCACCCGGCCACCGAGCAGGTCGGTCGCCTTGCCCTTGCCCTCGTCGCCCCACTGGGCACCGATCAGCACGACAGCCGGCATCGCTCGTCAGATCCCCTCGCACATCCGCACCGGCGATCACCGGCCTGCCAGGTGGCAGGGTAATCGCATGCCCGTCCTCGAGTTGGACCTGCGCGGCCTGGCCCCCGAGCAGGCACCCGCCCGGGACGCCGTGGCCGCGGCCGTCGAGGTGCCGACGGTGCTCGTCCGCGGCCCCGTGCCGGCGCTGGCCGGCGTCCTCGCCGCGCTCAACGCCGCCTCCCGCACCGCGGACGTCGTGGTCTCCTGGGAGCCCGCCGACGACAAGCTCTCCCGCGGGCTGGCCCGCGACCTCGGCATCGGCACGGGCGGCGAGCGTGAGATGACGCTGTTCCGCGACGACCACGGCGGCGTACTGCTGCACTCCGGCCGGGTCGACCCCGGGCCCCCGGACGACCGCCCCGGCCGGGTGTTCCGCCGCCACCGCTTGGGCGCGCAGGCCCACCACGACGACGCGAAGGTGGCCGACGGGGTGATCACCCGCATCGCGGCCCGCCCGGACTGGGCGGCGGTGGACACGCTGCGGGTGACGGTCAGCGCGCTGCCCATGCGCCCGCCCCGGCTCTCCCGCGGCCGCGCCCTGCAGATCGCCTGCGACCCGGCGCAGGTGACCCGCGACGGCGTGGCGTACCCGCGGCTGGTCAGCCGGTGGACCTGGTACGCCGACGACCGCGTGCGCTGGCGGCTGCAGCCCTGACCGCAGCGGAGCCGGCCGCCCCCGCCGTCCCGGCCGGCTCCGCCGTCCCCGGGCGCCTCCGCGGTCCCCGGGCGCGTCGTGGACACTGGGCGCACTCCCTGAGCAGTCGAGGAGGCCCCGCTGCCGTCGTCCCCCTGCCGGCGCCCGTGACCGCCGGCCCGCTGCCCGGGTTCGGGCCGGCCGTGGTCCGCCGCGGCCCGGGCCGTCGCCTGGTCGACCGGACCCTGGCCCGCCCCAGCACCGCGGCGTGGCTGGGGCTGGTCGCCGTCACCGTCTTCTTCGGGGTGCAGGCGCCGGGCCTGCTGTCCACCGGGGGGCTGGCCGGCGTGCTGGACAGCGCCGCCCTGCTCGGCATCGGCGCGGTCGCGGTCGGCCTGCTGCTGATCGCCGGCCACGTCGACCTCTCGATCGGCATGGTCGCCGCGGCCGGCGCCCTGGGGACGGGGCTGCTCGTCGACCAGGCCGGCTGGGGCATCTGGCCGGCCCTGGCCGCGTCGCTGGCCGGCTCGCTGGCCGTGGGGATGGTCAACGGCTGGCTGGTGGTCCGGACCGGGCTGCCCGGCTTCCTGGTCACCCTCGCCGCCTACCTCGTGCTGCAGGGCACCACCCTGGCGCTGACCCGGGAGATCGCCGGCACGACCGTGCTGCAGGGGCTGGACGACGCACCGGGCTGGTCGTCGGCCAGCGCCGTCTTCGACTCCAGCGTCCGGTGGGGCGACGGGTTCTTCCGCGTCTCGATCCTCTGGTGGCTGGCGCTGACCGCCTGGGCCGCGTGGGTCCTGTGGCGGACCCGGTTCGGCAACGGCGTCCTCGCCGTCGGCGGCGCCCGCCGCTCCGCCCGGGAGCTCGGCGTCCCGGTGCGGCGCACGACGCTGACCCTGTTCTGCTGCACGGCGGCGGCCGGCTGGCTGGTGGGCACGCTCGGCCTGGTGCGGATCGGCAGCGCCGAGGCCGGGTCGACGCTCATGCCGGCCATCGAGTTCCTCGTCGCCGCGGTGATCGGCGGCTGCCTGCTCACCGGCGGCTACGGGTCCGCGATCGGCGCGTCCGTGGGCGCGCTGCTGTACGCCGTCGTCCGCTTCGGGGTGACGCTGGCCGGCTGGGACCCGCTGTGGTTCCAGGCCTTCCTGGGCGGGCTGCTGCTGGTCGCGCTGCTGGCCAACGGCGTCGTGCGCACCCGGCTGCGGGCGGTGCCCCGCTCGTGAGCGCCCCCGGCCCGGAGACCGGAGCCGCCGGCGTCCCGCCGGTGCTGGAGCTGCGCCGGGTCACCGTGCGGCACGGCAGCGTGGCGGCCCTGTCCCGGGTCAGCGCGTCGTTCGCGCCGGGCACGATCACCTGCGTCCTCGGCGAGAACGGCTCGGGCAAGTCGACCCTCGTCTCGGTGCTGTCGGGGCTGACCCGGCCCGAGGAGGGCGAACTGCTGCTGGACGGCCGCTCGGCGCGCTTCCGCTCGCCGCGGGACGCCCGCGCCGCCGGCGTCGCGACCGTCTGGAACGACCTCGCCGTCGCCCCGCTGCTGTCGGTGTGGCGGAACTTCTGCCTGGGCGCCGAGCCGACCGTGGGGGTGTGGCCGCTGCGCCGGCTGGACCTGGCCGCGGCGCGGGAGACCGCCGTCCGGGAGCTCGCGAGGGTCGGGCTGGGCGGCGTCGACCCCGACCAGCCGGCCAGCGCGCTGCGCCCCGGGGAGCGGCAGAGCCTGGCCATCGCCCGCGCGCTGTCCTCCGGGTCGCGCGCGCTCGTCGTGGACGAGCCGACCGCCCCGCGCAGCGTCGCCGGGGCCACCCTCGCGGGGCAGGCGCTGCTGTCGGCGCGGGCGCGCGGCCTGGCCGTCGTCGTCGTCACCTCCAACCCGCGCTACGCGCACCTGATCGGTGACCGGTTCCTGCTGCTGGCCAGCGGTTCGGTCGCCGGGGACCTCACCCGGGAGGACGTCGACGCCGACAGCCTCACGCGGCTCATGGCCGGCGACGACGAGCTCTCCACGCTGACCGAGGCGATCCGCCGGACCCACCCCGAGCTCGACGGCCGCTGAACCCCCCGCACCGGTGTTGCGCCGGGCCCCGTCCGCCGCCCTGCCGGACCGCTCACCCTCACCGCGCAGCGCTGCTGTCACCGCGCAGCGCGACAGCAGCGCTGCAGGGTGACGACGAGCGGCGGCCCGCCGCCGGCGGCCTGTGGACGAGCGACTCCGGTCCACAGGACGAGGGCGAGGGCCCGCCGTAGCCGCCGGGCGCAGCAGGGTCGTGCACGTGCACCCACTCCTCCGTCCCGCGGCCGACCGGCAGCACGGCGTCGTCAGCTCGCGGGACCTGCGGCGAGCCGGCTTCGGGGACCGTGAGGTGCGCACCCTGGTGTCGCGCGGCGAGTGGGTGCGGCTGCGTCGGGGTGCCTACGCCTCCGCCGCCGCGCTGGCCGCCGCCACGACGGTCACCGCGCGGCTCCGGATCGAGGCGACCGCCGTGCTGCTCGCCCTCGATCGCCCCTCGGCGGTCCTGAGCGGTCACTCCGCAGCCGTGCTGCACGGTCTCCCGACGCCACGCGGGATGCAGGGGCTGGTGACCCTGACCGATCCGCACCAGCACCGGCGCGGCTCGGGCTACGAGGTGACGTGCGCGCCGCTGCCCGCGGGCTCGACGGAGCTGGCCGACGGCCTCCCGGTGACCACCCTGGCCCGCACCGTCACCGACGTGGCGCGGACCTGGCCGCTGGAGGCCGCGCTGGTCGTCGCCGACGCCGCTCGCTGGCAGGACCGGTTGACCGCCGCCGAGCTCCGGGCCGCCGTGGACGCCGTCGCCGGCTGGCGCGGCGCCGACGCCGCGCGCCGGGTCCGCGACCTGGCCCGCGACGGCGCCGAGTCCCCGCTGGAGACCCGCACCCGGCTGCGGCTGGTCGCGGACGGCGTCCCGGAACCGCGGCTGCAGGTGGCGCTGACGGCGGACGGCGTGACCGCGGAGGTCGACGGCTGGTGGCCGGAGGCGGGCGTCGCGATGGAGTGCGACGGCCGGGTCAAGTACCGCGACCCGTGGAACGGCCGCACGACCGAGGAGGCCCACTGGCGGGAGAAGCGCCGGGCCGAGGTGCTGGCCGCCGCCGGGGTCCGCTTCTGGCGGGTGGCCGACGTGGATCTCGGCCGCGGGTGGTCAGCGGCGCTCGCCCGGCTGGAGGCGATGCTCGCCCATCCGCTGCCCGGGCCACGCCGCTTCACCGCCTCCTCCGCGCGCCGGCTGCGGCGGACCGGCTGAACCCCCGGGCCGCCGCTCGCCCTCACCCTGCCGCGCCGCCGTCACCGTGCAGCGCGACAGCAGCGCTGCACGGTGACGGTGAGGGCGACGGGACGGCTGGGCGGGGACGAGTGGACTAGGGCGCCAGCGACGGGTCGCAGTCGCGCAGCAGCTGGGTGCAGCGCTCCTGCTCGTCGGTCTCGCCGATCGCCTCGGCCGCCCGCGCCAGCACCGTGACGCAGCGCAGGAACCCGCGGTTGGGCTCGTGCGACCACGGCACCGGGCCGAAGCCCTTCCAGCCGTTGCGGCGCAGCGCGTCCAGGCCCCGGTGGTAGCCGGTGCGCGCGTAGGCGTAGGCCTCGATCGTGTCCCGCAGCTGCCGCTCGGCGCGGTCGATCGACTCCTCGGCCAGCGCGGCCCACGCCGCGCTGTGCGTCGGGTGGTGCGCCGCCACCTCGGCCGCCGGCACGCCCTCGGCCAGCTCCCGGTCGGCCTCGGGGTTGCCCGGCAGCAGCGTGGCCGGCGGCTCGCCCAGCAGGTTGTGGTGGGAGTGCGTCATGCGCTCGGGGACTGGCCGGCCGACAGCAGGTCCTCGCAGGCCTGCACGACGCGGGCCGCCATGTTGGTCTCGGCCGCCTTGAGGTAGCTGCGCGGGTCGTAGGTCTTCTTGTTGCCGACCTCGCCGTCGACCTTCAGCACGCCGTCGTAGTTGCTGAACATGTGCCCGGCGATCGGCCGGGTGAAGGCGTACTGGGTGTCGGTGTCGACGTTCATCTTCACCACGCCGTAGGACAGCGCCTCGCGGATCTCCTCCTGCAGCGAGCCCGAGCCGCCGTGGAAGACGAAGTTGAACGGCTTGCTGCCCTCGGGCAGGCCGAGCTCGGCGGTGACGACCTCCTGGCCCTGCTTGAGGATCTCCGGGCGCAGCTTGACGTTGCCGGGCTTGTAGACGCCGTGCACGTTGCCGAACGTCGCGGCCAGCAGGTAGACGCCCTTCTCGCCGAGGCCCAGCGCCTTGGCGGTGGCGACGTAGTCGCCGGGGGCGGTGTAGAGCTTGTCGTTGATGTCGTGGCTGACGCCGTCCTCCTCGCCGCCGACCACGCCGATCTCGATCTCCAGCACGATCTTGGCCGAGGCGCACTTGGCGATGAGCTCCTCGGCGATCGACAGGTTCTCGTCGAGGTCGACCGCGGAGCCGTCCCACATGTGCGACTGGAACAGCGGCGCCTGGCCGGCGTCGACCCGGTCCTGGGACAGCGCGATCAGCGGGCGGACGTAGGAGTCCAGCTTGTCCTTGGGGCAGTGGTCGGTGTGCAGCGCCACGTTGACCGGGTACTTCTCGGCGACGACGTGGGCGAACTCGGCCAGCGCCACCGCGCCGGTGACCATGTCCTTCACCTTGGTGCCGGAGCCGAACTCCGCCCCACCGGTGGAGAACTGGATGATCCCGTCGCTGCCGGCGTCGGCGAACCCGCGCAGCGCCGCGTTGATCGTCTCCGAGGACGTGCAGTTGATCGCCGGGTAGGCGAAGCCCCCCTCCTTCGCCCGGCTGATCATGTCGGCGTAGACCTCAGGGGTCGCGATGGGCATGCGGGGCACTCCTGTCGTCGGCGACTGCGCACTCGTCGCCGGTCAGTATCGCGCCCGTCCCCGGCCCCGCTGTAGGGGCCCGCGCCGCGCGAAGCGCGGCGCGGGGGACGGCGGGGTCCCTCCTCAGCCCTGCTCGATGCGGCTGGACACCCGCGCCGCCACCAGCACCGGGTCGTAGGTCGGCGAGAACGGCGGCGCGTAGGACAGGTCGGAGCCGGCGAGCTCCTCGGCGGTGAGCCCCGCCCAGATCGCCGTCGCGAAGACGTCGATCCGCTTGCCGCTGCCCGGCCCGCCGACGATCTGCGCGCCGAGCAGCAGGCCGGAGCCGCGCTCGCTGATCAGCTTCACCGTGATGTCCTCCGCGCCCGGGTAGTAGCCGGCCCGGGTGGTGCCGTGCACGGTCTCGGTGCGGTGGTCGTAGCCGGCCCGCTCGGCCTGGGTCGTGCACAGGCCGGTGCGGGCGACCTCGGTGTCGCCGACCTTGGTCAGTGCCGTGCCCAGGACGCCGGGGAAGCGGGCCGGCGTCCCGGCGATCACCGACCCGGCCACCCGGCCCTGCTTGTTGGCGTGCGTGCCCAGCGCGATGTGCAGCGCCTCCCCGGTGATCCGGGAGTACGTCTGCGAGCAGTCCCCGGCGGCCGACACCTCGGGGTGGGAGACGCTGCGCTGGGTGCGGTCGACCTCGATCGCCCCGGTGCCGCCCAGCTGCAGGCCGGCGTCCCGGGCGAGGGAGACCTCCGGCCCCATGCCCAGGCCGAGCACCACCAGGTCGGCCTCGTAGGCGCCCGCGTCGGTGCGGACGGCGCGGACGACGCCGTCGGCGTCGGCCTCGACCTCGCGCACCGGCTCGTCCGGCCGGACGTCGATGCCCATGGAGCCCATCGCGGCGCAGACCCGCTCCCCCATGTCGGCGTCGAGCTGGGCCATCGGCAGCGGGTCGGCGAGGACGACGGTCACCGCCAGCCCCCGGGCGTGCAGCACCTCGGCCATCTCCAGGCCGATGTAGCCGCCGCCGAGCACCACCGCCCGCCGCGCCCCGGCGGCGATCGCGGCGCGGATGTCGGCGCCGTCGGCCAGCCGGTGGACGCCGTGCACGCCGTCGGCGTCCAGGCCCTCGATCGGCGGGCGGGCCGGGCGCCCGCCGGTGGCCACCACGAGCCGGTCGTAGCCGAGCACCTCGCCGGCGGAGGTGCGCACCGTGCCCGCGGCCAGGTCGAGCTCCTCGGCGCGGGTGCCGATCCGCACGTCGATGTCGCGGGCGGCGAACTCCGGCGGCGTGCGGGCGATCAGCGCGTCCCGGTCGCTGACCACGTCGCCCACCCAGTAGGGGATGCCGCAGGCCGAGTAGGAGACGTCGGGGCCCTGCTCGAGCACGGTGATCCGCAGGTCCTCGCGCAGGCGGCGGGCCTGCGCGGCCGCGGACATGCCGGCGGCGTCCCCACCGATGACGAGCAGCCGTTCTGCGCTCATGCGGCTCAGGGTGTCAGGCGGCGCAGCACCTTGCCGGGGTTGAGCAGGCCGGCGGGGTCCAGCGCGCCCTTGATCGAGCGGTGCACGTCCAGCGACACCGGCCCGATCTCCCGCTCGAGCCAGTCGACCTTGAGCGAGCCGACGCCGTGCTCGCCGGTGATCGTGCCGCCGAGGGCCAGGCCGAGCTCGAGGATGTCGTCGAAGGCGGCGAAGGCGCGGGTGCGCTCGTCGTCGTCGGCGGGGTCGAAGACGATCGTCGGGTGCATGTTGCCGTCGCCGACGTGCCCGAGGACGCCGATGGTCAGCTCCCGGCGGCCGGCGATGGCGTCGCAGCCGTCCAGGAAGGTGGCGATCGCCGACCGCGGGACGGCGACGTCGTCGAGCAGGGTGCTGCCCAGCTGCTCCAGCGCCGGGATGGCCATCCGGCGGGCGGCCAGCAGCAGGTCGCCCTCGGCCGGGTCGTCGGTGGTGTGCACCAGGTCGGCGCCGGCCTCGCGGCAGAGCGCGGCCAGCGCCTCGATCTCGGCCAGCGCCGCGACGCCCCCGGCGTCGGACTGGGCGACCAGCAGGGCGTGCGCGCCGCGGTCCAGGTCGGCGTGCAGCAGGTCGTCGACGGCGCAGATGCAGGTGTTGTCGATGACCTCGAGCAGGCTGGGCACCAGCCCGGTGGTGACCACCCGCTCCACCACCTGGCCGGTCTGCGCGGTGGTGCCGAAGGTGGCGACCAGGGTGACCGGCCGGTGCGGCGCCGGCCGCAGGGCGAGCGTGGCCTCGGTGATGACGCCGAGCGTGCCCTCCGAGCCGACGAACAGCCGGGCCAGGTCGTAGCCGGCCACCCCCTTGACCGTGCGCCGGCCGGTGCGCAGCACCCGCCCGTCGGCCAGCACGATCTCCAGCCCGAGCACGTAGTCGGTGGTGACGCCGTACTTGACGCAGCACAGCCCGCCGGAGTTGGTGGAGAGGTTGCCGCCGATGGTGCACCAGTCGTAGCTGGAGGGGTCGGGGGGATAGAACAGCCCGTGCCCGGCGACGGCGTCGCGCAGTTGCTTGTTCACCACCCCCGGCTGGACGACGGCCAGCCGGTCGGCCGGTGACACCTCCAGGACGGCGTCCATCCGGGTCATCACCAGCGTGATGGCGCCGTCCACGGCGTTGCTGGCGCCGGCCAGGCCCGAGCCGGCGCCGCGCGGCACCACCGGGACCCCGTGCCGGTGGGCGATCCGCATCACCGCGGCGACGTCCTCGGTGCGGCGCGGGAACACCACCGCCGCGGGCGTGCCGGCCTCGGCGAGCATCGCCTGGTCTCGGGCGTAGGAGACGGTGACGTCCGGGTCGGTGAGCACGCTGTCGGCGCCGAGCGCGTCGCTCAGCTCGGCGGCCCACGCGGTCGCGAGGGTGGTCACGGTCACACGGTACGGCGGCGCCCGGCCACGATCAGCTGACCTGATCGTGGCGGGTCCTCCCTCACGGTGCGCGGTGAGGGAGGACGCCGCCGGGACTACCGCAGGCCGAGGTCGGCGAGCGTGTAGGCGGCGCGGTACTCCAGCCCGGCCTCCTCGACGGCGGCCCGGCCGCCGCGGTCGACGATGACGGCGACGGCGATCGGCTCCGCGCCGGCCTCGCGCAGCGCCTCGACCGCGGTCAGCGGGCTGCCGCCGGTGGTGGAGACGTCCTCCACCACGAGCACCGAGCGGCCCGCGACGTCCGGGCCCTCGATCCGCCGCTGCAGCCCGTGCGCCTTGCCGGCCTTGCGGACCACGCACGCGTCGAGGAACCCCTCCCCCTGCGCGGCCGCGTGCAGCATCGCCGTCGCCACCGGGTCGGCGCCGAGGGTCAGCCCGCCGACCACGTCGTAGCGCAGGTCGCCGGTCAGCTGGCGCATGACCCGGCCGACCAGCGGCGCGCCCTCGTGGTGCAGCGTCAGCCGGCGCATGTCGATGTACCAGTCGGCCTCGCGGCCCGAGGAGAGCGTCACCCTCCCGTGGACGACGGCGAGCTCGACGATGAGCTCCAGCAGGCGGTCGCGGTCCGGGTGGCTGGCGGGGGCCGACATGGGGGCGACCCTACGCAGCACGACGGCCCGGCCCCCGAGGGAGCCGGGCCGTCGGGATCGGCTCAGGCGGCCGGGGCCAGGACCTGGTCGATGATGTAGACGGTCGCGTTGGCGGTCTGCACGTTGCCGCAGATGACCGACGCCTGCGTCTGGGTGACGGTGCCGTCGATGGTGAACGACTCGCCCGACCCCTCGATCGTCACCTCGTCGCCGGCGAGCGTGGTGTGCGTGCCGGCCAGCTCGTCGGGGGCCAGCCGGCCCTGGATGACGTGGTGGGTGAGGATCGCCGTCAGCTGCGCGTTGTCGGCGAGGACGGCGTTGAGGGTGTCCGCCGGGACGGCCTCGAAGGCCGGGTTGGCCGGCGCCAGGACGGTGATGTCCTCCGCGGTGTTCAGGGTGTCGACGAGGTTGGCGGCCGTGACGGCCTGCACCAGCGTGGACAGCGCGGGGTTGTTGCTGGCCGCCGTCGCGACCGGGTCGTCGGTCATGCCGGCGAAGCTGCCCTCGCCGTCGGCCGGGACCGCGGTGCAGCCGGCGCCGAAGGGTTCCTCGGACATCGACGAGCCGGAGGAGGCCGCGCTGCTGGACATGCTCTCGTCGGCGGAGCTGCTGCTCGACGACCCGCTGCCGGCGGCCGCGGTGTCGTCGGAGTCGTCCGAGCCGCACGCGGCCAGACCGAGCGCGAGGGTCGAGGCGGCCGCCAGCATCACGCCGCGGGTCAGGGTGCGCTTCACGAGGTGCTCCATCTCTTCCGGTGCGGCGCCGGGGACAGGGGCGCCGCGGGGCGGGTGGTGCTTCCCCGACCGTTGCAGGGGTCGGGTGATACGCCTGCGGCCGGGTGGCCGAGACGGGTCTGGAGGGGTGTCCGGGGGCGGGACGACGGGTTAGGTCGCGATCACCCGGATCGAGTGCAGCCCGGTGGCTCCGTCCGGGGCGGGTCGGGCGCGCTCGGCGGTCTGCACCTCGCCGTCGGCGGTGGTGGCGCGGACCGTGAGCTGGTAGCTGCCGGGCGCGAAGTCGTGGCGCAGCACCCACTGCCGCCAGACGTCGGCGTCGACCTCGGGGGCCAGCTCGGCCTCCTGCCACTCGCCGTCGTCGACGCGCACCTCGACCCGGCCGATGCCGCGGGTCTGCGCCCAGGCGACGCCGGCGATCGCCCGAGGACCCGCGGTGAACTCCCGCAGCGGGGCCGGGGTGTCGATGCGGGACGCCACCTTGATCGGGCCCTCCTGCGCCCAGCCGCGCTGGATCCAGTAGGCGTCGTAGGCGTCGAAGGTGGTGGCCTCGATGCCGGCCAGCCACTTGCAGGCGGACACGTAGCCGTACAGGCCCGGGATGATCATGCGCACCGGGAAGCCGTGCTCGACGGGCAGCGGCTCGCCGTTCATGCCGATGGCGAGCATCGCGTCCTCGACCTCGAGCGCCGAGCGGGTCGGCGCGCCGATGGTCATCCCGTCGCTGGAGCGGCAGACGAGCTGGGTGGAGTCCGGCGAGACGCCGTTCTCCCGCAGGAACGCGCCGAGCGGGACGCCGATCCACCGGGCGGTCCCGGCCAGCCGCCCGCCGACCTCGTTGGAGACGCAGGTCAGGGTGATGTCGCGCTCGATGAGGTCGTCGCGGCCGTAGAGGTCCTCGAGCGAGTACGCCGACGGCGAGTCGAACGAGCCGGTCAGGCGCAGCCGGTAGTCCGAGGGCTGGATCTGCGGCACCGTGATCGCGGTGTCCACCCGGTAGAAGTCGGCGTTGCGGGTGACCAGCGGGGTGACGCCGTCCACCGTCTCGGCGAGGTCGGCGCCCGCGGGGAGCCGCGGCGCCGGCGAGGCCGGGGTGGGCAGGGTGAGGTCGGCGCGGGCGGCGCTCACGTCGAAGCGGCGCTGCAGCAGGTACCCGCCGCCGCCGGTGACCGCGGCGACGCCGAGGGCGACCCCGCTGCTGAGGAAGAAGCCGCGGCGGTCCAGGTCCTTGCGGTTCCCGGAGCCGCCGAGCACGGCCCGCAGCTGCTCGAGCGCGTCGGGCTCGGCGGCCCGGCGGACGGCGGCGGTCGCGTCGGCCGGCGGGCGGGACCGCGGCAGCACCGGGCGCCCGGTGAGCGGCCGCAGCAGGAGCAGCAGCGCCAGGACGCCGGCGGCGGCGCCGACCACCGAGGGCAGCCAGGCCAGCCGCTCGGCGGCCGGGCGGGTCGCCGCGGCGAGGGCACCGAGGACGCCGAACAGCGCGACGCCGAGGACGCCGACCGCCCGCCACCGCAGCGACAGCACGCCGACGAGGAGGGCGTAGAGCCCGACGACCACCAGCGTGCCGATGACCAGCGCGACCTTGTCGTCCTCGCCGAAGGTGCGGATGGCGAACTGCTTGACCGACTCGGGCACCAGGGTGATGACCGTGTCCCCGACGGCGACGACCGGCGCGGAGGAGGGCCCGGTCAGCGCGGAGACGAGCTGGGCGACGCCCAGGGCCACCGCGGCGGCCAGCAGCCCGCCGAGGGCGGCGAGCAGGCGGCGCAGCCGGCGGCCGCCGGAGCCGCCGGGGGCGGCGTCGGCGGCCGGCGCGGGGGCCTGCTCGATCGTGGTCACGTCGGGTCTTCGGCTCAGGGGGCCCGGTTGGTTCATCACGGTTGGGTCACGATGCCCGGACGGCGTCGTCCGGGCCAGGACTCAGCGCGTGACCGACCGGCGCCAGCCCTCGTGCCGGTACCACTCGGACGACGGCCGCAGCGCCAGGGCGACGACGCCCACCACGGTCAGCAGCCACTGGAAGACCGCCATCGAGGTGAGGAACCCCGAGCTGGTCGCCGCGCTGGCCCCCGCGAGGCCGGCCAGGCCGGACACGATGGTCAGGCCGCCGAGCACGAACAGCACGATGCGGGCCCAGTTGCGGCCGGCCCAGGCGAACCAGATGAACATCGCCTGCAGCGCGACCGTGATCAGGACGATGACGACGCCGAAGGTGGCCAGGGCGTCGGCCTGCTCCTCGGTGAGGGCGGCGTCCTGCTCGCGCAGGAGCTCGACGATCTGGTCGGTGTCGGTCAGCTGCACCACGGCGGAGATCACGCCGAGCACCAGCGTGGCGACGAACGCGCCGATCCCGATCCGCACCGTCTCCGGCCGCGGCATGGGCTGCGGGGGCGGGGCGCCCCAGCCGGGCGGCGCGGCGGGCGCCGGCCCGTAGCCCTGCGGGGACTGGCCGTAGGGGGACTGGCCGGGGCCCGGGTACGCCGGCGGCCCCTGCGGGGGCTGCTGCCAGCCCTGCTGGTCCGGACCGTCCTGCCCTGCCGTCATGTCCACTCCCTGCCGTGCCGGTGTGCCGGCCCGATCATGGCCGACGCCCGGCCGGGACGGGGGGACCCCCGCCCCGGCCGTGGCCCGGTCAGGCCCGGCGGACGACCAGCCCCTCGCCGGACAGGTCCTCCGGCGCGTCGACCAGCACGCGGTCGCCGTCCCGGATGTCCCCGGCCAGCAGGGCGCGGGCCAGCTGGTCGCCGATCGCCGACTGCACCAGCCGGCGCAGCGGCCGGGCGCCGTAGACCGGGTCGAACCCGTTGAGCGCCAGCCACTCGCGGGCCGCGTCGGTCACCTCGAGGGTGAGCCGGCGGGCGGCCAGCCGGCGGGCGAGGACGCCGACCTGGATGTCCACGATGCCGGCCAGCTCCTCGCTGCCCAGCGCGTGGAACACCACGACGTCGTCCAGCCGGTTGAGGAACTCGGGCTTGAAGTGCCCGCGCACGACCTCCATCACGGCGTCCCGGCGGCGCTCCTCGGGCACGGACTGGTCGGCGATCAGCTGCGAGCCGAGGTTCGACGTGAGGATCAGGATCGTGTTCCGGAAGTCGACCGTGCGGCCCTGCCCGTCGGTGAGGCGGCCGTCGTCGAGGACCTGCAGCAGGACGTCGAAGACGTCCTGGTGGGCCTTCTCCACCTCGTCGAACAGCACGACGGTGTAGGGCCGCCGGCGCACCGCCTCGGTGAGCTGCCCGCCGGACTCGTACCCGACGTAGCCGGGCGGGGCGCCGACCAGCCGGGCCACCGAGTGCTTCTCGGAGTACTCGCTCATGTCGATGCGGACCATCGCCCGCTCGTCGTCGAACAGGAACTCCGCCAGGGCCTTGGCCAGCTCGGTCTTGCCGACGCCGGTGGGGCCGAGGAACAGGAAGGAGCCGGTGGGCCGGTTGGGGTCGGCGACGCCGGAACGCGCCCGGCGGACGGCGTCGGACACGGCGCGGACGGCGTCGGGCTGGCCGACGACGCGCCGGCCCAGCTCGTCCTCCATCCGCAGCAGCTTCTGCGTCTCGCCCTCGAGCAGCCGGCCCGCGGGGATGCCGGTCCAGGCCTGGACGACCTCGGCGATGTCGTCGGGGCCGACCTCCTCCTTGAGCATGGAGGCGGTCTGCTCCACCGACGCCTCCGCCTCGGCCAGCGCCTTCTCCAGCTGCGGGATGCGTCCGTAGCGCAGCTCGGCGACGTGGGCCAGGTCGCCGTCGCGCTCGGCGCGCTCGGCGTCGAGGCGGACCCGCTCGAGCTCCTCCTTGACCTGCTGGATGCGGACGATGCCGCTCTTGTCCTGCTGCCAGCGGGCGGTCAGCTCGTCGAGCTCCTGGCGCTTGTCGGCCAGGTCCTCGCGCAGCGCCGCCAGCCGCTCGACCGAGGAGGGGTCGTCCTCCTTGGCCAGCGCCATCTCCTCGATCTCCAGCCGGCGGACGGCGCGCTCGACCTCGTCGACCTCGACCGGCCGGCTGTCGATCTCCATGCGCAGCCGGCTGGCGGCCTCGTCGACCAGGTCGATGGCCTTGTCCGGGAGGAAGCGGGCCGTGACGTACCGGTCCGACAGGGTGGCGGCGGCGACGATCGCGGTGTCGGTGATCCGCACCCCGTGGTGCACCTCGTAGCGCTCCTTGAGCCCGCGCAGGATGCCGATGGTGTCCTCGACGGAGGGCTCGCCGACCAGCACCTGCTGGAAGCGCCGCTCCAGCGCCGGGTCCTTCTCGATGTGCTCGCGGTACTCGTCGAGCGTGGTCGCGCCGACCATGCGCAGCTCGCCGCGGGCGAGCATCGGCTTGATCATGTTGCCGGCGTCCATCGCGGACTCGCCGGTCGCGCCGGCGCCCACGATGGTGTGCAGCTCGTCGATGAAGGTGATGACCTGGCCCTCGGCCTCGGTGATCTCCTGCAGGACGGCCTTGAGCCGCTCCTCGAACTCGCCGCGGTACTTGGCGCCGGCCACCATCGCGCCCAGGTCCAGCGCCATCAGCCGCTTGCCCTTGAGGCTCTCGGGGACGTCGCCGGCGACGATGCGCTGGGCCAGGCCCTCGACGATGGCGGTCTTGCCGACGCCGGGCTCGCCGATGAGGACCGGGTTGTTCTTGGTCCGGCGGGAGAGCACCTGCACGACGCGGCGGATCTCGGTGTCCCGCCCGATGACCGGGTCGATCTTGCCCTCGCGGGCCCGCTCGGTGAGGTCGACGGCGAACTTCTCCAGCGCCTGGAAGGTGTTCTCCGGGTCGGCCGTGGTGACCTTGCGGTTGCCGCGGACGGTGCGGAAGGCGGCGAGCAGCGCCTCGCGGGTCGCGCCCGCGCCGGACAGCACCGCGCCGGCCTCGCCGCCCCCGCCGGCCAGGCCGACCAGCAGGTGCTCGGTGGAGACGTACTCGTCGCCCAGGGCGCTCGCCTGCTCGGAGGCGGCGTTCAGCACGCGCAGGAACTCGCGGGACGGCGACGGGGCGGGCACGGTGGCGCCGCTGACGCTGGGCAGCCGGCGGACGGCCGCCTCGGCCTTGGCGCGGACGTCGGCGGGGTCGGCGCCGGTCGCGGTGAGCAGCGGACCCGCGATGCCGTCCGTCTGCTCGAGGAGGGCGACCAGCAGGTGCAGCGGCTCCAGCGCGGCCTGGCCGCGGTCGACGGCCAGCCGCTGAGCGGCCGCGACGGCCTCCTGCGAACGGGTGGTGAGCTTGCTCTGCGCCATCGGGGGCGGGTGTTCCTCTCGCTGTCGGGGCCGGGTGCTCCGGCCGGTTCGACGGGTCCAACGAAGCCAGGGTTGAGTCTGTTCCGCTCAACCCTGGTCGTCCACCCTCGGCGCCACCAGGCGTGACCCACATCTCACTCGCGGGTGCATCCAGGGCCGCGCTCCGAAAGGAAGAGCCCAATTCGGCCGTAGACTGCCCACCATGACGCGCCTGCCGGCCCCCAGCGTCCTCCTCGAGGACCAGCTGTGCTTCGCGCTGTACGCCGCGTCCCGCGCCCTCACGGCGCGCTATCGGCCGCAGCTGGACGAGATCGGGCTCACCTACCCGCAGTACCTCGTGATGATGTTGCTCTGGGAAGAGGACAACCAGACCGTCGGCCAGCTCGGGACCCGCCTCAACCTCGACAGCGGCACGCTGTCCCCGCTGCTGAAGCGGCTCACCGCCGCCGGCCTGGTCACCCGGCACCGCCGGGTGGAGGACGAGCGCTCGGTGTCCATCGCGCTGACCGACTCCGGCCGCGCCCTGCGCGACCGCGCGCTGGCCATCAACGAGGACATGATCGGGGCGCTGCAGCTCGACCGGGACGACTTCCGCGGGCTGAAGACGCAGCTCGAGACCCTCATCGAGCGCGTCGGCACGCCGGGCCGGGCGCCCGCCTGATCGGCCGGGTTGTGGCCGACCCGACCGGGTAGGCGGGGAGCCGTGCCGTCCAGCACCGGGCGGCCGGGACCCAGGAGGAAGTCATGCCCTCTCGCACCGCCCGTACGGCCTGGAACGGCACCCTGCAGGAGGGGTCGGGCCAGGTCGAGCTGTCGAGCTCGAAGGTCGGCACCTTCGACGTCAGCTTCCCGAAGCGGACCGCCGAGGAGGCCGGCGGCACGACCAGCCCCGAGGAGCTCATCGCCGCGGCGCACTCCTCGTGCTTCGCGATGGCCCTCTCCAGCGAGATCGGCAAGGCCGGGGGCACGCCGCAGTCGCTGGAGATCAGCGCGGACGTGACGCTGGGCCAGAAGGACGGCGCCCCGACCATCACGACGATCCACCTCACCGTCCGCGGCGAGGTCGAGGGGCTCGACGCCGCCGGGTTCGAGCAGGCCGCGCAGGCGGCCAAGGCCGGCTGCCCGGTGAGCAAGGCGCTGGCCGGCGTCGGCGAGATCACCCTGGACGCCGCGCTCGAGAGCTGAGCGGACCCCGGCCCGCCGGCCGGGAACGGCAGTGGCCCGGAACCGGTGCGGTTCCGGGCCACTGCCGTGCGACGGGCCGGCGTCAGCGCGCGAGCACGGGCTCCGCGTCGTCGGCCGGGACCGCCTCGCTGCGCATCCGCTCCTCGCCGTTCTCGGTGCGGAGCGCGACCTCGCGGATCAGCAGGATCGCGACGACGGCGACCACGGCCACGACCGCGGAGACCAGGAAGATCCGGCCCGTGGCGTCCCCGTAGGAGACGGTGATCAGCTCGCGGATGGCCGGCGGGGCGTCGGACAGGTCGGCCAGGCCGACGTCGCCCGAGCCGGCGGACGCCGCGGCCCCCTCGGGCAGCCCCGCCGTGATCAGCGTGGACACCCGGGCGCTGAGCACCGCGCCGAGGACCGAGACGCCGATCGTGCCGCCGAGGCTGCGGAAGAAGGCGACCGCCGAGCTGGCCGAGCCCAGGTCCTGCGCGGCGACGGTGTTCTGCACCGCGAGCACCAGGTTCTGCATGGTCATGCCGATCCCGGCGCCGAGCACGAACAGGAACACACCGAGCAGCGGCATCGGGGTGGCGTGGTCGATCGTCGCCAGCAGCCCGAACCCGGCGACCACCGACAGCGAGCCGGCGACCAGGTAGCGCTTCCAGCGGCCGTACCGGGTGATCAGCTGCCCGGAGACGGTCGAGGAGACCAGCAGGCCGGCCACCATCGGGATGGTGAGCAGGCCGGCGGCGGTGGGCGAGTAGCCGCGGGAGATCTGCAGGTACTGGCCGAGGAAGACCGAGGAGCCGAACATCGCCACACCGATCGCGACGCTGGCGACGACGGCGAGGGTCGTGGTGCGGTCGCGGAACAGCCGCAGCGGGACGATCGGCTCCTTGGCCCGCGTCTCGGTCACCAGGAAGGCGACCACGGCGAGCGTGCCGCCGGTGAGGAACAGCGCCGTCTCCACCGACGCCCAGGCGAAGGTCTCGCCGGCCAGCGTGACCCAGATGAGCAGGGCCGAGACGCCCGCGGTGAGGAAGGCGGCACCCAGGTAGTCGATGGACACGTCCCGCTTGGTCACCGGCAGGTGCAGCGTCCGCTGCAGCAGGACCAGCGCCACCGCCGCGAACGGGACGCCGACGTAGAAGCACCAGCGCCAGCCGAGCCAGCTGGTGTCGACCAGCAGGCCGCCCAGCAGCGGGCCGCCGATGGTGGCCGCCGCCATGACGCCGCCCAGCAGGCCGGCGTACCGGCCGCGCTCGCGCGGGCTGATCATCGCGGCCATCGCGATCTGCACCAGCGCCTGCAGGCCGCCGAGGCCCAGGCCCTGCAGCACCCGCCAGGCGATGAGCGTCTCCACCGACTGGGCGAGGCCGGCGAGCATCGAGCCGGCGATGAAGACCACGATCGAGAGCTGGATCAGCAGCTTCTTGCTGAACAGGTCGGCGAGCTTGCCCCAGATGGGCGTGGAGGCGGTCGACGCGAGCAGGGTCGCGGTGACCACCCAGGTGTACTGGCCCTGCGAGCCGCGCAGGTCGGTGATGATCGTCGGCAGGGCGTTGGAGACGACGGTCGAGGACAGGAACGCCACGAACATCGCCAGCAACATGCCCGAGAGCGCCTCGAGGATCTGGCGGTGACTCATCCGGCCCTGCTGCTCCACGGGGGCGGGTGCGTCGATGGTGCTGGTCACGGTTCTCCTGGTGGGGTGCGAGAGGGGCGCGCCGTCGGGCGCGGGAGTCACGAGGCCGCCGCCACGGCGGCGGGGCGCCCGGCGGTGCGGGCGGAGGCCTCGAGGTCCTCGAGGAGGCGCTCGACGAGCTCGGCGAGGCGGGCGACGTCCGCCTCGGCCCAGCGGGCCAGCGCCGAGGCGGCCCACTCGTCGCGCAGGGCGCGGGTGGTGGCCAGCGCCGCGGCGCCGGCCCCGGTCAGCCGCAGTAGGCTGGCGCGACCGTCCTGGGGGTCGGGACGGCGCTCGACGTAGCCCGCCCGCTCGAGGGCGGCCACCTGCCGGCTGGCGACCGAGACGTCGATGCCGGCCGCACCGGCCAGCGCGCTGCAGCGCTGCTCCCCACCCCGCTCGAGCGGTAGCAGCAGGGCCCAGCCGAAGGACGGCAGGTCCCCGTAGAGGACGTCGGCGGCGCGCACGGACAGGTGGCGGCCGGTGCGGATCAGCGCGGAGAGGCCGGTGGTGAGCCGGTCGCGCGTCTCGTGCGTGGTGGGCATGGACTTCCTCGAGCGTCAGGTGCTTGCTGACTCCAACCATATGTCCGGTTGGTTGTTGTCTGCAACGACCGACACGCGTGATCCATTCCACCGCCCGCAACGAGCGATGCCCGGCCCCGCGGGTGCGGGGCCGGGCATCGGTGTCGGGAGCGGGCGGGGGCTCAGCCGGGGGTGGTGCCCCGGATCTGGGCCTCGCCGAGCCGGTTGAACCGGCCCAGCAGCTCGCCGAGCCGGGCGACGTCCTCGACGGGCCAGTGCGAGAGGTCGTCCTCCCAGCGCGCCCGGCGGGCCTCCCGGATGCGCGCCAGCCGCTGCGCCCCCTCCGGGGACGGCGTCAGTACCTGGGCCCGCCCGTCGGTGGGGTCGGCCTCGCGGCTGACCAGGCCCAGGTCGACCAGCGACGACACCTGCCGGCTGACGGTGCTCTTGTCCAGGCCCAGGCGCACGACCAGGTCGGTGGCGCGCAGCGGACCGGCGTCGGCGAGCAGCGCCAGCAGGCCGTAGGCGGCGCCGTCGAGGTCGGGGTGCAGCTCGCGGGCCAGCCGGGTGGACAGGGCCCGGGACCGGCGCAGCAGCAGGCCGATCTCCCGCTCGACGGCGACGTAGGCCTCGTGCGTGTCCACCGGCCGCTCGGCGCTCACCGCTGCTCCCGCGGGCGCCACACGACCAGCGCCGAGGTCGAGGGCCGCAGGGGCACGAGCGCGCCGCCGTAGCCGGTCTGCCCGCCGTAGCCGGCCCGGGCGGCCGCCTCGGCGGCGATGCGGCCGTTCTCGGCGACCTCCAGCTCGGTGAGCAGCTCGCGCACCCGCTGCTGCAGGGCCTCGACCTGCGACTCGAGCTCGATGATCCGCTTGATCCCGGCGAGGTTGACGCCGTCCTCCTGGGAGAGGCGCTGCACCTCCCGCAGGAGCGCGACGTCCCGCGGGCTGTACCGGCGCCCGCCGCCGGCCGTCCGGCCCGGGCGGACCAGGCCGAGGCGGTCGTACTGGCGCAGCGTCTGCGCGTGCATGCCCGCCAGCTCGGCGGCCACCGAGATGACGAAGACCGGGGCGTCCTCGGCGACGGCGCGGGCGGCGTCGGCGCGCCCGCGGTCGTCGGTCGGGGCACTCATCGGGCACCTCCACCGGCGACGGCGGCGCTGATCCGCGGCCGCGGGTCGCCGAGCTCGGCCTCCAGCTCCTTGATGGCCTGCTCGGCCTTCGGCGAGACGCGCTTGGGGACGGCGACCTCGACGGTGACCAGCAGGTCCCCGGCGCGGGACTTCCCCGGCACGCCCCGGCCGCGCACCCGCAGGGTCTGCCCGCTGGCGGTGCCGGCGGGGACCCGCAGCGAGACGTTGCCGTCGAGCGTGGGCACGGTGAGCGTGGTGCCCAGGGTGGCCTCGCCGAAGGTGATCGGCACGGTCAGCGTGAGGTCGGAGTCCTTGCGCCCGAACAGCTCGTGCTCGGAGACGTGGACGACGACGAACAGGTCGCCGGCCGGTCCGCCGCGGCGTCCCGGGGCGCCCTTGCCGGCCAGCCGGATCCGCTGGCCGTCCTTGACCCCGGCCGGGATCCGGACGGTGATCGTGCGGGTCTGCGTCGTCACGCCGCTGCCCGAGCAGGTCGGGCACGGGTCGTCGACCACCGAGCCGCTGCCGCGGCAGTTGCGGCAGGGCTCGGAGAAGGCGAACGCCCCCTGGCTGCGGCTGGTCACCCCGGCGCCCTGGCACACCGGGCAGGTGTGCGGCGAGGTGCCGGGCTTCGCGCCGCTGCCGGCGCAGGTCGGGCAGGTGCCCGGGCTCTGCATCCGCAGCGGGACGGTCACCCCGAGGACCGCCTCCTCGAACGACAGCGTCGCCTCGGTCTCGACGTCCTGGCCACGGGCCGGCCCGGACGCCGCCTGGCTGCGCGCCCGGGCGCTGCCGGGGGCGGCGCCGCCGCCGAACAGGCCGCCGAGCAGGTCGCCGAGGCCGCCGGCCCCCGCTCCCCCGCGCCCGCCGGCCGCGCCGAACAGGTCGCCGAGGTCGAACGGCTGGCCGGTGCCGGCGTTGTTCGGGAACCCGCCGGGGAACCCGGCTCGCGCCCCCGCGCCGCCGGCGCCGAACAGCCGCCGCGCCTCGTCGTACTCGGCCCGCCGCTTGGGGTCCGACAGCACGTCGTAGGCCTCGGAGACCTCCTTGAACCGGTTCTCCGCCTCCGTGTTGCCCGGGTTCTTGTCCGGGTGCAGGTCGCGGGCCAGCTGGCGGTAGGCCTTCTTGATCGCCGCCGCGTCGGCGTCCTGGGCGACGCCCAGCGCGGCGTAGTAGTCCTTCTCGATGAAGTCCCGGGTGCTCATCGGACGCCCCCTCTCGCGCTCAGTCGGACGCCGCGGAGCCGCCCGCCGGCTCCTCCGCCGCCTGCTCGGCCGGCTGGGCCGCGGGGGCCGGGTGCTCCGGGTCGGTCACCGCGACCATGGCGGTGCGCAGCACCCGGTCGCCGCGGCGGAAGCCCTGGCGCAGCACCGTGGTGGCGGTGGGCACGCTCACCTCGGCGGAGGTGTCGTGCATGACCGCCTCGTGCAGCGCCGGGTCGAACGGGTCCCCGCTCGCGCCGAACGCCTCGACCCCGAGGCCCTCCAGGACCCCGAGCACGCGGTCGGCCACCACCTTGAAGGCGCCGGTCAGGTCGCCGTGGTCCCGCGCCCGCTCGATGTCGTCGACGATCGGGAACAGCCCGGCGGCGAACCGCTCGGCTGCCTGGTCGGCGACCAGCGTCCGGTCGCGGTCGACCCGCCGCCGGTAGTTGGCGTACTCGGCGGTGACCCGCTGCAGGTCCTCGGTCCGCTCCGCCAGCTGGCGGGCGATGTCGCCGTCGGCCGGCTGCTCCGCCGCCGGCGGGGCGGCCGCCGCCGTCTCGTTCTCGCTCATCTGCTCCCCTGCTGCACGACTGGTGGGCGGGCCCGGCGGGGAGCCGGCCGGCTGCGCGCCGGCCGGCTCCCGCACCGTGCCGCTGACGGGGTCGATCCGCCGCTTGTCACGGATCACGACCCGCGGCTGCTCGTCCCCCGAACTCATCGGCGGGTGTCGTCCTCGTCGACGATCTCGGCGTCGACGACGTCGTCGTCCCCACCGGACTGGGCCGCACCGGGCTGCCCGTCACCGCTGGGGGCACCGGCCGCGCCGGCCGCACCCGCCTCGGCCTGCTGGGCGTAGAGCGCGCCGCCGACCTCCTGCGAGATGCGGGCGACCTTCTCCTGCGCGGCCTTGATCGCGGCGATGTCCGAGCCGCCGAGGGCGGAGCGCAGCTCGGTCAGGGCCTCGCCGAGCTCCTCCTTCTTGTCGGCCGGGATCTTGTCGCCGTTCTCGGCCAGGAACTTCTCGGTCTGGTACTGCAGCGACTCGGCCAGGTTGCGGGTCTCGGCCTCCTCGCGGCGGCGCTTGTCCTCCTCGGCGTGGGCCTCGGCGTCGCGCATCATCCGCTCGATGTCGTCCTTGGGCAGCGCCGAGCCGCCGGTGATCGTCATCGACTGCTCCTTGCCCGTGCCCAGGTCCTTGGCGGACACGTGCACGATGCCGTTCGCGTCGATGTCGAAGGCGACCTCGATCTGCGGCACGCCCCGCGGCGCCGGCGGCAGGCCGGTCAGCTCGAACATGCCGAGCTTCTTGTTGTAGGCGGCCATCTCGCGCTCGCCCTGGAAGACCTGGATCTGCACGGACGGCTGGTTGTCGTCGGCCGTCGTGAAGATCTCGCTGCGCTTGGTCGGGATCGTGGTGTTGCGCTCGATGAGCTTGGTCATGATCCCGCCCTTGGTCTCGATGCCCAGGGACAGCGGGGTGACGTCGAGCAGCAGGACGTCCTTGACCTCGCCCTTGAGGACGCCGGCCTGCAGGGCGGCGCCGATGGCGACGACCTCGTCGGGGTTGACGCCCTTGTTGGGCTCCTTGCCGCCGGTCAGCTCCTTGACCAGGTCGGTGACGGCGGGCATGCGGGTCGAGCCACCCACCAGGACGACGTGGTCGATCTGGCCGACGGAGATGCCGGCGTCGCGGATCGCCTGGTTGAACGGCGCGCGGGCGCGGTCGAGCAGGTCCTGGGTCAGCCGCTGGAACTCGGCACGGGTGATCGTGACGTCCAGGTGCAGCGGGCCCTCGGCGCCGGCGGTGATGTAGGGCAGGTTGACGTTGGTCGACTGGGCGCCGGACAGCTCGATCTTGGCCTTCTCGGCGGCCTCGCGGAGCCGCTGCATGGCCAGCTTGTCCTTGGACAGGTCGATGCCGTTCTGGGCGTTGAACGTCTGCACCAGGTGCTTGACGACCCGCTCGTCCCAGTCGTCGCCGCCGAGGTGGTTGTCACCGGCGGTGGCCTTGACCTCGATGACGCCCTCGCCGATCTCGAGCAGCGAGACGTCGAACGTGCCGCCACCGAGGTCGAAGACGAGGATCGTCTGCTCGGTCTCGCCCTTGTCCAGCCCGTAGGCCAGGGCGGCCGCGGTCGGCTCGTTGACGATGCGCAGCACGTTGAGGCCCGCGATCTCGCCGGCCTCCTTGGTGGCCTGGCGCTGGGCGTCCTCGAAGTAGGCGGGGACGGTGATGACGGCGTCGGTCACCGTCTCGCCCAGGTAGGTCTCGGCGTCCCGCTTGAGCTTCTGCAGGATGCGGGCGCTGATCTCCTGCGGCGTGTACTGCTTGCCGTCGATCTCGCCGGTCTTCCAGTCGGTGCCCATGTGCCGCTTGACGCTGCGGATGGTGCGGTCGACGTTGGTGACCGCCTGGTTCTTGGCCGACTGGCCGACGAGGACCTCGCCGTTCTTGGCGAAGGCGACGACCGAGGGCGTGGTGCGCGAGCCCTCGGAGTTCGCGATGACCGTCGGCTCGCCGCCCTCGAGGACGGTGACGACGGAGTTGGTGGTGCCGAGGTCGATACCGACCGCTCGAGCCATGGAGCTGGCCTCTCTTCCGTAGTGCGGAGTGCTGGTGGTCTGGGTCGTGCTGGTCCGGGGGGCCGTCGAGGGACGCCGCCGTCCATCTTGCGTCGGGTCCGCTCAACTTTCCTGCCCAGCCTAACGGCACCCGCCGCGCGGGTGTTCCCGACCCCGGCCACAACCGGCCGGTCCTCCCAGACCACGCGGCCAGCCGTCCCCAGACCGCGGCAGTGCCGCCGGATCGACACCTCTGCCGCGCTGCCGCGCGGCACCGGCAACCGCACGGCGGCACCAGGTCGTCCACCGGTCCGCACTGGGTCCACAGCCGGCCCGCGACGCGATCAGCCGGACCGACGGGCACCGATGCTGGCCGCGTGCATCCCCTCCTCCGCGCGGCCGCCGAGCGCCGCCTCGGCGTCTTCACCGCCGCCGACACCCGATTGGCCGGGTACGACCACGCCGAGGTCCGGCGCCTGTGCCACTCCGGCACGTGGGTGCGACTGCGGCGTGGCGTCTACATCGCGGCCGAGGCCATGGCGCAGATGGAGAGCTCGGGACGGCGCCACCAGGTCGACGCACTGGCCGTCCTGACCGCCCTCGACCGGCCGACCGCAGCGCTCAGCCACCTCACCGCCTGCCGCCTCTGGGGTCTGCCCGTCCGCCGCGACGGCGAGGCGGTCGTCCGGCTCACCGATCCGACGCACTCGCGATCCGGCCGCGGGTTCCGGGTCACCTGTGGCCCACTGGCCGACGACGACGTCCGCACCGACGGGCCGTTCCGCCTCACCCGCCCCGCCCGGACGCTCGTCGACTGCGCACGCGAGGGGACGATCGACGACGCCGTCGTCGCGATGGACGCAGCCCTCCTGCGGCAGACCCTGACCCGACGCGAACTCGACGACGCCGTCTCCGCCGCGGCCCGCTGGCCGGGAGGCCCGCGGGCCGCCCGCGCGGCAGCACTCGCGATCGGCCGGACCGAGTCCCCGCTGGAGACGCGGGGCCGCCTGCGGATCATCGGCGCGGGCCTGCCGCAGCCCGAATTGCAGGTGGAGATCCGAAGCGGGGACCGCCTCGTGGCCGTCGTGGACGCCTGGTTCGACGACGCCGCGGTCGCGGTCGAGTTCGACGGGCAGGTGAAGTACACCGACCCCTGGCGCGGGCGGACACCGGCACAAGTGCTCTGGGAGGAGAAGGAGCGCGAGGACGCGCTCCGGTCGCTGGACGTCGGCGTCGTCCGCATCACCGACGCGGACCTGCACTCGCGCTGGCCGCGCACCGAAGCGCGCCTGCACGACCTGACCAGCCGTCCCGGCCCGGCCGTGCGCCGCTTCACCGCGACGCCGCGGCCTCAACACCTGCTCCGCGCGCGCTGACGCGGAGCTCGCCGGACGCCCCCCGGGGCCGGCGCCCCGGGCGGGTCCCGCGGACGACCCGGTGCCGCGATGGGCACGCGTCTGCCGCGGTGTGGCGCGGCACCTGAGAACACACGGCGGCAGTGCCGCCGTGCGACCGACCCCGCGGGGACGGCGACCCCGGCGCGAGGGCGGCGGTCACCGGCTCCGGGTGGCGCGGGACGGGTGCGGAAGACGACCATCGGACGGGACGTGAGAGGCGTCACCCCCGGCCTCCCGATCCGCGCGGCGGCCGGGGTTACTGGCGAGTAGCCTGAGCGCGCGCCGTTATCGTGCGCAGGCGTGCGGGCAGCGGTGCCCGTGGCGGTCCGCCGCCGGCCGGACCCGGCCGGTGCGCGACGGCGAGGGCGTACCTCCCGTCGCCGGGGCGGACCGGAGATCGTCCGACGCCGCCGGGCGTCCGGGAGGGAAGCACTCTATGACAGGCCCGCTGCAGATCGTCTTGGGGACGATCAGCGTCCTGTTCCTGATCGTCGCGTCCGTGCTCGCCTACCGGGCGGTGCGCGCGATGATCCGGATCATCAGGACCGGCCAGCCGGACAGCAGCCGGAAGGGCCCCGTCGGCCCGCGGCTGAAGACCCTCGTGGTCGAGTCGCTCGGCCACACCCGCATGCTCAAGTGGTCGGCCATCGGCGCCGCCCACTGGTTCGTCTTCCTCGGGTTCTACGGCCTGTTCCTCACCCTGGTCGAGGCCTTCGGCGAGGTCTGGAACCCCGAGTTCCACCTGCCGCTCATCGGCGAGTGGTTCCTGTGGAACCTGTTCGCCGACATCATCGGCACGGGCACGATCCTCGGGATCCTGTACCTGATCTACCGGCGCCAGAAGGACCACCCGCGCCGGCAGGGCCGCTCGAGCCGGTTCGCCGGCTCCAACGAGGGCCGCGGCTACTTCGTCGAGGCCGTCGTCCTCACCGTCGGGGTCTGCATCCTGCTGATCCGCGCCCTCAAGATCTCCTCCGACCTGACCGACGCCCCGAGCTGGTCGCACCCGATCTCCGGCGCCCTGGCGACCGTCCTGCCGGACAGTCCCGACCTGCTCTCGGTCGTCGCGTTCGTCAAGATCATCGTCTCGCTGGTCTGGCTCGTGGTGATCAGCCGGATCCTGAACATGGGCGTCGCCTGGCACCGGTTCAGCGCGTTCTTCAACATCTACTTCAAGCGCGAGGGCGACACCGGCGCCCCGGCCCTGGGCCCGCTGCAGCCGATGATGAGCAACGGCAAGCCGATCGACTTCGAGGACCCGGGCGAGGACGACGTCTTCGGTCGCGGCAAGATCGAGGACTTCACCTGGAAGGGCATGCTCGACTTCACCACCTGCACGGAGTGCGGTCGGTGCCAGAGCCAGTGCCCGGCGTGGAACACCGGCAAGCCCCTGTCGCCCAAGATGGTGATCATGGACCTGCGGGACCACCTCTACGCGAAGGCCCCGTACCTGCTGGGCGCGCAGACCGCGAGCGAGACGGCCCCCGACTTCGACGTCCTCAAGCCCAGCGACGAGCAGGTCTGGGCGTCGGGCTACGCCCGCATCGAGGGCACCAACGACGCCCAGGCGCACCGCCCGCTGGTCGGCACCCTGGAGGAGGGCGGGGTCATCGACCCCGACGTCCTGTGGAGCTGCACCAACTGCGGCGCGTGCGTCGAGCAGTGCCCGGTCGACATCGAGCACATCGACCACATCGACGACATGCGCCGCTACCAGGTGCTCATCGAGTCCAGCTTCCCCTCCGAGGCCGGCGTGATGATGCGCAACCTGGAGAACCGCGGGAACCCGTGGGGCGTCAGCCCGAGCACCCGCAACGAGTGGATCTCGGAGATGGACTTCGAGGTCGAGGTCGCCGACGGCCCGCTCGACTACGACGTCGAGTACCTGTTCTGGGTCGGCTGCGCCGGCGCCATCGACGACCGCGCCAAGAAGGTCACCAAGGCCGTCGCCGAGCTGCTGCACACCGCGGGCGTCCGGTTCGCCGTCCTCGGCGAGGGCGAGGGCTGCTCCGGCGACCCGGCCCGCCGCATGGGCAACGAGTTCCTCTTCCAGATGCTGGCGCAGCAGAACGTCGAGACGCTCGACGGCGTCTTCGAGGGCCGCGTGCCGGGGATGCGCAAGATCGTCGTGACCTGCCCGCACTGCTTCAACTCGCTCGGTCGCGAGTACCCGCAGGTCGGGGGCCACTACGAGGTCGTGCACCACACCCAGCTGCTCAACCAGTTGCTCGACGAGGGCCGGCTCACCCCGGTCACCCCGATCGACCGCAAGATCACGTACCACGACCCGTGTTTCCTCGGTCGGCACAACAAGGTCTACACGCCGCCGCGGGAGATCCTCGACTCCGTCCCGGGCCTGGCCACCCAGGAGATGCACCGCTGCAAGGACCGCGGCTTCTGCTGCGGCGCCGGCGGCGCGCGCATGTGGATGGAGGAGAAGATCGGCAAGCGGATCAACGTGGAGCGCACGGAGGAGGCCCTCGGCCTCGACCCCGACGTGATCTCCACCGCCTGCCCGTTCTGCATCACGATGCTGTCGGACGCGCTGACGTCCAAGAAGCAGAGCGGCGAGGCCGGCGAGCACGTCGAGGTCCTCGACGTCAGCCAGATCCTGCTCCGCTCGATGGCCCCGGTCGGCGCGCCCGGCACCGAGTCGGGCGCCGACGTCGGCACCAAGGCCGACGACGTGGCCGGCACCGGCTCCGCCGCGACGGAGCACGGCCCGCAGGCCTGACCCACCCGCACCACCGCGACGGCGCGTGTCCCCTCGGGGCACGCGCCGTCGCGCGTCCGGGGCCCGCCGGTGCTCGTTAGCGTCGCGAAGGACCCACCCGGCCCACGCCGCGAGCGCGGGAGGACCATCGTCGGGTGACCCGCACCGCCCGCCGCCCCACCGCCGCCGCGCCGGCCACCACCCGCCGGGGGCTGCTGCTCGTGGGGACGGCGATCGTCCTCACGGCGCTGAACCTGCGCACCGCGGTCAACAGTGTGGGGCCGGTGCTGGAGGAGCTGGAGCACGGCCTGGGCATCTCCAGCGGCGCCGCCGGGCTGATCACCACGATGCCCGTGCTCTGCTTCGCGGTCATCGGCTTCGCCGGGCCGCCGCTGGCCGCGCGCTACCGGGACGGCCACGTCCTCGCCGGGGCGCTGCTGGCGATGGCGGCCGGGCTCGTCGTGCGGGCCCTGGCCGGCTCGTTCGCCCTCTTCCTCGCGGGCACCGTGCTCGCGATGGTCGGCGGCGCCCTCGGCAACGTGCTGCTGCCCAGCCTCGTCAAGCGCTACTTCCCCGACCGGACCGGGCTGCTGGTGGGCGCCTACAGCGCGGCGATGGCCTGCGGTGGCGCGGTCGCGTCGCTGACCGCCGCCCCGATCGCCGAGGCCGGCGGGGTCGACGGGTGGCGGTGGGCACTGGGCGTCTGGGCGGTGCTCGCCGTCGTCGCCGCGCTGCCGTGGCTGGCGGTGCCGGCCAGGCCGGGCGCCGCCGGGGGCACGCACGCCGCGGTGCGGATGCGCTCCCTGGCCCGCAGCCCGCTGGCGGTCGCGATGGCGGTCTTCTTCGGCCTGCAGGCCATGCAGGCCTACGTCGTCGTCGGCTGGTCGGCGCAGTACCTGCGCGACTCCGGGCTCTCCGCGGCCACGGCCGGCCTGCTGCTCGCCCTCAACACCGCGGTCGTCATCCCGGTGAACGCCGTCGTGCCGGGGCTGACCGTGCGCCCCCGGCTGCAGCGGCCGATGCTGCTGTCCTTCATGGCCTGCTACGTCGCCGGGTGGGTGGGCCTGTGGGCGGCACCGACGGCGGCGCCGTGGCTGTGGATGTCCCTGCTCGCGCTGGGCCTGGGGACCTTCGCCATGGTCCTCACCCTGATGGGGCTGCGCGCCCGCACCCCGGAGACCACGGCCGCGCTGTCCACCTTCGCGCAGGGGTGGGGCTACGTGCTCTCCGCCGCCGGGCCGCTGCTGGTCGGGGTCCTGCGCGGTGCGACGGGGGGCTACACCGGCATGTTCGTCCTCGTCCTGGCCGGCGTGGCCGCCCTGACGGCCACGGGCTGGCTGGTCACCCGGCAGCGCTACGTCGACGACGAGGTGCCGGCCCGGCGCCCCTCGGGCCCCTGCGGGGACGTGGTGGAGGTGGCCGGGGCCGAGCCGCCGGTGACGGTGGTCAGGGAGCCGGGCGCCGGGTCTCCGCGCGCGTGAAGTTGCGGAAGGACCGGGACGGCGTCGGGCCGCGCTGGTCCTGGTAGCGGGAGCCGTACACCGCCGACCCGTAGGGGTGCTCGGCCGCGCCGGTCAGCCGGAACAGGCACAGCTGGCCGATCTTCATCCCCGGCCACAGCGTGATCGGCAGGTTCGCCACGTTGGACAGCTCCAGCGTGATGTGCCCGGAGAAGCCCGGGTCGACGAACCCCGCCGTCGAGTGGGTGAGCAGCCCCAGGCGGCCCAGCGAGCTCTTGCCCTCCAGCCGCGCGGCGAGGTCGTCGGGGATGGTGACGACCTCCAGCGTCGAGCCGAGCACGAACTCCCCGGGGTGCAGCACGAACGGCTCGTCCCCCTCCGGCTCGACCAGCGTGGTCAGGTCGTCCTGCTGCTGCGCCGGGTCGATGTGGGTGTAGCGGGCGTTGTTGAACACCCGGAAGAACCGGTCCAGCCGGACGTCGATGCTCGACGGCTGGATCAGGCCGGGGTCGTGGGGCTCGATGCCCAGGCGCCCCTCGGCGATCGCGGCGGTGATGTCGCGGTCGGACAGCAGCATGGCCGGAGTCTAGGGACACGCCGCGGGCGTCCTCCCCGGTCGCGGGGGGTCCGGCCGGACGCCGGCCGGCGGTCGCGCACGGGCGCGGGACTGCCGATGAGGAACAGGACCGTCCGCCGGCTGCCCTGGAGTGCCCGTGCTCGACACCCTCGCCCCCACCGGCGCGCCCCGGACCGGCCGCCCCGCCGTCCGGCCGACCGGCGAGGAGCGCACCTTCTCCGCCGACGAGCTGATCGTCTCGAAGACCGACCGGCGGGGCGTCATCACCTACGCCAACGACGTCTTCCTCCGCGTCGGCGCCTACACCCGCGACGAGGTGATCGGGCAGCCGCACAACCTGATCCGCCACCCCGACATGCCGCGGGCGGTGTTCCGGCTGCTCTGGGAGACGCTGGAGAGCGGCCGGGAGCTGTTCGCCTACATCCAGAACCTCGCCGCGGACGGCGCCTCCTACTGGGTGCTGGCGCACGTGACACCCTCGTTCGGCGCCGGCGGCGCCGTCGTCGGCTACCACTCCAACCGCCGCCGCCCGTCCGCGGGCGCCGTCGACCGGGTCCGGCCGCTCTACCGGGAGTTGCTGGCCGAGGAGCGCCGGCACCCGACCGCACGCGCCGCCGTGGCGGCGTCCTCGGCGCTGCTCACCGAGCTGATCGCGCGGCAGGCGGCGTCCTACGAGGACCTCGTCTGGTCGCTCATCGACGCCGAGGAGCGCTGAGGTGGCCGCACGACGGGACGGACGGCGCGGGACCGCGGACGAGCTGGCGACCTACCGCGCCTTCGTGGCCGAGCTGACGCGCACCTGCGCGGCCGCGGCCGCCGGTGACCTCGAGGCGCGGGCCGCCCCGGTGGCCGGCTCGGAGCAGGTGCCGGAGCTCGGAGCGCTGCAGGCGGAGGTCAACCGCGCGCTCGACGTCGGCGACGCGTTCGTCCGCGAGTCCCGGGCCGCCCTCACCGCCGCCGCCGAGGGCCGGTTCCACCGCGAGGTGCTGCTCACCGGCCTGTCCGGCGCCTACCGGCAGGCGGCCGCCGACATCAACACCGCGCGCGACGCCATGCGCCGCACGAGCGACCGCGTCACCGAGGCGCAGGCCGCCCGGCTCCGGCTGGCCGACGGCTTCGAGTCGGTCGTGCTGGCCATGTCCGAGCAGGTGGCCGCCGCGGCGACGGAGCTCAGCGCCACCGCCGCGGGCCTCACCACCGCCGGCACCGCCGCCACCGCGGAGGTGGACAACGCACGGGAGACGATCGCCTCGCTGACCCGTTCCTCGGCCGCGATCGGCGAGATCATCGCGCTCATCGACGCGATCGCGGCCCAGACGCGGCTGCTCGCGCTCAACGCCACGATCGAGGCGGCCCGCGCCGGGGAGGCCGGCAAGGGCTTCGCCGTCGTCGCCGGGGAGGTCAAGGAGCTCGCCGACCAGACCGGCCGGGCCACCGAGCGGGTCACCGCGCAGGTCGAGCAGATCGGCCGGGCCAGCGAGGACGTCGCGGCCGTGATGAGCAGCGTCACGGGCACGGTGGGCGAGATGAACGGCCTCAGCGGCGGGATCGCCGAGGCGGTCGACGGCACCCTGTCCGCCGGCCTGGCCGGCAGCGAGGGCGCCGGCCTGTCCCGGATGGCCGAGCAGCTGCGCGCCGAGGCGATCTCCTTCCTGGCCGAGATGCGCCGCTGACCTGGGGGGCGTCGGGACGGCGGCGACCGCGCCGGTCCGCGCCCGCCCAGGCAGGGCATGTACCGTGCGGGGGTCACGGGGCGGCCCACCCCTGGGCCCATCACCGCAGGCTGCGCGACCCCCGCCGTCCTGCGCCGGTGGCGTGTCCGGAGCGTGGGAGGTGTGCGTGGCAGCGGAGGACCCGGCCGTCCCCGCGGGGACCGACCTGTTCTCCGGCGGGAGCGAGAACGGCCGCCTGATGGCGGCCCTCGAATGGTCCCGCACCCCGATCGGCCCGGTGCACACCTGGCCGGCGAGCCTGCGCTTCGCCGTCCGGACCGTGCTGGCCTCGCGGTTCCCGATGATCCTGACCTGGGGTCCGCAGTACACCCAGATCTACAACGACGCCTACGCCCAGCTCATCGGCGCCAAGCACCCCGGCGCGATCGGCGACGACCTGCGCGTGACCCTGGCCGAGGGCTGGTCGGCCCTGCAGGGGCCGGTCGAGCACGCCATGGCCACCCGCGAGCCGAGCTGGATCCCGCAGCTGCTGCTCCCCCTGGAGCGGGCCGGGTACCGCGAGGAGGCCTACTTCACGGTCTCGCACGCGCCCGCGTTCGGCGACGACGGCGAGGTCGCCGGCATGCACGCCGTCTGCACCGAGGTCACCCGCCAGGTGCTGGCCGAGCGCCGGCAGGAGCTGCTGCGCCGGGTGGCCAGCTCCGGCACCCGGCTGGACGACGACGCCGCCGTCGTCCGGGCCATGTGCGCCGCCATCGACGAGGCGCCCGGCGACGTCCCGGTCGCCGCCGTCTGGCTGGGCCGGGCCGACGGCAGCGGGCTCGACCTGGTCGCCTCCGGCGGCTGCGACGGCACCCGGCTGCCGGCCGCCGTCGACGACGTCGCCGCGCTCCGGGAGCTGGCGGTCGGGGGCCTCGCCACGCGCAGCGGGCCCCTGGGCGACCCGGTGACCGAGGCCGTCGTGCTGCCGCTGACCGGGGGCAGCGGAGGCGCGGTCGTCGGCGCGCTGCTGGCCGGGGTGAACCCCAACCGGGCGCTGGACGCCGAGTACCGGTCCTTCCAGGAGCTGCTCGCAGGGCAGGTGGCCGCCGCGGTGGTCAACGCCCGCGCCTACGCCGCCGAGCGCGCCCGCGCGGAGTCGCTGGCCGAGCTCGACCGGGCCAAGACCGCCTTCTTCTCCGACATCAGCCACGAGCTGCGCACCCCGGTCACCCTGCTGCTCGGCCCCCTGGCCGACGTGCTCGCCGACGGCGCCGACCGGCTGCCCGACGACGTCGCCGAGCGCCTGACCCTGGCGCTGCGCAACGGGCAGCGGCTGCGCCGGTTGATCGACGACCTGCTGGAGTTCGCCAGCATCGAGGCCGGCCGCGCCGCCGCCGTCCGCGTCACGACCGACGTCGCCGCCCTCACCGCCGAGCTGGCCGGCGTGCTGCGCGCCGCCGCCGAGCGGGCCGGGCTGGCGCTCACCGTCGACTGCCCGCCGCTCCCGCACGACGCCGCGGTCGACCCGCGGATGTGGGAGAAGATCGTCCTCAACCTGGTGGGCAACGCGGTCAAGTACACGTTCGTCGGCGGCATCGACGTCTCGCTGCGCGGCGACGACGAGGGGCTGGAGCTCCGCGTCGCCGACACCGGCGTGGGCATCCCCGCCGACGAGCTCTCCTCGGTCTTCGAGCGCTTCCACCGCGGCACCGACAGCGCGGCCCGCAGCCGGGAGGGCACCGGCCTCGGCCTGGCGCTGGTGGCGGAGCTCGTGCACCTGCACGGCGGCACGGTCGCGGTCGCCAGCGAGCCCGGGGTCGGCAGCACCTTCACCGTGCGTCTCCCCTACGGCGAGCCCGACGCCGCCGCGGCCGAGCCCACGCCGCCCGCGGAGCGGCCGGCCGCGGCGGCCCTGACCCCGTGGGACGGCGACCCGGTCCCGGACGCGCCGCCCGCGGCACCCGGGGAGGACCGCACCACCGTCCTGGTCGTCGACGACAACGCCGACATGCGGGCCTACCTCACCCGGCTGCTCGCCCCGCACCACGTCGTCCGGACGGCGGCCGACGGGAGGCAGGCGCTGGAGGAGGTCCGCCGCGGCCGGCCCGACCTCGTGCTGACCGACGTGATGATGCCGGTCCTCGACGGGTTCGAGCTGCTCCGCGCGCTGCGCACGGACCCCGCCACCCGCGGCGTCCCGGTCGTGATGCTGACCGCGCGGGCGGGGCAGGAGGCGGCGGTGGAGGGGCTGGAGGCCGGCGCCGACGACTACCTGCCCAAGCCGTTCGAGTCCGCCGAGCTGCTCGCCCGGGTGCGCGCGGTGCTCGAGCGCACGGCCGGGGCGACCGTCCCCGCCCCGGACCACCCCGTCGCGCCGCCCGTCGACACCGTCCCGGCCCCCGCCGCACCGCCGCGCCCCCGCGAGCCGGTGCGGGCTGCTGCGGAGGTCCGGCCGGCTCCGCCGCGGGAGGAGCGCATCGCCCGCTCGGCGCGCTGGCGGCTGCCCTCCACGACGTCGTCCATCCCGGCGCTGCGGCGCCGGCTGCGGGCGTTGTTCACCGACGCCGGCCTGCCCGAGGACCTCGCCTACGACCTGCTGCTGGCCGCCTGCGAGGCCGCGACCAACGCCGTCGAGCACGCCCAGGAGCCGACGGAGCCGTTCGTCGACGTCACCGCCGAGATCGGGGACGACGAGGTCGTCGTCGCGGTCCGCGACCACGGGCACTGGCGGGAGCGGGTGCCGAGCATGGACCGCGGCCGCGGGTCCATGCTGATGAGCGCGTTCGCCGAGGTCACCGCAACCCCGAGCGCGGAGGGCACCACGGTGGTGATCCGGGCCCGACGGAGCTGACCGCCCGGCCGGCGCGTCCGCCCCGCCGACCCACCCCGACGGGTGTGCCCGGGCTCCGCTCGCGGGCGGGGGCTTGCTACTGTTGTCGCCGCGGCCCGAGGCCGCTCGCGGGTGTAGTTCAATGGTAGAACATCAGCTTCCCAAGCTGACAGTGCGAGTTCGATTCTCGTCACCCGCTCTCCCCGACGGGCCCGGTCACCGACCGGGCCCGTCGTCGTTGCCGGCGCGGACGGCGGTCACCGCCCAGAGCGGGTCGCCGAGCCCGGGCGGGGTCCGCAGGGCGACCGCCGGCTCCCCGAACCCGCCCGACCGGCGCACCAGCTCCGCCACCAGCTCCCCGCGCCGCGCCTCCGGGGTGACCAGCCAGCCGCGCACCGCCTTCGTCGGGAAGCACCGGTTGGAGAAGGTCACCGCCAGAACGCCGCCGGGCCGCAGCACCCGGGCCACGTCGGCCAGCACCTCGATGGGGCGGACCAGGTAGTCGATCGACACGCAGCAGACGACCGCGTCCACGTCGGCGTCCGGCAGCGGCACCCGCGGATCGGCGTTGAGGTCGTGCACGACCCGCTCCGTGGCGGCCGGGTTGGCGGCCAGCTCCGCGGCGTTCATCCCGAGCACGACCAGCTCCGCGGGCGGCGTCCGGAAGTGCGAGACCCACGAGGACATGAGGTCGAGCACCCGGACCGGCCGGCCGGCGGCCCCGTCGATGCCGAGCTCGGCGTACAGCGCGCCCACGGCCGCGATCGCCTCGTCGTCGATGTGTGTCACCAGCCGCTGCGGCCGGTAGAACAGGTCGTCGGGGCCGGGGTCCATGCGGTCGGAGAAGCCGGCCGGCAGTCCCGCGTACGGGTCGGCGTCGGGGAGCACGCCCCCGAGTCTGGCGGCGGGCCCGGCACACTGCCCGGGTGCACCCCGCCCCGGCCGAGGAGGCCGCGCGCACCGCCGCGCTCGTCGCCGCGCTGCGCGCCGCCGGCTGCGTCTTCGCCGAGGACGAGGCCACCGTGCTGCTCGAGGCGGCCGGCGACCCGGCGGAGCTGGCCGCCCTGCTGGCGCGCCGGGTCGCCGGGGAGCCGCTGGAGCAGGTCGTCGGCTGGGCGGAGTTCGCCGGCGTGCGCGTCCCGGTCGAGCCGGGGGTCTTCGTGCCCCGGCAGCGCAGCGGGCTGCTGGTCGACCTCGCCCTCGCCGCGGTGCCGGCGCCGCAGGTCGTCGTCGACCTGTGCTGCGGCACCGGCGCCCTCGGCGCGGCCGTCGCCGCGCGGACCACGGCGGTCGAGTTGCACGCCGCCGACGTCGACCCGGCCGCCGTCCGGTGCGCGGCGCGGACCGTGCGCCCCCACGGCGGCCACGTCCACCGGGGGGACCTCTACGACGCCCTGCCCGGGCAGCTGCGCGGCCGGGTCGACCTGCTGCTGGTCAACGCGCCCTACGTGCCCACCGAGGCGATCGCGCTCATGCCGCCGGAGGCGCGCCTGCACGAGCCGCGGACGGCGCTCGACGGCGGCCCCGACGGCCTCGACCTGCACCGGCGCGTGGCGGCGGGCGCCCCGCGGTGGCTGGCGCCGGGCGGGGCGCTGCTGCTGGAGACCAGCGCGGCGCAGGCGGAGTCCACGGCCGCGGCGGTCCGGGCGGCCGGCCTGCGCGCGTCGGTCCACGAGGACCGCGACCGGGGTGCCACGGCGGTCGTCGGGCGCGCGCGTGGTGACGAGGCGTGAGCGGATGGTTCGCGGAGGTTCCGGAACACCGACGCCCAGATCTCGGGCCAGGTCAGGTAGGCCCTTGGTCCCTGTACCGACGGTTGCGGTCCGGTCACGATGGCGCCATGACAGACGTGGAGCCCCTCCGTCTCGAACACCTGCGTCTGCGGCGTCAGCCGCCCGCCCTGCTCGTGGACGTCGACGGCTCCCCCTCCGCCTACCGCTCGCTCGTCTGGGCGCTGCACGAGGCCGCGCGCCGGGAGGCGACGGTCGTCGCCGCCTGGGTGGTGGACGACGCGGACGGGGGGACGCCCGCCGTCCTGGCCACCGCCCGCGCCCAGGTCGAGGCGCAACTGCTGCGGGCCATCGCCGAGACCGGCGTGCACGGCCGCGCCCGTGCCGCGGTGCTCGAGCGCCCGGTCTTCGAGGCGCTCGCCGGCGCCTGCCGGGGCGGGGACCTGGTCATGGTCACCGGGACCGGCAAGACGCTGCTGCGCCCGGCGGTGCCCCGCCCGCCGGCGCGTCGCCTGGCCCGCGGCGCCTGAGGCGGCCGTTCGATCGTGCCGCCGTCCCCTGCCGGTCGGGCCGTGACCCCGCCCGACGGCGAGGGTCCGGCCGAGCCCACCCGCCTCGCCGCCGCCGTCCGCGCGGCCGCCTCCGCCCGGGAGACCGCGGAGGACGGCCGGCTCGAGTCCACCCTGCGCGAGGTCGTCCGCGCGGCGATGGAGCATTCCGGCGCCGGCTACGGCGCGCTCGGCGTGCTCACCCCCGACGGCCGCCAGCTCGACCGCTTCGTGGTGGTCGGCATGGGCGACGAGGACCTGGCGCGGATCGGCCGGCTGCCCGAAGGGAAGGGCATCCTCGGCCTGCTCGTCGACGACCCGCGACCGCTGCGGCTCGACGACCTGGGCGCGCACCCCTCCTCGATCGGCTTCCCGCCGGGGCACCCGCCCATGCGGTCCTTCCTCGGCGTCCCCGTCCGCTCCGGGGACACGGTGTTCGGCAACATCTACCTCACCGAGAAGCAGGGCGGCGCCGGGTTCACGGCCGCCGACGAGGAGGTCGTCGAGGCGCTCGCGGCCGCGGCGGGGCTGGCCATCGAGAACGCCCGGCTGGCCGAGGCCGCCGAGCGGCGGCGGGCGTGGGTGCAGGCGGGCGCGGCCGTGGTCACCTCGCTGCTGTCGGCGAGCGACCCCGACCTGGTGCTGCACGAGGTGACCGAGCGGGTGGCGGAGCTGTCCGGGGCCGACCTCTGCGGCGTGCTCGCCCCGCTGGACGGCGACGCCGAGGACGCGTTCACCGTGATCGCGGGCGCGGGGGAGGTCGGCGCCGACGCGGAGGGCGTCCGGCTGCCCATGGCCGGCACGCGGCTGCTCACGGCGCACCGGGACGGGGTGCCCGTCCTGCTCGAGGACGTGACGGCCCGGGCGGAGAGCCAGCCCTACGCGCCGGTGATCCGCGAGATCGTCGCCGACGGGTTCGGGCCGGCGATGGTGCTGCCGCTGGCCGGCCCCCCGACCCCGGCGACGCTCGTCGCGCTGCGGCGGGAGGGCCGTCCGCTGTACACCCCCGCGGACCTGGAGGTCGCCGCACCGTTCGCGTCGCGGGTCGGGGTCGCCCTCGAGTTGGCCCGCAGCCGCGCCCGCGAGCGCGACCTCGAGGTCGCCGCCGACCGGGACCGGATCGCCCGCGACCTGCACGACCACGTGGTGCAGCGCATCTACGCGAGCGCGCTGGCCCTGGACCGGATCGGCCGCTCGCTGGAGGACCGGGCCCCCGACGCCGCGACGCGGATCGCCCAGCGGGTGGACGAGCTCGACGAGACGATCCGGCGGATCCGCAGCGTGATCTTCGAGCTGCACGAGGTCGGGACGGGCTCGACCACCACTGTCCGGGCGCGGCTGGCCGAGGTGGTGCGCTCGGTCACGGAGGGTCACGACCTGCGGGTGGACCTGCGGATCCGGGACGGCTCGGAGGACCTGCCGGCCGAGCTGGTGCACGACGCCGTCGCCGCGCTGCGCGAGCTGGTGACCAACGTCGTCCGGCACGCCGGCGCCAGCCGGGTGACCGTCGAGGTGCTGGTCGACTCCGAGGTCGCGGTGGTGGTGACCGACGACGGGCGCGGCATCCCCCCGGTGACGGCCCGCAGCGGCCTGGCCAACCTGACCGACCGGGCGGAACGGCGCGGTGGCCGGATGGAGGTCACCACCGGCGCCTCCGGGACCTCCGTGCGCTGGTCGGTCCCCCGCGCCTGAGCCCTCCTCAGCGGTCGCGCAGCTCCGTGGCCAGGATCGCCGCCTGCGTGCGCCGCTCGAGGTTGAGCTTGGCGAGCAGGTGGCTGGTGTAGTTCTTCACCGTCTTCTCGGCCAGCCCCATCCGGGCCCCGATCTGGCGGTTGGTCAGGCCCTCGCCGATCAGCCGCAGCACCGTGCGCTCCTGCTCGGTGAGGGTGGCCAGCCGCCGCGTGCGCTCGGGGTCCCGCGGGCGGGGGGCCGGCTGCGCCGGCGGAGCGACGCCGTAGTGCGTGCCACCGGCGGCGACCGTGCGGACGGCGGAGACCAGCGCCGCGCCGCGGACCTGCTTGAGCAGGTAGCCCGAGGCCCCGGCGGCGAGCGCGGCGGCCACCGCCTCCTCGTCGGCGTAGCTGGTCAGCACCAGGAAGCGCAGGCCCGGCACGCGATCGCGCAGCTGCCGGCACACCTCGGCGCCGTCCCCGTCGGGCAGGCGCATGTCCACCACCGTGACGTGCGGGCGCACCGCGGGCACCCGCGCCAGCGCCTCGGCCACCGACCCGGCCTCGCCGACGACGACGATGCCCGGGTCGTCCTCGAGCACCTCGGCGACCCCACGGCGGACCACCTCGTGGTCGTCCACGAGGAACACCCGCACGGAACTGCCCGGCAACGCCCACCGCCTCTCGATGTGAGACGCGTCACTGACGCGTGTCACGCAGAGTAACTCCTGCAGGTCGGGAGTACATCCCGGCCTGCACGGAGCGTCAAGCGGGCAGCAGCAGCGCCGCGTACAGCGTGAGCCCGGGACCGAACGCCATGGCCACGACCGGACCGTCGACGTCGCCCAGCTCGTCGAGGACCAGCAGCACGGTGGCCGACGAGCAGTTCCCGTGCTCGGCCAGCACCCGCCGCGAGGCGGCCATCTGCTCCTCGGCCAGGCCCAGCTCGTCGCGGACGACGTCGAGGATGCGCGGTCCGCCGGGGTGCACCGCCCAGCCCGCGACGTCCTCGACCCGCAGCCCCGCCCCGGTGAGCAGTTCGTCGACCACCGCGCCCACGTGCCGGGCGAGCACGTCGGGCACCCGCGGGGACAGCCCCATGCGGAAGCCCAGGTCCGTGACGTCCCAGGTCATGTGGTCGGCGGTGGAGCTGTCGGTGCGCGCGACCACGCCGGCCAGCCGCCGCCCGGAGCCGGCGCCGGGCTGCACGACCACCGCGGCGGCCGCGTCGGAGAACAGCGCGTGCGCCACCACCTGCTCGAGGTCCCGCTGCGCCGGCTGCACGTGCAGGCTGGTGAGCTCGCAGCACAGCAGCACCGCCGGCCGGGCCCGCGCGGTGACGAAGTCGCCGACGGCCGCGAGCCCGGGGATCGCCGCGTAGCAGCCCATGTGGCCGATCAGCAGCCGCTGCAGCCCCGGCGGCATGCCCAGGTCGGCGGCCAGCCGGATATCCAGGCCCGGGGTGGCGTAGCCGGTGCAGGTGGCGACGGCGAACAGCCCGACGTCCCCCGGCGCCAGCCCGGCGCGGTCCAGCGCCCCGGCGACCGCCTGCTTGCCCAGGGGCAGCGCCTCCTGCACGTAGCGGGCCATCCGCGCCCCGGTGCTCCAGCCGCTGAGGTCCTCGTCGACCGGGTTGGCGACGGCGTGCCGGGTGCGCACGCCCGCGGAGGCGAAGATCCGGCGGGCCGCCCGCACGCCCGCGTAGTGCCGGGCGAAGAAGCCCTCCCAGGCGGCGTCCTGGTCTAGGGTCGCGGGCAGGGCGGAGCCCGAGCCGGTGACGACCGCGCTCACCACCGTCGCTCCCGGACGTCCGTGCTGCTCAGCGGGGCGCTCATCCCTCGACGGTAGGCGGGGACGGCGTTCCGTGCCGCCTCACCGGGTCGTGGGCGCCCGGTCCGGTGGCGCGCTTGACCCCGTAGCCGGCGAAGAGGACCGACGTGAGCGGGATCCGGCGCATCCGGACGTCCGGGCGGCGACCCCTCCGCCAGGCCACCAGGTCGCGCAGCGAGGGCCGCAGCCCGACCAGCCGCAGGTCCAGCCCGAGCCGGTCGGCGGCGGCCAGCAGCCGCCTGCGGTCGACGAACAGCCGCGGGTCGTGGATGCCGGGGGGCGGCCCGCCGGGGATCCGCTCGAAGAGGTCGACGGCGACCCAGCCGGCGAGGCGGGTGTCGGCGATCGCGTCGATGACCAGCGTGCCGCCGGGCCGCAGCAGCCGGGCGCACTCGGCCAGGACGGCCACGTCGTCCTCCACGTGCTCGAGGACCTCCCCGGCGACGACGACGTCGGTGCACGCGTCGGCCAGCGGGACCTGCAGCACCGACCCGCGGATCGGCAGGACGCCGTGCTCGCGGGCCGTGCGCAGCCCGGCCAGGTTCAGGTCCACCCCGACGTGCCGGTAGCCCAGCCGCGCCGCGTGCGGGGCCATGAGCCCGCCGCCGCACGCGAGGTCGACCAGGACGGCGCCCGGCGCGGCCGCCGGCGGGAGGTGCTCGGCGCGGGCGGCGGCCAGCCAGTGCAGCATCGCGAAGCCGCCCGCCGGCTCCCACCACTGGTCGGCCAGCTCGTCGTACTGCGCGTTGTCGTTGCGCCGGGGGTCGTCGCGCCGCATGCGGCTCCTAGCTCTTGAGCGGGTCGTGCCCCCAGTTCATCAGCGAGTACCGCCACCTGGAGGACTCGACGTCCTCCTTCTTCGGCCGCTGGGCGAGGTGTCGCTGCACGTACCCGTGCACGGTGCGCATGTGCGCGTGGTCGTCGTCGGTCAGGTCGGCCTGCTTCGTCCGCAGGAGCTCGACGATCCGGCGGCCCGACTCGTGCCCGGTGGACTCCCCGGACCCGCCGCTCTTCTGCCCCACCTCCCGCGACTCGTCGGTGGCCAGCCACTCCTTCAGCTCGCTCGCGGTCATGTTCACCGCCTCGCTGAATTGGCGTCGCGTGGCGTCGTGGTCCTCGTCGGCCATGGGGTCCTCCCTCGTCTCGGTCGGTCGATCGGTCGCGCCCTACCCGGTCGTGCCCGGCGGGGAACCGGGTGTGCGGCCGCGACACCTCCGGGTACGACCCCGTACCGTGCAGGACCCTCCGCCCGGGCGCTTCGACGGCTCGGCCGCGCGGCGCAGCGCCGATGCCCGCGGCGAGACGCTCGACCAGCTGCTGGACCGCAACCTCAACGAGCTCCTCCAGGAGCTGCGGGTGGCGATCACCGGCGTGCAGGTGCTCTTCGCCTTCCTGCTCGGCCTGGCCTTCACCCAGCGGTTCGCCGAGATCGACGGCTTCGGCGTGACCGTCTACACGGTGACCCTGCTGACCACCGCGCTGGCGACGGTGCTGCTCATCGCGCCGGTGTCCTTCCACCGGCTGGTGTTCCGGCGGCGGCAGAAGGGCGCGATCGTGCACGTGGCCAACGTGCTGCTGCAGGCCGGCCTGGCCATGCTCGTGGTCGCGATCAGCACCGGCACGATGCTCGTGCTGGACGTCGCCCTGAACCGGGCGGTCGCGATCGCCTCCGGCGGGCTGGTCCTGCTCACCGGGGCGCTCACCTGGTACGCGCTGCCGCTGTGGGCCCGCCGTCCCCGTTTCCCGGACGGACCCGGGGATACAGGCCCGACGTCGACCCCGAGGGAGGACCCACCATGAGCGAACCCGGCCGCACCCCGCACCCCGAGCAGCCCGCCGAGAGCGGCGAGCAGGAGCCGGACGAGGGCACCGGGGGCGACGGCCGCACGCCGCACCCCGACCAGCCCGCCGAGGGCGGCGACGTCGGCGGGGAGGGCGCGGAGACGCCGTCCTGAGTCATCCCTGGTCTCGCGATGCGGGACGTCGTCTCTCTTGACGCTCCGCGGTGGCGTGCCCTAGCGTTCCGGGCACCGCTCGCGCGCAGCACACACACCCGGGGAGGCCGACCGTGACCGCAGCCGGCACGCCCGCCCCGTCCCTGCGCCCGAGCATCCGTCCCGGCACCGCCGCCGGGGCCGTCCAGGTCCCCTTCTGATCTCCCGCCCACGAGCCCGCCGACGTCGCCGACGTCCGCGGGCTCGTGGTGCATCCCCGGCGATCCGTCCCCGACCACCGCACGCCCGTCCCGTGGAGGAACCCCATGACCAGCACCGTCTCGCTCTCCCCGGTGGAGGGACCCGCCGCCTGGCGGGGCGACGTCCTGTCGCAGTCGACCGAGTGGATCCACGAGCTCTCCGACGCCGAGCGCACCGAGCTCGAGGAGGTGGGCCGCCGGTTCGTCGCCGATGACCCCGACCTGCGGACGGTGACCGCCGAGCAGTACCCGATCCCGGCCAACGCCGCCCACCTGCGCGAGGTGTCCGAGCAGCTCGACAGCGGCCGCGGCTTCATCCTGGTCCGCGGGCTGCGCACCGAGGAGTACGGCGACGTGCTGGCGGCGGCGATCTTCTTCGTGATCGGCCTGCACCTGGGCGTGCCGATGAAGCAGAACGAGGTCGGTGACCTGCTCGACCACGTCATCGCGACGTCGAACCTGACGATGGCCGACGGCGCGCTGCCCTCCCGGGTCCGCGACCGGCTGCCGTTCCACTCCGACAGCTCCGACGTCGTCGCCCTCATGTGCCTGCGGGGCGCGAAGGCCGGCGGGTCGAGCAGCCTGGTCAGCGGCGCGACGATCTACAACGAGATCCTGCGGCGCCGCCCCGACCTCGCCCCGCTGCTGTTCGAGACCTGGTACTGGGACTGGAAGGCGCAGGACAAGGACGCGCCCGCCGACTGGTACACCTCGCCGATCTGCAGCTGGGTGGACGGCGTCTTCTCCAGCTACGCCGGCAGCTCGATGATCGAGTCCGCGCAGCGCTTCCCCGACGTCCCGCGGCTCACCGACGCGCAGCGCGAGCTCCTGGCCCTCTACGACGAGGTGTCGCAGGAGGAGGGCCTGCCGATCGACATGGACTTCCAACCCGGCGACGTGCAGTGGCTGCTGAACTACGCCGCCCTGCACTCGCGGACCTCCTACGAGGACTTCCCCGAGGTCGAGCGCCGTCGCCACCTGCTGCGGCTGTGGCTCAAGCGGGACGTCGGCCGGCCGCTGGTCGAGGGCTTCGGCAAGAACTCCGTCGTCCAGGGCCGCGACAGCGACCGCAGCGAGAAGGAGGACGTCGAGCGCATCGCGCACATCGCGAGCGCCGCCGTCCCCGACATGACCTGGGGCCTGTAGCGGCGAGGACCACCCTTCCCCCCGCCCCTCACGAGCTCGGGGCGGGCCCCTGGAGGATGGCCACTGATCGCGGCGGCGGCGGGCGCCCTCGGGGGCCCGCCGCCGTCCGCTGTCCGCTGTCCGCCGCTCCCAGACCAGGAGGTCCGTTGTCCGTCACCGTCGTCGGCAGCCTCAACGAGGACGTGCTCATCCCCGTCGAGCGGCTCCCCGGCCGCGGCGAGACCGTCATCGGCGGCACGCCCGCCACCGCCGCGGGCGGCAAGGGTGCCAACCAGGCCGCCGCCGCCGGCCGCCTCGGGCCCGGCGTGCACATGGTCGGGCGGGTCGGCGACGACCCCGCCGGGGCCCGCATGCAGGCCGCGCTGGCCGAGTGCCGGGTGAACGTCAGCCGCGTGCACCGCACGCCCGGGGTGCCGACCGGCACCGCCACGATCCCGGTGGAGAGCGGCAGCGGCGAGAACCTCATCGTCGTGGTGCCCGGCGCCAACGCCGCGCTGACCCCCGAGGACGTCGACGTCGCCCCCGTGCACCGGGCCGACGTGCTGCTCCTGCAGTTCGAGGTGCCGATGGAGACGGTGACCGCGGCCGCGCGCGCCGCGGCGGGCACCGTGGTGCTCAACCCCGCGCCGCCGGCGCCGCTGCCCGCGGAGCTGCTGGAGCGGGTCGACGTCCTGGTGCCCAACGAGCACGAGCTGGCTTCGCTGGCCGGCGTCGAGGACACCGAGCGGTCGCCGGCCGAGGTCGCCGCGCTGGCCCGCGAGCTCGCCGGCCCGGGGACGGCGGTGGTGGTGACCGTGGGCGCGCGCGGCGCGGTCGTCGTCCCGGCCGACGGCGGTCCGGCGCTGCTGCAGGGGCCGCCGACGGTCACCCCCGTCGACACCACCGGCGCCGGGGACTGCTTCTGCGGGGCGCTGTGCCAGGCGCTGGCGCGGGGACAACAGCTGCCCGAGGCGGTGCGCTACGCGGCCACCGCGGCGGCGCTGTCCACGACGGGCCCCGGCGCCCGCGGCGCGCTGCCGGCCAACCGCGACGTCCAGAAGGCCCTGGAGAGGACCCCGGCCCCCGAGCCCCTGGACACCGTCCGGGCATAGGAAGCTCTACGCACGTCCTCGCGGCCAGGACGTGCGTAGAGCTTCCTATGCCTCGGGGGTGGCGGCCTCGGGGGCGGCGAGGGTGACGGCGACGTCGGCGTAGAGCTCGGCGAACGAGCGCAGCTCGGCCAGCGACAGCCGGTCGCGGCGCGGGTCGGCCGGGTCCGGCGACGCCGCCGGCCCCGTGCGCGCCGTGTCGATCCCGGCGGCCCGGAAGACGACGCCGTCGGTCGACCCGGTCCAGTCGCGGACGGCGACCGGCGGCTCGGGCCGGTGCCGCGCCCAGGCGGCCTCCGCGGCCCGCACGACCGGCGCGTCGGCGGCCGTGACCCCCGCCGGGTGCAGCGGCTCCGCCGCGACGGCCACGGCGCAGCCGGCCAGCGGCGTGCTCGCCAGCCCGGCCCGCACCGCGGCCGCCAGCTCCTCGCCGAGCGCCGCCAGGTCGTCCCCCGGCACGGTCACCGCGTACAGCCGCAGGTCCAGCGCCGCGGGCAGCAGGTCGGGCTTGTCCGGCCGACCGCCGGACAGCGCCCCCAGGCCCAGCTCGCCGCCGAGCGAGTCGGGGCGGCCGCGGCGGGCGTCGCGGAAGGCCACCCGCCACCGGCCCACGGCCTCCAGCACCGTCCCGGCGTGCACGAGCACCCCGCCGACCGGGTCGGCCGAGGCGGGCGCCAGGGCGGCGCCCATCCGGCCGGTCACGGTGAGCCGCAGGTAGCCCGCGCCCGGCTCGGCCCGCAGGACGGCCGGGGGGCCGCCCTTGGCGACCAGGACGGCGTCCGGGCGCGGGGACGACGCCAGGAACGCCGCAGCCCCCGCGCTGGAGGAGGGACGCACGGAGTCCGGCGGGACCGCGGCCGGCAGCGCGCTGCGGTGCGTGCCGGAGCCGGCCAGGAGCAGCTGCACGGTGCGGTGCGGGCGGCCGGCCAGCCGCTGCGCGGAGAGGGCGAGTCCGGTGAGCGCCGCGGCGGCGGGGCCGCGGGCCACGCCCAGGCCGGGGCCGCTCACCTCGTCGCCGTCGATCCGCAGCGGGCCGGGGTCGTCGGCGCGGCCGGTGACCGGCGCGTCCTCGGCGGGCCGCCCGGACAGGGAGGTGTCGAGGTGGGAGGCGAGCAGCAGCGCCGGCGGGCCGTCGCCGGGCAGCGTGACGACGACGTTCGCGCCGGCCTCCCCCACGGGCGTCACGGACCAGCCCAGCCCGGGCAGCGCGCCCCGGCCCCAGGCGGCCAGTGCCTCGGCGGCCGGCCGCTCCGCCCCGTGCGGCGCCGGGGTGGCCGACAGCACGCCGAGGGCGGCGGGGAGGAGCTCCCCGCCGCCCTCGGCGACGTCCGCGGTGCGGCTCAGAAACGGCCCCAGTCGTCGCCGGCGGGCCGCCAGACGTCGATGTTGCGCGGGTCGGCCGGCATCTTCCGGGCGCGGTGCGTCTCGTGCTCCTCCGGCGTGAACACCCGGTGGGAGTCGCACAGCTCGTAGCGAGGCCCGAAGCGCGGCTCGTGCATGTAGAAGGCGATCGACGTCGACGCCGAGTGGTTGACCATGTCCGAGACGATCGGCCGGCCCTTGTAGAGGGCGCGGGCGCGCATCCGCATGACGTGGTCGAGGCTCTTCATCGCGAAGCACAGGTGGCCGACGAAGGAGCCCTCCCCGCGACTGCGCGAGATCGCCAGGCTGTGGTGGTAGCGGTCCTCGCAGCGGAAGAACGTCGTCGAGCCGACGACGTGGTCGCTGGGGACGAAGCCGAGCACGCCCTGGTAGAAGCCGACCATCTCGTCGAACCTCTCGGTGATCAGGAACGGGTGCACGAGGTCGACCGGCCGCAGCTCGACGTGCGGGGCCTCGGCGTACTCCTGGTACTCGGTGAACAGCTCCACGATCATCCCGTCGGGGTCGCGGACGGCGAAGCCCTCGTCGCACAGGGCCTGCTGGCGCTCCTCGAGCTCCAGCACCTCGAGGCCGGCGTCGACGACCCGCTTCTGGATCTGGCCGAGCACCTCGGCGTTCTCCACGCTGTAGCCGACGGCCACGGTGTGCCCGATCTCCCGGTGCGGCGCCGAGACGAGCTCGATGCAGTGGTGCTCGATGTCGGTGCGCAGGTAGGCCCGCTCCGCCGTCCGCTCCTCCACCTGGAGCCCCACGTGGTAGACGAGGAAGTCGATCGTCTCGTCGAGGTCGGGGACCTCGATGCGGGCGTACTCCATCCCGAACGGGCCGTGCGGGCGGGTCTTCGCCGGTGCGGTCATGACGTCTCCTGCGCTGGGCGTGTACTCGTAGCTGACGATGGCCCGCTCGGCGACGACCGGCCGGAAGACCTCGGTGACGAAGCGTTCGTGCCGCTCGCTGGACAGGTAGGCGGCGAGCTCGGCCTCGGTGTCGAACTCGACCGAGAACGCGTGGGTGAAGCGGTCGTCGCGGGTGCTGCGGTTGAGGCCCGAGGACCACCGCTGCATCGCCGGGTAGTGCGCCGGGAAGGTCTCCAGCTCGGCGAGGAGGGCGTCGATCGTCGGCTGGTCGACGCCCTCGGCGAACCGGAAGGCCACGGTGTGCCGGATCATGAGCAGCCCCTAGAGGATGAAGGAGAGCCGGGCGCCGGCCTCGAGCCGCTCGAGCGCGAGGACCGAGCGGCGCAGCCGGAAGCGCAGCCCGTCCTCGGTCACCAGCAGCCGGTGCGCGTAGCGGCCGGGGAAGGCGTTGGTGTGCCCGTCGCGGGCGCGGTGGACGATGAAGTTGGCGGTCACGGCCAGCTCGTCGCCGTCCCGCTCCAGCAGCCGCACGTTGGCGATCATCCGGTGCGTCAGCGACGCGGGGTTCTCCGCGTGCGCCTTGCGGCTCTTCAGCCGCTTCACCCGGGCGCGCAGCAGGTCCCAGTCGTCGCAGACGAAGTACCCGCCCTGGCTGGCCGGGGTGTCGCCGGCGTCGGTGGTCGGCACCTCGAACCGGCCGCCCTCGACGAACAGGGCCAGCCAGTCGTCGTAGCGCTGGCGGTCGAGCAGGTCGGCCTCGGCGAAGAGGAAGTCCTCCACCTCGGCCCGGGTCACGGTGCGGGTGGAGCCGGCCAGGGCCGTGTCCAGCGCGGTCATCGGGCCGCCACCTCCTCGGCGGCGGTCGGGGCGCCCGTCTCGAGCCCGGCGAGGATCTCGTCCAGCCCGTGCGGGCGCTTGCTGGGCAGCGGGGTGGGCTCGGGGTGCGGCGGCGGGGGCGTCCCGACGTCGACCGGGCCGCCCGCGCCCACCGCGGTGGCCCAGTGGCGCCAGAAGCCGCGCATGGCGCCCTCGTCGGTGGAGCGGCCGCGCTCGCCGGACGCGTCGGCGGCCATGCCGCGGGACATGTCGCTGTAGTCGGTCTCGGCGCGCTCGTCGCCGGCGGTGGCCTCGATGCCGCGCTGCACGGCCTCGTAGGCCTCGATGTCGTCCGGCGTCGCCAGCCCGCCGGGGCCGACGAAGCTGACCATCGTCCGCATCCGCAGGTCGCGGACGGCCGGGTCCTCGCCGCGCGGGGCCAGCTGCCAGGCGCGCACGTCGGTGTGCCCGGGGGCGACCGGCTCCAGCTGGCGGATCGACAGGCCCTCGAGGTCGAACAGCAGGAGGTTGGGGAAGACGAAGAGGATGTGGCTCTCGTCGGCCACCAGGTGCGCCCGCTCGGAGCCCAGCCGCAGCTCCATCTCGCGGCGGTGCTCGGCGGTGCGGACCCGCTCCTCCTCGCCGAAGCGCGGCTCCCACAGCATGCTGATCCGCCCGCCGTGGCCGGTGAGGATCAGCAGCGAGTGCCCGTTGCCCAGGTTGTAGGCGTACTGGTCGTCGTCGTCGACGGCGAAGCCGCTCTCCCGCAGGTAGCCCACGAAGGTGTTGTGGGTCGGGGAGAAGTGGTAGCCGTCCATGGCGTTCTCGACGGCGAGCTTCCAGTTGCCGCGGACGCCGTAGAGCTGGGTGCCGGGGAGGACCTCCATGCCGGCCACGTGCTGCTCGCCGATCATCCGGATGTAGTCGGCCGCGGGGCCGAGGTACTCCTCCAGCGGCGGGACGTCGTCGGTGAAGGAGACGAAGACGAAGCCCTCGAAGACCTCCAGCCGCGCGACCTCGCGCAGCCGCATGCTGGCCTTGTACTCCTCGTCGGCGTAGGCCGACGGGTCCGGGATGGCGGCCACCTCGCCCGTGTTGTGGAACGCCCACGCGTGGTAGAAGCAGTTGAAGTGCTTGCTGGAGCCCTGCGTCTCGCGGCACAGCACGGTGCCGCGGTGGGGGCAGCTGTTGAGGAAGGCGTGCAGCTGCCCGGTGGAGTCGCGGGTGAAGATCAGCGGCCGGCCGCCCAGGGTGCGGACCTTGAAGTCGTTCGGGTTCGGCAGCTCCGTCTCGTGCCCGAGGTAGAGCCAGGTGCGCTCCCAGATCCGGCTGCGCTCCGCGGCGAACAGCTCCGCGTCGCGGTAGGCGCGGCGGTGCACGCGGAAGGCGAGACGGTCCCAGTCCTGCACGACCAGCGGCGGCGCGCCGGCGGAGGAGGAGACCGGGCTGGGCGACGTCACAGGGACTCCCGTCTGCCTCGCCGGGGCGGAGGCGGCACGACGACTACGCGGTAACTCGGCAGAAACACATGCGAGACGCTGTCTCGCATGGCGGTACTGAGCATGTGCCGCACGCGGGGGGATGTCAACCACCGCGCCGCGGCGAGGACCATGGGTGCCGGCGGACCTCGGCCGTTGACCGCCGCCGTCTCGGGAGTCAGGATGCTGTCTCACGTCGGGAGACAGCATCGCCGACGATCACCCTCCCCTCCACGCACCGAGGAGCGCGCCCGTGTCCGAGCCTGCCAGCCGCCCGGCACGCGATGGCGACGCGGCCGCCCCGACCATCCAGACCGTGCAGCGGGCCGCGCTCATCCTCGACGCGTTCACGCCGGCCAAGCCCTACCTGAGCCTGAACGAGATCACGCAGCGCCTGGGGGCGAGCAAGGCGACCGCGCACCGCTACACCAAGGCGCTGCGGGCGGCGAAGCTGCTGCGCTACGACGAGCGGACGGCGCTGTTCTCCCTGGGCCCGCAGGTGCTCACCCTGGGCGCCGCGGCCCGCGCCGGCCTGCCGATCGTCAGCGCGGCCGAGCCGTTCATGGAGCGGCTGCTGCACCAGGTGGACGAGACCGTCGTCCTCTCCGTCTGGGACGGCGAGTCGCCCATCGTCGTCCGCTCGGTGGACAACACCGACCGGGTGATCCGGATCAGCGTCCGCGTCGGCTCGCGGCTGGACCCGGTGCAGTCGGCCCAGGGCCGGGTGTTCTGCGCGTGGCTGCGCCCGGAGGAGGTCGCCGGGCTGCCCCGCGCGCTCAAGCGCGATCCCGGGCTGCGCGCGGAGATCGATGCGGTGCGGGCGGCCGGGGTCTCGGTCAACGTGCCGGCGGTCAACGGCGTCCGCACCCTCGCGGCCCCGGTCTTCCAGGGCCCCGCCCTCGTCGGGGCCGTCGCCATCGTCGGGACGACGGCGTCCATCGACCCCGACGTGCACAGCCCGATGGCGGCCGCCCTCGTGCAGACCGCCAAGGAGATCTCCTCGCACCTCGGCACCGAGGCCCCCGCCCCCGCCGTGGGCTGACCCGGCATCCCGGCTCCCGGGACGTCGTCTCTCTTGACGAGACACGCGGGGGATCCCTAGCGTCCGTCGCGTCCGGTCCCTCGGCGCGGGAGGCCCTCGTGGCGGACGGCGGAGCGCAGCACCCGGTGGCGGGCACCGACACGACGGCGCTCCCGGTGGTCGACATCCGCGGCCTGGGCAGCGACGACCCCGCCGAGCGCGCCGACGTCGGCGGCCGGTTGCGGGCGGCCTGCCGCGACACGGGCTTCTTCTACGTCACCGGGCACGCCGTGCCGCCGGAGCTGGTGGACGCCGCGTTCGACCAGGCCCGGCGGTTCTTCGACCTGCCCCTGGAGCGCAAGCGCCGCGCCGGCATGGACCGCTCGGCGTTCGACCGCGGCTACGAGGAGCTGCGCGGGCAGACCCTGGAGGCCGGGACGCCCGCCGACCTCAAGGAGGGCTTCTACCTCGGCCGCGACGGCGCGGCCGGGAAGCGGAACCGCTGGCCGGAGGACCTGCCGGCGTTCCGGGCGGTGTTCGAGGAGTACTACGCCGCCACGACCGACCTCGCGGTCACGCTGATGCGCGGGCTGGCGCTGTCCCTGGACCTCCCCGAGGACCACTTCCGCGAGTTCTGCGCCGACCCCGCGCCGACGCTGCGCCTGGTCCACTACCCGCCGCAGCCGGCACACGCCGCCCCCGGCCAGAAGGGCGCCGGCGAGCACACCGACTGGGGCGCCATCACCGTGCTGGCCCAGGACGAGGTGGGCGGCCTCGAGGTGCTGGGGGAACGGGGCTGGGTCGCCGCACCCCCGGTCCCCGGCAGCTTCGTGGTCAACCTCGGCGACCTCATGGCCCGCTGGACCAACGACCTCTACCGCTCGACCCTGCACCGGGTGGTCAACACCTCCGGCCGGGAGCGGTACTCCATGCCGCTGTTCTTCTCCGGGCGCCCGGACCACCCGGTGAGCTGCCTGCCCACCTGCCATGTCCCCGGCGTGCCCGACCGGTACCCCCCGACGACGCCCGCCGAGCACACCCGCGAACGGCAGCGGGAGACCTACGGGGCGGCCGGCGCCTGACACCGGACGCCGCCCGGCCCGGACGACCCGAGGGGAGAACCACCGTGGCCGCTGTCGCAGCACCCGTCGTCGTCGACGGGTTCGTGCCGGTCGTCGACCTGTCCGCGGCCGCCGGCGGCCCCCGGGAGCGGGCCGCACTGGCCGCCGGCATCGACCAGGCCTGCCGCCGGTCGGGCTTCTTCGTCGTGACCGGCCACGGCGTGCCGGCCGACCTGGTCGACCGGATGCACGCGGTCACCCGGAAGTTCTTCGCCCTGCCCGCGGCGGAGAAGGACCGGGCGGCGTCCCCGCACCCCGGGCGCGGCTTCCGGCGCGCCCCGGCCTACGTCGCCGCCAGCCGCGGCCTGCAGACCCCGCCGGACCTGTGCGAGACGTTCTGCGCCAGCCGCCTGGGTGAGCCCGGCGCCGCGGACCCCGGCCGGGACGACCTCGCCGACTGGACGGCGCCCAACACCTGGCCGGAGCGTCCCGCGGACCTCCGCGAGGTGTGGCTGGCCTACGACGCCGCCGTCGACGGCCTCGCCGCGGAGCTCATGCGGCTGTTCGCGCTCGGCCTGGGCCTGCCCGAGGACTTCTTCGCCGACGTCGCCGACCACGCCATCTCCCGCCTGCTGGCCAACCACTACCCCGCGCGGGCGACCCCGCCGCTGCCGGGGCAGCTGCGCAAGGGCGAGCACACCGACTGGGGCAGCCTCACCGTGCTGTACCAGGACGGCGTCGGCGGGCTGCAGGTCCACCAGGACGGGGCCGGCTGGCGCGACGTCCCCGCGATCGCCGGCACGTTCGTCGTCAACATCGGGGACCTCATGCAGACCTGGACCGGCGGCCGGTGGGCCTCCACCGTCCACCGAGTCGTCGACCCGCCCGACGGCCCGGGCGAGGCGCGGATCTCGATCCCCTTCTTCCAGCAGCCGCCGCCCGGGTACGTGATCAGCCCGCTGCCGTTCGTCCCGCCGGAGGCGGGGTTCGCCCCGATCACCTCCGGCGAGTACATGGCGGCCAAGTCCCGCGCGACGTGGACCGGGCTCGGCTGAGGGCGCGCCGGGTCAGACCGCCTCGAGGGGCCACGGCAGCGCCCGGACCCGCTGCTCGAGCCGCTGCAGCATGGGCTCGACCGCCGCGAACCGGGCCTGCCGCTCCCCCAGCCCGGCCCACAGCCGGGCGGTGAGCTCGCGGGCCTCGGCGCGCAGCGCGCCCTCGTCCACCCGGGTCAGCCGGCCGCCGTCGACCACCACCTCGCCGTCGACGACCACCGTGTCCACCGCGGCCGCCGCGCCCCGGTAGACCAGCTGATGGGCCAGCTGGTCGTCGGGCGCCGGGAACAGCACGTCGTCCCGGAGCAGCACCAGGTCGGCGCACGCGCCCGGGGCGACCGCCCCGAGCGGCCGGCCCATGGCGGCCGCGCCGCCGGTCCAGCACATGCCCAGCGCGTCGCGGGCGCCCGGCCACAGGGCGGGGTCGCCGTCCCCGCGGTGGACGAGCACCGACATCTTCAGCGTCTCCCACATGTCCTGGCCGTCGTTGCTGCTCGCGCCGTCGGCGCCGATCGCCACGGTGGCCCCGGCACGCAGCAGCCGGTCGACCGGCGCGCGGCCCGCGCCGAGCTTCATGTTGCTCACCGGGTTGTGGACGGCAACGGCGGAGGAGGCGCCGAAGGCGGTGATCTCGCGGTCGTCGAGCCAGATGGCGTGCGCGAACGAGACCCGGTCGGTCAGGGCGCCGATCCGGTCGAGGAACTCGACGGTGGAGCAGCCGTAGCGCTCCCGGGCCAGGACCGCCTGCGACTTGGCCGACAGCAGGTGGGTCTGCATCCGCAGCCCGCGCTGCCGGGCGACGTCCACGCTGGCCTCGAACAGCGGCGTCGAGCAGCGGGGCAGGGAGGAGGGCCCGAGCAGCGGCTCGATCCGGCGGTGCCGGCCGCGCCAGCGGTCGGTGAACTCCAGCACCCCGGACAGCACCTCGTCGGGGTCCGCGCGCACCCCGGTGGGCAGGCTCATCTCCGGGTCGGCGAGCGACGTCGGCAGCGACGAGACGAACTGCAGGTCGGAGAACTGGGCGGCGACCGCGGCCCGCATGCCGGAGTCGACGTAGGCCTGCACGACCGCGTCGAGGCCCTCGCCCGTCAGGGAGTCCTCGACCCGGGCGCAGTCCAGCACCGCGGTGGTCCCGTGCCGCAGCATCTCCAGGCAACCGAGCATCGTGGAGACGTAGAGGTCCCGCGGCCCGAGGCGGGCGCCGGCCCCGCCGTAGCTGGCCAGCACCATCCACGCGTCCAGCGGCAGCGCGTCGCACAGGCCCGACTCGATGGTCTGGTTGGAGTGCGTGTGGGCGTTCACCAGCCCGGGGACGACGATCCGGCCGGTCGCATCGAGCACCGTGGCCGCCCCCGGCGCGGCGTACGGCGCCCCGGCGTCCGGGCCGACGGCGGTGACGACGCCGTCCTCGACCACGACGTCGGCCCGGCGGCCGCCCGACAGGTCGAACACCCACCCGCCGCGGATCACCAGGGTCACGGTCTCCTCCTCCTCAGGTCCACGGGCGGGCGCCCAGCGCGCGGCGGAAGTCCAGTTGGACCTCGGCCTGCGACAGCTCCCCGGGCCCGCCGTACGGCGACGGCTCCGGGTCGACCGCGACGGCGAGCAGCCGCGGCCCGGGCGCGGTGAGCAGCTCGGCGGCGGCCGCGTCCAGCTCCGCCGCGGTCGCGTCCCCGGGCAGCCGGGCGGCCGCGGCCCAGCCGGCGGCCAGCGCGACCGCCGGCAGGTCCACCCCGCGGGCGGCCAGCGGCGCCCCGCCGCCGGTCTCGTACCGGCCGTTGGCGAAGACGCACACCGACAGGTGCGGCGGCGCGGCGTCCCCGACGGCGGCCAGCGCCGTCAGCCCCAGCGTCAGGTCGCCGTCGCCGGCCACGAGCAGCACCCGCGGCGGCGACGGGTCGTCGAGGGCCAGGCCCAGGGCGACGCCCAGCGCCAGCGAGCAGGCCAGCCCCATGGGGTCGGAGGCGGCGTACGTGCGCTGCGCGGGGGCGCACTCCCGCCAGGCGCGCCCGGCCGACCCCAGCGACGTCACCACCACGGTCTCGGGGGCGGCGGCCGCGGCCAGGGCGCGGGCCAGGGTGCCGCGCCTCATGTCGGGTCTCCGGTCAGCGCCCGCCGCGAGGCCAGCAGCACGACCGGCCGCCGGTGCAGCGCCGCCTGGCCGAACGCGGCGGGCAGCGCCGTGGCCGCCGCCTCAGGGGCGTCGACCGGGTGCGCCGGCACGCCGAGCGCCTCGAGCACCGGGCGGGTCACCGCGCCCTTGTAGGCCTGGTAGTAGAAGCCGTCGTCGAGCTGCCCGCGGTCGACGGCGACCGCCACGACCGGGATGCGGTGGTGGTGGGCCAGGCCGCCGAGGGCGTTCGCCGACAGCAGCAGGCCAGCGTTCTGGCAGAGGACCAGGGCGCGCGACCCGGTCAGGGCCACGCCGGCGGCCAGGCCGAACGCGTCCTCCTCACGGGCGACGCGCACGTGCCGCAGCCGGGGCTCGGCGGCGACGGCGTCCAGGACCGGCGCGAGCCAGGAGTCCGGCAGGCTGGCGACCACGCGCACGCCGGCGGCCACCGCCGCCGCGCACCACGCCGCACCGGCCTCCGCGGGCGTCACGGCGTGGCCGCCACGGCGCGCTCGGCGGCGCGCTCGGCCAGCCCCATCGTGGCCTCGAGCTTCCAGGCGTTGCGCGGCAGCGGGTGGGCGACCGCCCGCAGCTCGTCGCGCAGCCGGTCGACGACCCCGGCGACGGTCGGCTCGGTGCCCTCCAGGGCGGCCTCTGTCCGCCGGGCCCGCCACGGCGTGGGGGCCACCCCGCCCAGGACCACCCGCACGTCGGCGGCCCCGGTCGCGGTGGGGGTCCAGGACAGCGCGACCGAGGCGACCGCGAAGTCGCCCTCCCACAGGGCCAGCTTCTCCGTGACCAGCCGCCGGCCCAGCGCCGCGCGGCCCAGCCGCACGGCGAGGACCACGTCCGCCGGGCCGAGCACCGTCTCCCCGGGCCCGCGGTACAGCTCCCCGACCGGCAGCGTCCGCTCGCCGCGCGGGCCGGCGACGCGCACCTGCGCGTCCAGCGCGGTCAGCACCGTCGCCAGGTCCGAGGGCGTGACCGCCTGGCAGCGGTGCGCCCCCAGGACCGCGTGGGAGAAGCGGTGGTCGCCCTGCACGGCGTAGCAGGGGCAGGTCGGCCCGCCCCGCTTGTAGCAGTCGAAGCCGTTGCGGAAGAACCAGCACCGCTTCTCCTGCAGCAGGTTGCCGGCCACGGTCGCCGTGCGCCGCAGCTGGGGCGAGGCGATGGTGCGCACCAGCGCCGACAGCTCCGGCAGGTCCGCGGCGAACGCCTCGGCGCACTCCTCGAGCGTCACGGCGGCGCCCACCTCGACGTGCTCGTCGTCGCGGTGCACCCGCCGGAGGGCGGCCACCGCGCCGGCGCGGACCAGGACCTCCGGCGCCGCCAGCCCCTGCCGGCGCTGGACGGTGACGTCGGTGGCCCCGCCGACGACGACGGCCCGCCGTCCCGCGGCCGCCGCGACCAGCTCCGCGGTGCCGGCCGGCTGCTCGACCCGCCGCAGCGCCCGCGGCCGCCGGCGGCGGGCCAGCCGGGTGCCCACCCGGTCCAGCAGCGCGTGCAGCCCCAGCGGGTAGGCGCGGCGGACCGCGGCGACCCACCAGGCCGTCGGGGTGCGCGGCACCAGCCCCTCCCACGCGGCGACGCGGTCGGGGGCGATGCCGCGCAGGACGACGTCCGGGGTCAGCGGCAGGGAGCGGAAGCGCACGCCGGTCGCGTCGTGGACGGCGTTGAGCACCGCGGGCGCCACGGGGATGACCGGCAGCTCGCCGACGCTCTTGGCGTCGTACGGCCCGGCCGGCTCGGGCCCCTCGACCAGCACCGGCCGCACCCGGGGGACGTCGGCCGCGCGCGGGACGCCGTAGTGCACGAACGCCGGGTTCACCACGCGGCCGCCCTCGTGCAGCAGTTCCTCGCGCAGGGCCGCCCCGAGCGCCTGCACCACGCCCCCGACGACCTGCCCCTCCGCCGTGGTGGGGTTGATCGCCCGGCCGACGTCGTGCGCGGCGACGTAGTCGACCACCCGCACCTCGCCGGTGCGCCGGTCGACGGCGACCTCGGCCCCGTGCGCGGCGAACGTGTAGCTGGCCGACACGTTGGGCCGCGGGTTGCCCGCGCCGAAGCGCTCCATCCGCGGGTCCAGGTACTCCTCGGTGACCGACAGCCCCTCGGCCGGAAGCGCGTCCCACCCGCCGGCCGCGGCCAGGCGCACCCGCGCGGCCCGCGCCGCGCAGGCGACGGCGTGCCCGCCCATGTGGGTGCCGCGGGAGGACCAGGCGCCGTGATCGGGCGGGGTGAGCTCGCCGTCGGCCATGAGGACGTCGACCGCCTCGAGCGGGACACCGAGCTCCTCCGCCGCGATCTGCGCGAGGACGCCGCGCTGTCCGGTGCCGGGGTCCAGGCCGCCGAACCGGACGCGGACCCGCCGGTCGCGGGAGAGGTCGACGGTGGCGGCGCTGCGGTTGGCGCCCTCGAAGGCGTAGGACCCGCTGCCGTGCATGCCGGCGGCGACGCCGAGCCCGCGGCCGGGCCCCAGCGCGCCGTGCCGGGCGTCCCAGTCGAGCTCGGCGCGCACGACCTCCAGGCACTCACGCAGCCGTGCCGAGCCCAGCCGGGCGCCCGATAGCGTGGTGGTGCCGGGCTCGTTGGCGTTGCGCAGCCGCAGCTCCAGCGGGTCGACCCCGAGCCGCTCGGCGAGCTCGTCGACGGCCGTCTCCAGCGCGAGGGCGACCTGGGGGCTGCCGTAGCCGCGGAACTGGCCGCCGGGCGGCAGGGCGGTGTCGACCAGCCGGGCGCGCCACCGGACGCCGTCGGGCCGGTAGAGCGTGCCGAGGGTCTTCACCCCGACCTTCAGCACCGAGGGGCCGAAGTGGTTGTAAGCGCCGTTGTCGGCGGTGATGTCCGCGTCGAGGACGGTGATCCGCCCCGCCCGGTCCGCGCCGGCCCGCAGCGTGGTGCGGAACGCGTGCCGGGGCTTGGTGGCCGCGAACTCCTCCTCGCGGGAGAGCAGCAGCCGCACCGGGCGGCCGGCCCGCACCGCCAGCGCCGCGGCCAGGGCCTCGTGCTCGCCGATCTTGCCCTTGGCGCCGAAGCCGCCGCCCACGGCGACGTCCCGGCAGACCACCTGCTCCTCCCGCAGCCCGAGCACCTCGGCCAGCTCCCGCCGCACGAACCAGGGGGCGTGGGTCGACGTCCAGACCTCCAGCCGCTGCTCGGCCGCCGACCAGCGGGCGACGGTGCCGTGCGTCTCCAGCGCGGTGTGGGTGACCCGGGGGTGGGACCAGGTGCCGGTCACGGTGACGTCGGTGGCGCGGTCACCGGCGTCCGGGTCGCCCCAGCTGCCGCGGTCGTCGACGGAGACGTTGGACCCCTCGGCGCGGTCGTGCAGCCGCGGCGCCCCCGGTCGCAGCGCCGCGTCGACGTCCAGCGGCGCGGGCAGCCGGCGGTACCGGACCCGGATCGCCCGCAGCGCGGCCTCGGCCTGCTCGGCGGTGTCGGCGGCGACCGCGGCGACCTCCTCGCCGACGTACCGGACGACGCCGTCGGCGAGTGGCAGCCGGTCGGCGCGGGCCCCGCCCTCGTGCAGGTACCGGCGGCCCGGCAGGTCGGCCGCGGTCACCACCGCCCGCACGCCCGGCATCCGGGCGGCGCGGGTGACGTCCAGCCGCAGGATCCGGGCGTGCGGGTGCGGCGAGCGCAGCACCCGGGCGGTCAGCGCGCCGTCCACGGGCACGTCGCCGGTGTAGGCGTCGGTGCCGGCGGTGCGCTCGGCCCAGCGGGCGGGGCGCTGCCGCCGGCCGACGACGCGCAGCTCCCCCGGCGCCCCGACCGCGGCCGCCGGCCGGTCGTCGACGCCGGTCATGCCCGGCCCGCCGCGGCGGTGCGGACGGCGTCGAGGATCTGCGCGTAGCCGGTGCAGCGGCAGACGTTGCCCGCCATGGCGCAGGCGAGCCCCGCGTCGTCGGTCGGCACCCCCTCGGCGAGCACGGCCGCCGCGCGCACCACCTGGCCGGGCGTGCAGAACCCGCACTGCAGCCCTCCGGCGTCGGCGAAGGCGGCGGCGAGCGCCGGGTCGGCCCGGGTGACCCCGGCGGCGGTGGTCACCTCGCCGCCCGCGGCCTGCTCCGCGAGCGTCACGCAGGCGAGCACCGGGGCGCCGTCCAGCAGCACGGTGCAGGTGCCGCACTCGCCCCGCCAGCAGCCGCCCTTGGCCGAGGTCACGCCGAGCCGGTCGCGCAGCACGGCCAGCAGCGGCTCGCCCGGCGCCGCCGGCGTCTCGACCGCCGTCCCGTCGACGACGAGCCGCACGGCCGGCGGCACCGGCCGGCGGCGCGGCCGGCGCCTCACGCCGCCGTCGGTGCCGGCTGCGGGGTGAGGATCCGCCCGCTGCCCGGGACCACGGTGACCTCGCCGTCGCGGAGCTGGATCTCGCCGCGGCGCACGGTCAGCACCGGCCACCCGACGAGCGGCATCTCCTCGAAGGCGCTGGTGTACAGGCTGCGGGTGGTCTCCGGCGCGACCACCTTCTCCGTCTCCATGTCCACCAGCACCAGGTCGGCGTCCATCCCGACGGCGATGCTGCCCTTGTCGGCGATGCCGAAGGTCGCCGCCGGGTTGCGGCACATCACCTCGGCCACCTTCAGCAGGTCGATGCGCCCCTTCGCCACGCCCTCGGTCAGCACGACCGGCAGCGAGGTCGCCAGGCCGGCGAAGCCCGGCTTCTCCTCCCACAGCGCGGCGCCGGTCTTGACGATCGGCACGTGGTCGGAGCCGATGGTCTTGATGGTGCCGTTGGCGAGGCCGGCCCACAGCGCCTCGCGCTCGGCGTCGTCGCGCAGCGCCGGGGCGACCTTGCCGACGCCGGCGCCCTGCTTGGCCAGCCGGACGTCGTCGTAGGTCAGCGCCAGGTAGTGCGGGCAGGTCTCCAGCTTCACCCGCAGGCCGCTGCGCGCCGCGGTCTCGCTGGCCGCGACCGCCGCGCCGATCGTGGTGTGCGGGACGTAGAGCGGGGAGCCCTGTAGCTCGGCCAGCCAGATCGCCCGGAGCACGTCCTGCTCCTCGACGAAGTGCGGGCGCGAGGCCGTGTAGGCCGCGAGGTCCTCCGCGCCCGTGGCCTTGACCTTGGCGGTCAGGTGCTCGACCAGCGCGTGGTCCTCGGCGTGCACCATGCACCAGGCGTAGGGCCCCAGGTCGCGGATCCGGGCCATGGCCTCGTAGAGGATCGCGTCGTCGACGCTGACCAGGCCGATCGGGTTCCCCTTCGAGTAGCCGCCCATGTAGAACTTGAAGCTCACGACGCCGAACTCCCGGGCGTAGTCCGGGATCTCGTACACCTGCTCCATGTTGTTGAGGATGAAGTGGAAGCCGGTGTCGAACGAGCTGTTCTCCGCGGCGATCTGCCGCTCGGCGGGGAAGGTCTCCAGCAGCGACGTGGCCGACCGCTTGTACTGCATGAGCGTGGTGACCCCGCCGACGGCGGCGGTGACCGACTCGCTCCGGCAGATCTCGATGTAGGGGGTCGAGCCGCCCAGGTGGACGTGCGGGTCCACGATCCCCGGCAGCAGGGGCCGGTCGCCGCAGTCGATCACCTCGTCGGCATCGGGCAGGTCGACGTCGGCGGCGATCGCGGTGATCTTCCCGTCGCGGACGACGACCCCGGAACGGGGCACCACCGCGTCGGGCAGCACCACCCGGGCGTTGCGCAGGACCAGGTCAGCGCGCACCAGCGGCCTCCGTTCCGAGCAGCGACCCGCGTCGCTGCGACTGCATGACGAGTTCGAAGATCTCCCCGCGCAGCTGCCCGAACTCCGGCAGCTCCTTGGTGGTGACCTGGTGGCGGGGCCGCGGCAGCGGCACCGCCACCTCGCGGGCCACGTGCGAGGGGCCCTGGGAGAGGACGACGACGCGGTCGGAGAGGTAGACCGCCTCGTCGATGTCGTGGGTGACGAACAGGACGGTGGTCCCCGAGCCCGCCCACACCTCGAGCACCAGGTCCTCGAGCACCGCCCGGGTCTGCGCGTCCACCGAGGCGAACGGCTCGTCCATGATCAGGACCTTGGGGCGCAGGGCCAGGCTGCGGGCGATGGCCACCCGCTGCTGCATGCCGCCGGACAGCTGCCACGGGTACAGGTCGGTGACCCCGTCGAGCGAGACCGCCCCGAGCACCTCCTGGATCCGGGCAGCGCGGGCCGCGCGGTCCAGGCCGGCGTCCTTGAGCGGCAGGGCGATGTTCTTGCCGCAGGTCATCCAGGGGAACAGCGACCGGCTGTAGTCCTGGAAGACGACGCCGACCTCGGCGGGCGGCCCGTCGACGACCCGCCCGGCGAGCTCCACCGTGCCGGAGGTGCGGCGCAGCAGGCCGGAGATGCAGTTCATCAGCGTCGTCTTGCCGCAGCCGGAGGGGCCGACCAGCGACACGAACTCCCCGGCCGCGACGTCGAAGGTCACGCTGTCGATGGCCCGGACCGGCCCGGACCGGGACGGGTAGCTCTTCGACAGCTCCGCGACGCGGAGCATCGGTGTGGTCATCGTCGTCCTTCCGGTGGTGCCGGCGGGTGGTCGGGGTTCACGGCGGGCGGCACGGCGGTCAGGCGGCCTCGCCGACGCGGCGGCTCTCGGTGTGCCACCGCAGCCAGCGCCGCTCGACGAGGGCGAACAGGCCGTTGACGACCAGCCCCAGCAGGGCGATCACCACGATCGCCGCCCACATGTCCAGGAACCGGAACGTGCGCTGCGAGAACGACAGGGCGTAGCCGATGCCGCTGCGCGCCGCGTAGAGCTCGGAGACGACCATGAGCACCAGGGCGATGCCCAGGCTGACCCGGATGCCGGCCGCGATCTGCGGCGACGCCGCGGGCAGCACGATCCGGGTGAGCCGCCGGCGCCACGGCAGGCGCAGGCTGCGGGCCGACAGCATGGCGGTGGGGTCGATGTGCCGCACCCCGTCGATCGTGTTGACGAGGATCCCCCACACGCAGCCGAACACGATGAGCGCCGTGTTCATCGCCGAGGTGATGCCGAAGGCGACCACCGCGAGCGGCACCAGGGTGGTCGCCGGCACGCTGAGCGCGAAGGTGATCAGCGGGGACGTCAGCTCCTGCAGCGTGGTGGACAGGCCGATGAGCAGGCCGAAGCCGATGCCCAGGACGACGGCGAGCGCCCAGCCGATCGCCAGCCGCTGCACGCTCGCGCTGAAGTCGGCCCACCCGGCCTCGCTGAAGAACAGCCGCGACGCCGGGCCGCCGAACCACACCTCGCCGAGCCGCTCGACGATCGCCGAGGGCGGCGGGAAGAACGGGGAGGCCGCCTCGGTGGCCGCCCACTCCCAGAGCAGCACGAGCAGGACGCCGAGCCACAGGTGGCGCAGCACCGACCAGGCGACCCGCGGCACGAGCGTCCAGCCGCGACGGCCGCGGTCGCGCACCGGCGCCGGGGAGACGTGCCCGCCCACGGGGCGGGACTCCACGGCGGTCACCGTCCGCTCCGCTGGGACGGCGCCCACGGCAGCAGCCGGCGTTCGGCGAAGCGGAGCAGGCTGCCCAGGACGATGCCGAGGACGCCGGCGACCACGATGCTGGCGTACACCTGGGCCGGCAGCTCGCTCTGCTGGTAGGTGCGGATGACCGTGCCGAGCCCGCTGCGGGCGCCGAGCAGCTCGGTGCTCACCGTCACGATCAGCCCGATGCCACCGGCCACCCGGATGCCCGAGGCGATGGAGGGCAGCGCGGCCGGCAGGACCAGCCGGCGGGCCGTCCGGGCCCACGACCAGCGCAGGCTGCGCGCGACCCGGCGCATCACCGGGTCCACGGAGCGCACGCCGTACAGGGCGTTGAGCAGGATCGGCAGCACGATGGCGAAGACGGTGAGGAACACCTTCATCTGGAAGCCGATGCCGAACGCCAGGATCGCGACGGGGATGAGCGCGGTCGCCGGGATGGAGCGCAGGGCGTGCACCACCCCGGCGGTCGGGGGCTGGAGGAACGGCACGCTGCCGATGAGCAGGCCCAACGGGACGGCGACCACGGTGGCGAGCAGCAGCGCGACCAGCCAGGCGAGCACGGTGTCGCCGACCTGCGTGAGGAAGTCGGGGTCCACGGCGAGCTCGCCCAGCGCCCGGGCCACCGCCACCGGTCCCGGCAGGGACTGCTCGGACACGACGCCGGCGGCGCTGATCAGCGCCCAGCCGAGGACGAGCGCCGCGCAGCCGGCCAGCCCCAGCAGGGCCGACCGGCCGCGCGGGACCCGGTGGCGCCGGACCGCGGTCTCCCCCGCCCCCGCGGGGGAGGGGGAGGCCGGCGGTCCCAGGTCCACCACGGGGTCGGGCAGCGCGGGCGCCGCGGTCACGTCCGGCACCGCGGGCGGTGCCGTGCGGTCGGTCGGTGCGGTCATGTCCTCCCCCGGGTCCCGGCTGCGGTCGTCGCCGTGACCGGTCAGCCGCGGGCGTCCTCGGCGACGAGGCTCTCGACGTCCGGCACCTCGCTGAGGACGCCGGCGTCGACGCCGAGCTGGGCCATCTCCTCGAGGACCGCCATGTCGACGTCGGCGGTCAGGCTGTTGGACGGCAGGCTGGCCAGGGTCTCGGCCGGGACGCCGCAGCGCTCGGTGGCCAGCTCGCGGGCGGCGGTCAGGTTCGCCTCGTCCTCCAGGGCCGTCTGGATGTCGACGAAGGCGTCGTGCCAGCGGGTCGCGGCCTCGGGGTTGTCGTCGAGCCACGAGGTGTTGGACGCGTAGGTCGCGAAGACGGTGTAGCCCTCCTCCGTCGCGCCCTGCGGGTTGCCGATCAGCTCCACCTTGTCCGCGTTGCTGGCGATGGCGCCCGCGGTCAGGTTGGCGGCGTCGACGTCGCCGTTGATCAGGGCCGGCGCGAGCTCGGGGAACGGCAGCGCGACGAACTCGGTCTCCGAGGGGTCGCCGCCGGCGTCGCGGATCCACGCCTCGGTCATGATCTGGTTGATGCCGCCCAACTCGTTGACCGCCATCGTCTTGCCGGCCATGTCCTCGGGACCCTGGATGTCCGAGCCGACCGGCACCGCGACACCACCGGCCGGGTCGTCCGGCGGCTCGGCGCTGTTGTAGGCGCCCGAGATGATCGTCAGGTCGATGCCCTGCTCCTCGGCCAGCATGATGCTGAACGGGTTGGCGAAGGCCACGTCGACGTCCCCGGACTGCAGGGCGGCCAGCGCGGCCGCGCCGCCGGTCGACTGGACGGTCTCGACGTTCAGGTCGTGCTCGGCGAAGACGCCGTTCTCGATGCCGTAGTAGACGTACAGCTCGTCGCAGAGGTTCAGCGAGGTGACGGTGACGTCGATGGGGCCCGCGGCCTCGCTGCTGCCGCCCGAGCCTCCGTCGCCGCCGGAGGAGGAGCTGTCGTCGTCGTCACCCCCGCCGCAGGCCGTGAGCACGAGGGCGGACGCTGCCGCCACCGCGATGACCGGACGAACGGACCGAACGCGCATCAGCCATCTCCTGCGTCTCGTATTGCGGGATGTCGTGTCGACATGAGGACTGTGGCGCACCCGGGAGCGGGGGTCAACGGTCGTCGGGACCGGAACGAGGACTTAACGGCGGGGAAATCCGGCCGGATGCACGAGTGACACGTGTCACTCGATTCGCATGACCCAGGTCACATGCGAGGGTCCGGCGGATCACCCGTGGTCAGCGGTCGCGGGCTCGCGGACGGTCGCCGCGTCGAGCGCCGCCAGCAGTTCCGGCGCGGTGGTGACGACGCCGTGGAACCGGTCGGTGGACGCCAGGACGGCGTCGTGCGCGGCCTGGTCGGTGTCGGCCACGAGCTCCGCCGGCACGACGACGTCGAAGTCCCGGGCGTAGGCGTCGCGGATCGTGCTGTCGACGCAGAAGCTCGTCGTCGTCCCGGTCACCACGAGGACCTGCACGCCGGACATGCGCAGCTCGTTCTCGAAGGTGGTCTGGTAGAAGGCGCTGGCCCGGTGCTTGACGACGACCTCGTCCGGGGACCGCACCGCCGCGCCCACCTCGTCCAGCAGCTCGGCGTCCCAGGTGCCGCGCTGGCACAGCTCGAGCTTGAGCCCGCGGCGCTCCAGGTGGGAGGGGATGACCCGGGCGGCCCGCATCCGGTCGCCGGGGAAGTGGACCTGCCGGGTGAACCACACGGGCAGGCCGCGCTCGCGGAACTCCCGGACGAGGTCCAGGACGCCGGGCACGATCCCGGCCGGGGTGGCGACGCTGTCCGGGCCGAAGGCGCGGGCCCGGGAGCCCTCGGGGTGGCAGAAGCCGTTCTGCAGGTCGATGACGACCAGGCCGGTGCGGTCGGCGGGCAGCGAGTCGGGGAGGGGCACGGGGGACTCCGTTCGGGAGGGGACGGCCCGGGGCTCAGGCCCGGGCGAGGGCGTGCAGGAGGTCGTCGGTGGTGGCCACCGTGCCGAACAGCCCGCCCTGGGCGGCGGCCAGCAGCACGGCGGCGTCGTGCGCCTCGGGCCAGTAGGACCCGATGGCGTCGGACAGCCAGAGGCACTCGTAGCCGCGGTCGGCGGCCTCGCGGTAGGTGGACTGGACGCACACGTCGCTGGTGACCCCGGTGAAGACCAGGCGGGTCACGCCGGCCGACCGCAGCACCGGGTCGAGCTCGGTGGCGTAGAACGCGCCCTTGCCGGGCTTGTCGACGACGGGCTCGCCGGGCAGCGGCGCCAGGTCGGGGACGATGTCGTGGCCGGGCTCGCCGCGGGTGAGGTAGCGGCCCCTCGGGCCGCGGTCGCCCGGGACCGGACCGGCGCCCCGGCCGGCCCCGACCCGGCGGGGCACGACCGCCACGTCGGCGGGCGAGCCGACCCGGGTGTGCACGACCAGCCACCCGGCGGCGCGGGCGGCGGCCTGCACCCGGCGGGCCTGCGCCCGGGCGCCGGCGACGGCCGCGAGGTCGAACCCCTGGGCGTCGGCGAACCCCCCGGGACTGCAGAAGTCGTGCTGGAAGTCGATGCACAGCAGCGCCGCCCGGGTCGTGTGCAGCCCCCCGGCGGCCGGCCAGGGCCACGGGCGGGCGGGCACCTGCCCGCCGGGCGCGGTCACCGGGCGCTCCCGGACGGCGCGCGGTCGACCAGGACGTCGCCGCCGGCGACGACGGCCCGCACGTCGCGGGCGCACGCCGCGTAGACGACCGTCCAGACGACGTCGTGCACCGGCTGCAGGTGCGGGGAGTCCAGGTCGACCAGCACGACGTCGGCGGCCCGGCCGGGCGCGAGCACCCCGGCGTCCGGCCGGCCCAGCGCCTCCGCCCCGGCGGCCGTGGCCAGGTGCAGGACGTCCCGGGCCACGAGCGCCCGCGCGTCCGCGGCCACCGCCTTCTGCAGCATGGCGCCCACCTTCATCGTCTCGAACGGGTCGGCCCGGCCGCAGCACTGCACCGTGTCCGTGCCCAGGCACACCCGGACGCCGGCGGCGAGCATCGCGGCCACGGGCGTCACCCCGTCGCCCATGTAGCCGTTGGCGACGGGGTTGTAGGAGATCCAGGTGCCGGTCTCGGCCAGCACCTCCAGGTCGTCGGGGCCGAACCAGACGCCGTGGGCGATGACGACGTCCTCGCCGAGCAGGCCCAGCCGGCGCGGCAGGTCGACCAGCCGCCGCAGCCCGTGCTCGGCGGCCAGCGCGAACCAGGCCCGGGTCTCGGCGTAGTGGTAGGTCAGGCGCATGCCGTGCCCGCGCGCCGCGGCCGCCAGCGCCCGGCAGCGCTCCGGCGTCTCCCGGCGCCCCGGCGAGGCGAGGGCGACCCACGGGTCCACCCGTCCTGCGCCGGGCTCGTCGCACGCCGCCCGCAGGTCGGCGAGCGTGGCCAGCGCGTCGTCCAGCGGCACGGCCCCGTCCCCCACGTCGGACCCGGTGACCGCCACGGCCGCGTGCACCCCGGACCCGGCGGCCGCGCGGGCGACGGCGAGCGCGTTGCCGCGGTCGGCCTGGGCGTAGTGGAAGTCCAGGACGCCGGTGAACCCGGCCCCGGCCAGCTCCGCGTACCCCGCGCGTGCCGCGGCGGCCGCCTCGGCCGGGCCGATCCGCTCCGAGGCGGCGAAGACGTGCGGCAGCCACAGGTCCAGCGGGAGCTCCGGCTCCGCACCCCGCTGCCCGGAGAACGCGGTGTGCGTGTGGCCGTTGGCGAACCCCGGCAGCGCCACGGCGCGGCGGCCGTCGAGCACCCGGCGGGCCGGCGGCAGCGGCTCCCCGGCGGGCACGGCGGCCACCACCCGGCCGCCGTCCACCACGAGCGAGGCGTGCCGCAGCACCTCGAACGGGCGGCCGCCCCACACCACGGAGTCGCACGCCTCGACGACGAGGTCGACCACGGCGTCCCCGCCCGGGTCCGGCGCCGTCACCGGACCGGCCACGCCGGCGTCCGCCGCAGGCCGCTGCGGGCCACCAGCGCCTCGCCGGCGGCCTGGGCCCGCGCGTAGAGCGCCGGCTCGTCGACCGTGGTCAGCCGGTAGTCGTCGACGACGCGGCGGCCGTCGACGAAGACGGTGTGCACCCCGCGGCCGTCGGCCGACCAGACCAGCTGGTTGGCCACGTCGTGCAGGGGCGTCCACTCCGGCCGCCGCCGGTCGTGCAGAACCAGGTCGGCCTTCTTCCCCACCTCGAGCGAGCCGATCTCGTGCCCGGCCAGCAGCGCGCGGGCGCCGCCGAGCGTCGCCATGGCGAACGCCTCGGTCGCGGGGAACAGCGAGGCGTCCTGCCGGGCGTCCTTGAACAGCCCGGCCACCAGGTAGGTGGCCCGCATCATGTCGGCGTAGTTGGACGCGTTGCTCCCGTCGATGCCGATGGCGACGTTGATCCCGGCCGCGGCCATCTCCGGCACCCGGCCGATCCGGGTGACCCCGTAGGCGACCTTGAGCGCCGTGGTGGGGCAGTGCGAGACGGTGCAGCCGCGCCGCGCGAGGACGTCGATCTCGGCGTCGTCGACGTGGACGGCGTGCACGACCACGCAGTTGTCCCCCAGCACGCCCAGGCGGTCCAGGTGCACCAGCGGCCGGGCGCCGTGCTCGCGCAGGAACCACTCAGGATCGCCGGCCGCCGGGGACATGTGGAAGTTCAGCCCGGTCTCCCAGTCGCGGGCCGACCGGGCGGCGGCCTGCCACAGCTCGTCGGAGCACGCCGTGTGGCCGACGAGCATCGCCCACGCCTGCAGCCGGCCCCCGGCGACCTCGCGGTAGCGGCTCAGCGTCGACTCCACCGCCGCGGCGGCCTGCGCGGTGGTCTGCCGGAAGGCGGCGGGCTCGGTGCTCCTGTCCTCGGCGCGGACGCCGAACCGGGCCCGGATGCCGATGCCGGTCAGCGCGTCGACCACCGCGGCCACGTGCCGGACCGACCCGGCCTCCAGGAACGCCGTCGTCCCGGAGCGGAGCATCTCCGCCGCCGCCAGCTGCGCGGACAGGTGCTCGTCCTCCTCGGTGTGCGCGGCGTAGAGCGGGCGCAGCCAGGTGTGCACGTTCTCCCGGAACGGCGTGTCGTCGGGGACGAACCCGCGGGTGAGCGGCTCCCCCACGACGTGCACGTGCGTGTTGACCAGCCCCGGGGTGACGACGAAGCGGCGGCCGTCCACCCGCTCGGCGGGCGCCCACGCGGCGAGCACCTCGGCCGTCGGGCCCACCGCCACGATCCGGTCGCCGCGCAGCGCGACGGCGCCGTCGGCGAACACCTGCCGGGAGGGGTCCATGGTCACGACGACGGCCGACTCGACGACGACGTCGGCCGGCTCCCGCATGCGGACCTCCCATCCGGCGTCCCGTGGCGCCGTCCCGCTCCGGGAAGCGTGACCGACCCGTGTTACATCGCGGGTCACTGTCTCGCGATGTGACTCGACACTCAAGACGCCGGAGGCCGGTCGGCCCTACCGTCCTGGCGATGAGCCCCTCGTCCTGCTGCGGCCCGGTGCCGGCCGAGCCCTACGACTGGCCGTTCGACGGCTCGTTCGGCCCGGCCGACACCGCCGTCCTCTCCATCGACTGGCAGCACGACTTCTGCTCCCCCGGCGGCATGCTCGACCGGGCCGGGCTCGACGTCGGGCTCATGCGGCCCGCACTGCTGCGCACCGCGCAGGTGCTGGCGCGGCTGCGGTCGGCCGGGTTCCTGGTCGTGCACACGCGCGAGGGGCACGACCCGACGCTGTCGGACCTGCCGCCGGCGAAGGCCTGGCGGATGGCGCGGCTCGGCGCCGGGATCGGCGAGCCGGGACCGGGCGGGCGGGTCCTGGTGCGCGGCGAGCCCGGGTGGCAGATCGTCGAGGAGGTGCGGCCGGAGCCGGGCGACTGGGTCGTCGACAAGCCCGGCAAGGGCGCCTTCTACGCCACGGACCTCGACCTGCGGCTGCGCAGCCGCGGCATCGGGCACCTCGTGCTCACCGGGGTCACCACGGACGTCTGCGTGACCTCGACGCTGCGCGAGGCCATCGACCGCGGCTACGAGTGCCTGGTCCTGGAGGACTGCACCGCCGCGCCCCGGCCGGGCCGGCACGAGGCCGCGGTCGACATGCTGCGCAGCGGCCCCTTCGGGGCGGTGACCACCGCGGCCCTGCTGCTCGCCGCCGTCGGCTGAGTCGGCCCCGCTGCAGGGGCCCGCGCCGAGCTCGCGAGGCGTGGGGGCAGCAGGTCCTCGCTCAGGAGGCGGCGGGGACGGCGGCGAGCCACCCCAGCGCGGACGCGAAGTCGGCCCGCGGCGGCACGAACAGGTCGATGTTGATGCAGGGGCCCTCGAGCGGCTCCACGAAGTGCTGGGCGCCGGCGGGCACCAGCAGGAACGAGCCGGCCCGCATCCGGTGCGGGGTCCCGGCCACGTGGTAGTCGCACACGCCCTCGGCGATGTAGACCAGCTGGTCGAAGTCGGCGTGCGAGTGCGGGTTGAGGTCCATCCCGACGTCCAGGCTGTGCCAGGCGATCATCACCTGGTCGGTGCTGTACACCCGGCGCCGGACGCCGGGCCGCACCGTCTCCTCGGGGATGTCGTCCCAGTTCACCACCCGCCCGTAGAGGGCGGCGTTGCGCGACGGGGTCGGGTCGGTGCTCATCGGGCCTCCGGGGAAGACGGCTCACGGGACGGCGCGGCGGAGCGCAGCGCCGCGCCGAGGAACTGCAGGTCCGAGCCCACCACGAGGTAGCCCGCCGGGCCCAGGCCCAGCCCCTCGGCGGCGTCGGGGCGCGGCGCCCAGCCACCGAACGCGACCCCGGCGGCGCGGGCCGCGGCGGCGACCGCGTCGACCTCGGCGCGGATGCCCGTCGCGTCGGCGGGGTCCAGGCCCAGCGCCACGGTGAGGTCGGTGGTGCCGACGAAGGCGACGTCGAGGCCGGCGACGAGCTGCTCGAGCGGGTCGGTCGTGCGGCTCTCGATCTGCCCCACCAGCAGCGGCGGGTCGGCCCGCTCGGCGGCCAGGTAGTCGCCCAGGCCCACCGACCCGAAGCCGGCCCCGGTGTGCGCCAGGCTCACCGACCGCCGTCCCGCGGGTCCGTAGGCGACGGCGTCCTGGAGCTGTTCGCGCTGCGCCACCGAGGTGAGCATCGACAGCTGGATGCCGACGGCGCCGGCCTCCAGCACGCGGTTGACCAGCGGCGGATCCACCCGGGCCAGCCGCACGAGGGCCGGCAGGCCCAGCGCGTCGGCGTAGCGCAGCAGGGTGAACGCCTCGTGCTCGCCGAGCGAGGAGTGCTCCAGGTCGACGACGACGAGGTCGAAGCCCGCCGAGGCGACCAGCTCCAGCACGTCCGGGCAGGGCAGCTTGACGAAGACCCCGGTGACCCGCTCTCCGGAGGCCAGCGCGGCGCGCAGCCCCGCGCGCACCCGGTGGACGTCGCTCACCGTGGGTCTCCCGTCAGCCAGGCGTCCGGTCCGCGCTCGGCACTCAGGCACCGAGTCCGCGCTCGGCACTCAGGCACCGAGTCCGCGCTCGGCACTCAGGCACCGAGTCCGCGCTCGGCACTCAGGCACCGAGTCCGCGCTCGGCACTCAGGCACCGAGTCCGCGCCACGGTACGAGCTCCACCGGCGCACCGGCGTGCAGCACCGTCACGGGCTCGTAGCGCGGCGCCACGATCGAGTTGCCGGCCGCGTCGGGCAGCAGTTGGTCGCTGACCTCCTCGACGACGGTGACGTGCGCGGGGTTCCCCACCGTGAGGGCGCCGTAGCCCTCGTCGGCGATGCCGAGCAGTCGAGCCGGGTCGATGGTCGCGCGCTTGATGATCTCCGGCAGCGGGGCGCCGAGGGCGACCAGCTTGGAGAGGCTGGTGAGCAGGTCGAAGACCGGCCCCCGCCAGTTGCGCCCGCTGGTGTCGGAGGAGGCGATGTCGGGGAGGAAGCCCTCGGCGATCGCCGGGCGCGCGACCTCGAAGCTGAGGTTGCTCTTGCCGTGCGCGGAGTCGAAGAGGACGCCGCGGGCGCGGGCCTCGGCCACGGCCGGCTGGACCGCGCCGTTCTCGAGGATGTTGAACGGCTTGCCGGTGTAGCAGTGGGCCACGATGTCGCCGGGCCGCAGGTAGGGCAGCACCTCGGTCAGCGGCTCGGGGGTCTCGCCGATGTGCACCATCAGCGGCAGGCCGGCCTGCTCGCCGATGGCGATGGACTTCTCCAGCAGCGGGCGCCACTGCTCGGCGGGGACGACGTCGGTCGACAGCCGGATCTTGAAGCCGCGGACGACGTCCGGGTTCTCCGCCGCGACCTGCAGGGCGTCCTCGGGGACGAGGGTGTCGGGGTTGAGCAGCTCGCCGAAGCGGAAGTCGATGAGGCCGAGCACGGAGACGTTGAGGAAGCTCAGGATCCGCATGCCGCTGGGCTCGACGACCAGCTTCTTGAACGCGGCGAACGTCGAGGCGCCCGCGGTGCCGGCGTCGGCGGCGGCGACCACGCCGCGGCGCAGGTGGGCCTCGACGGGGTTGGCGCCGACCTTCGAGACGTGCTCGAAGATGTGCGTGTGGCCCTCCACCAGGCCGGGCAGCACCAGCCGGCCGGTGCAGTCGATGCGCTCGGTGGCCGCGTCGTCGATCGACGGGGCGACCGCGCTGATCCGCCCGTCGGTGACCGCGACGTCGTAGCGGCCGTCCAGGCCGTTGGCCGGGTCGAGGACCCGCCCGCCGGTCAGGACGAGGTCGTGGACGGCGCTCGCTGCGTCCGTGCGGGTGTCGGCGGGTGCGGACATGCGGTGGACTCCGGGGTGCTCGGTGGGACGGCGGGGGCTCGGGAGCGCGTCAGTGCGCCGGGACGGCGTCCGCGCGCGGCGCCGGGACGACCGGCGCGGCGGCGGACGAGACGGTGGTGGTCAGCGGCGCCACGCCGTCGACCTCGACGGTGACCACGTCGCCGGGGACCAGGAAGACGCCGCGGTCCTGGCCGGTGCCGGCGGGCGTGCCGCTGAGGAAGACGTCGCCGGGCTCGAGCGCGGCGTACCAGGAGATGCGCGCGAGCAGCTCGGGGATCGACCAGATCATGTCGGCGCTGCTGTCGTCCTGGTGCCGGACGCCGTTGACCGACCCGCGGACGCCGATCGCCCCGGCGTCGGCCAGCGTGCGGGCGTCGAGCACCGAGGCGCCCAGCGGCGTGCAGCCGGGGAAGCTCTTGGCCAGCGCCGGGGTCCCGGTCGTCTTCATGACGTCGCGCGCGGTGAGGTCGTTGCCCGCGGTGACGCCGGCGACGGCGGCCCAGGCCTCGCCCTCGGAGGCGCGGTACAGCCGGCGGCCGACGACGACGGCGATCTCGGCCTCGGCGTCCAGCTGCTCGGTGACGCCGGAGGGGTGCGGCAGCAGGCCGTTCGGGCCGGCCACGGAGGAGGCGGCCGACACGTACAGGATCGGCTCGGCGGGCACGTCCCGGCCCGTGACCCGGGCCTTGGAGCGGTAGTTCAGGCCCACGCCCCAGACGGTGCCGGGCGCCGGCAGCGGCGCCAGCGCGGTGGCCAGCGCCTCGGCCGCCGGCACCCGCCGGACGACGCGCGCGCGGGCCGCCGCGGCCAGCGAGCCGGTGTCGGCGACCAGCGCCCCGACGTCCCGGTGGGGCAGGTCCAGGACGGCGACCTCGTCGCCCTCCCGGCGCGCCAGGCCCTCCGGCGTCGCGAGCAGGTCCATGTCGGCGATCCTTCGATGCGAGACGCCGTCTTGTCAAGCAATACGAGACGGCATTGCGTGGAGTGAGACGCGGCGGCGGTTCAGTGGGCGAACGTGGTGGGGCGGGACGGGTCCGCCGGGGCCTCGTCGATCCGCGCCACCTGCTCCGCGGAGAGGTCGAGGTCGGCAGCCGCGGCGCTGTCGCGGATGGACTCGGGCCGGGTGGAGCCGGGGATGGCGACCACGGCGGGCGAGTGGGCGAGCAGCCAGGCCAGCGCCACCCGCTGCGGCGAGACCCCGAGCTCCGCGGCGACCTCCCGGGTGGCCGCCGCGCGGACGCCGGCGCCGGTCACCCCGGCCAGCGGCGTGTACGGCAGGAACGCCAGGCCCAGCTCCTCGGTGCGCCGCAGCATCGGCTCGCCCCAGCGGTCCTCGACCGAGTACGGGTTCTGCACGCTCACCAGCCGGTCCCCGAGCACCTCGGCGGCGGTGTCGAGCTTCGCCACGTCCACGTTGCTCACGCCGGCCGCGCGCACGACCCCCTGGTCGACCAGCTCGGCGAGCGCCCCGACGGACTCGGCGTACGGCACGGAGGGGTCGGGCCAGTGCAGCTGGTAGAGCCCGATCTCGGCGACCCCGAGCGCCTTCGCGCTGGCGCGCGCGGCGGCGTGCAGGTGCTCGGGCGTGGCGCGGAAGTCCCAGGGCCGGACGAGGCCGCCCTTGGTCGCGACGAGGACGTCGTCGGGGTCGCCCGTCCAGGTCCGCACCGCGTCGGCGACCAGGCGCTCGTTGTGGCCGATCTCCGTCTCGTCGGCGCAGTAGACGTCGGCGGTGTCGACCACCGTGACGCCCGCGTCGAGCGCGGCGTGCACGGTCGCGCGCGCCCGGTCGGGGTCGGGCCGCTGCGGGGAGCTCGACAGGTGCATGGCACCCAGCCCGACCGCTCCGACCCGTCGTGTACCGATCGCACGGGTGCGCACGCCGACTCCTCCTCGCTCGTGGGGACGGCTCACGGTACGAGACGACGTCCCGTCATGTGAACCACCCACGGCGGTCCTCGTCCGCCCTCCCGGCGCGTCCCCTGGCCTCGCTGTCACCCGGCAGCGCTGCTGTCGCGCTGCGCGGTGACAGCAGAGATGCGGCGTGAGGGCGCGCCGGCGACCTCGCCCGCCGGGTGGCGGGCGAGGTCGTCGGGGCGGGCGGGATCAGCCCCAGAGGTCCTGGATGGTCGCGAAGACCTTCTGGTTGTGCGAGAACTCCAGCACGTTGCCGTCGGGGTCCAGGACCGCGCAGATGTAGCCGATGTGCTCGGCCATCTGCGTCGGCTCCCACTGCAGCCGGCCGAGCTCCCGGGCCTTCGCCGCGACCTCGTCGACGTCCTCGCGGTGGGGCAGCTCGATGCCGATGTGCGCCCACGGCGAGAAGGTCGGGTCGGGCTTGCCGTCGACGATGCCGAAGCGGGCGCCGACCTCCGGGATGAACTCGCCGAGCACGAGCACGAACGGCGTCTCGACCTGGCCGGGGTTGGACAGCCAGGCGCTGCGGCCGCTCTCGTCGGCGTTCTGCTGGACGAGCACCAGCGGGGTCACCGACGTGTAGAACTCGATCGACCGGTCGATGTCGGTCACGGGGATGGCGACGTGGGTCCAGCGGGCCTCGGTCAGCTGGGGCATGGCGGTTCCTCCTCTTGTGGGGTGGTGGGGGTTCAGTGCGAGGGCCACTTGGCCCGGTCGGGCAGGCCGGAGCGGGCGACGACGCCCTCGCCGGCGGCCTGGGCGCGGCGCAGCAGGTCGTCCTCGTCGACCGTGGTGCAGCGGTAGTCCTCGACCACCGCCCGCCCGCCGACGAGGACCGTGTGCACGCCGCGGCCGTCGGCGGACCAGACGAGCTGGTTGGCGACGTTGTGCAGCGGCCGCCACTCCGGGCGGTGGGTGTCGTGCAGGACCAGGTCGGCCTGCTTGCCGACCTCGAGGGAGCCGAGCTCGTCCTCGGCCTGCAGCGCGCGGGCGCCGTTGCGGGTGGCCATGGCGAAGGCGTCCTCGGCCGGGAACATCGTCGCGTCGCGGCGGGCGTCCTTGAACAGGCCGGCCACGAGGTAGGTGGCCCGCATCAGGTCGTGGTAGTTCGACGCGTTGTTGCCGTCGGTGCCGATCGCCACGTTGACCCCGGCGGCGACCATCTCGGGGAACCTCCCGATCTGCGTGACGCCGTAGGAGACCTTGAGCGCGGTCGTCGGGCAGTGCGCGATCGACGTGCCGGTGCGGGCCAGGGCGGCGATCTCGGTGTCGTCGACGTGGACGGCGTGGGTCAGCAGCACGTTGCGGTCCAGGACGCCGATCTCGTCCAGGTGCACCATCGGCCGCTGCCCGAACGTGGCGAGGAAGCCCTCCGGGTCCATCGCGGCCGGCGACATGTGCGCGCTCATCCCGGTGCCGCGCTCGTCCGACATCTTCTTGGCCGTCTGCCACAGCTCGTCGCTGCACGTGGTGTGGCCGATGACGATCGGCCAGGCCTGCACGCGGCCGTCGGCGGCCGAGCCGTAGGTGTCCATCGCGTAGGTCATCGCGCCGATCGCCTCGGCGGTGGTCATCCGCAGCGCCTCGTACTCGCCGACCAGGTCCCACGCCCACGGCCCGACCCGCGCCCGGATGCCGATCTCGGACAGCCCGTCGACGACGGGGTCGATGAACCGGACGGTGCCCGCCTCCAGGAAGGCCGTCGTCCCGGACCTGAGCATCTCCAGCGCGGCCAGCTGCGCCGACACGCGCTCGTCCTCCTCGGTGTAGTGCGTGTGGATCGGGGTGAGCCACTCGAAGACGTTCTCGAGGAACGGGGTGTCGTCGGGCACGAAGCCGCGGGTCAGCGGCTCCCCCGTGATGTGCACGTGGGTGTTGATCAGCCCGGGGGTGACGACGAACCGCTCGCCGCCCACGGTCTCGGCGGGCACGAACCGCGCGGTCAGCTCCGCGGCCGGGCCGACGGCGACGATCCGGCCGTCGCGGATCGCCACGGCGCCGTCGCGGAACACGCGGCGCTCGTCGTCCATGGTGACGACGTGCGAGCCCAGCACGAGCGTGTCGCAGGGCTCGCCCGTGGGGCGGGTCGGGGCCCTGTCCGGGGATTCGGTCATGGTCACCTCTCGGTCTCGGGGGCGGGGCGGCGGATCAGGAAGACGGTCTGCCGGGGCACCGGCTGCAGGACGTCGGTCAGGGCGGCGCCGCAGTCCGCGGCCCACGCGCGCAGCTCCGCCACGGAGACGCCGCGGCCGGCGGTCGAGGCGGCCATCGTCAGCGAGAGCACGAGCTCGTGGCGGGCGGCCGCGAGGACGGCGTCGCGGCCGGGGTCCGGCGCGGCGGCCCGGTCCGGGCGGGGGTAGTCCGCCACGACGACGACCCCGCCGGGCGCGGTCAGCTCCAGGGCCCGGGCCAGCAGGCGGCGGGCGCGGTCGGCCGGCTCGGCCCGCAGCACGTGCGCGAGGACGACGACGTCGGCGGCGCCGGCGGGCAGGTCGACCTCGAGGTAGTCCCCGGCGTGCAGGGTCACCCGGTCGGCGAGGCCGGCGGCGGCCACCGCGTCCCGCGCCACGCCGAGGACGCCGGGCAGGTCGACGCCGACGGCCGCGGCGCCGGGGCGGTCGGCGAGCATCGCCGTGAGCCAGGCCGCGGACCCGCAGCCGAGGTCGACGACGCGGGGCGCCTGCGGCCACAGGCCGCGCCCGGCCAGCTCCCGCACCACCCCCGCGGCGACGGCCGCCTGCGTGGGGGCGGTGGCGCGGACCAGGTCCGGGCACATCGCGTCGAGCTCGGCGACCGTCGCCTCCGGGGCACGCCCGGTGCGGACGGTCTGCGCCAGGTGCCGCCAGCCCGACCACGGGCCCGGGGACAGCGGCGCCAGGGCCGCCATGGACGCCGGGGAGCCGGAGACGAGGAAGCGGGCGGCGACCGGGGTCAGCCCGAAGCCGTGGCCGTCGGTGGTGAGCAGGCCGAGGGAGACCAGCAGCTCGGCGAGCAGCTCGACGGCCTCGGCGTCCGCGGCGCCCACCGCCGCGGCCAGGCCGGGCGCCGTCAGGCCGTCGTCCCCGGCCGCGGCCAGGGCGTCGACGAGGCCGAGCTCGAGGGCGGCGGCCAGGGCGCCGAAGCCGGCCAGGCCGTTGACGACGTCCCAGACCGGCCCGGGGCCGACCGGGGGCGCGGAGGCGGCACCTCCGGGCGGGGCACTCACGGGCGGAGCACGATCTTGCCGGTGGCCCGGCGCGACTCCATGTGCCGCTGGGCGTCGGCCGCCTCCACGAGGGCGAACTCGCTGTCGACCGGGGTGCGGAAGCCCGAGGACCAGTACCGCTCCAGCATCGGGGCGAACTCGCGCCGGTCGTAGGGGTCGGAGCCGAGCAGCCGCAGCCCGAAGTGGTAGGCGTAGACCAGGTCGAACGAGGCCCGGTCGCCGGTCGTGTTGCCGAGGAACACCATCCGGCCCCGGTGGCCGAGGCTGTAGACCGAGGCGTCCCACACCGCCGGGCCGACGTGGTCGACGACCAGGTCCACGCCGCGGCCGTCGGTGAAGGCGCGGGCCGCGCCGACCAGGTCGGTGGTGGAGGTGTCCACGACGAGGTCGGCGCCGAGGTCGGCGGCGTACGCGACCTTCGCGGGGCTGCTCACCGTGGTGACGACGCGCGCCCCGGCCGCCTTGGCGAGCTGGATGGCGGCGGTGCTGACCCCGCTGGCGCCCGCGTGGACGAGGACGGTCTCCCCCGCGGCGACGGCCGCCACCTCGACCAGGGCGTGCCAGGCGGTCATCCAGATCGTGGGCACGACCGCGGCCTCGACCAGGCTGACGCCGTCGGGGACCGGGTGCACGTTGGCCGCCGGGACGACGACGTACTCGGCGTAGCCGCCGGCGACGTTGCCGCCCACCACCCTCGTGTCCGGGCACATCCCGTCGGCCCCGCCGGCGCAGACCGGGCAGTCGTCGCAGGGGACGGCCGGGTTCACCACGACCCGGGCGCCGGCGCGGGCGGCGGGGTGCGCGGCGGCGTCGACGTCCGGCCCGACCGCGGCGACGGTGCCGGCGACGTCCATCCCGGCCACGTGCGGCAGCGCGTACCCGGGGATGAGGGCCGGACCCCGGCGCTGCAGGACGTCGAGGTGGTTGAGCCCGCACGCGGCGACCTCGACCAGCACCTCACCGGGGCCGGGTTCGGGGACGTCGGACTCGGCGACCTCGAGGACGTCGGCGTCGCCGTGGACGCGGTAGAGAAGGCTCTTCACTGGAGGGGCTCCCGGAGGTGGACCGACATGTGGTCCGACCGGGCGCTGGGTTCCGCGGCACGCCCGATCGGCATGCAACGGTGGGATCCAGCGGGCTGCGTCGCCGCGCTCCCCCTCCCGGGCCTGTTGCCAGCCCGGGTGGGTCGAGGAGAAGGAACCAGGTCTCGCGGGAGGCCGTCAACCCCCCTGTGCGCCGGCCGCGGGACCGTCCACGGCCGCGACCTGGGCGGCCACGACCTCGCCGTCCCAGTAGTCCGCGCGCGCGGCGACCAGGCCGTCGCGCACGCGGAACCGGAAGACCCCGCGGACGTCGATCGGCACCTCCGGGGCGCCGTCGCGCTGCATCCGCGCCGTCATCCGGTAGGCCACCGCGGCGCGGTCGCCGTCCACCAGCAGGTCCTCGACCTCGTACCGCAGGCCGGCGAAGCCGCCCAGGAACCCGGGCAGCCGCTCGCGGTACGCGGCGCGGCCGGTGAGGCTGCGGCCGCGGGCGCTGGTGTGCTCGTTGACGAAGTCCTCGGTGACGCACGCCGCGATCGCGTCGGGGTCGCCGGCGTTCAGCGCGGCGAGGAACGACGCGACCGCGGCGCGGGTGTCACCCAGCTCACGGGGTGAGCTCGCGAGCTCGCTCACGGAGCCCCGGTGCCCCACTTCGCGCGCACGAGCTCGTACACCTTCTGGTTGTGCGAGATCTCGATGACGTTGCCGTCGGGGTCGTTGAGCGCGCAGATGTACCCGACCGGGCCGGGCATGTCCCGCGGCTCCCACTGCAGGTTGCCGGCCTCGCGGGCCTTGGCGGCGATCGCGTCGACGTCCTCGCGGTTGGGCACCTCGATGCCGATGTGCGCGAACGGCTTGAGCAGGCCCAGCTGCCCGCCCTTGGCGCTGTTGAACGACACCAGCACGAGGACGAACGGCGAGTCGGCCTGCTTGTCGTTGGACAGCCAGGCGCTCTCGCCGTCGTCGTCGGAGAACCGCTCGACGACGACCAGCGGGGTCAGCGACGTGTAGAACTCGATCGCGGCGTCCAGGTCCCCGGTCGGCAGCGCGACGTGCGTCCAGCGCGCCTCGGTCAGCGTGGGTCCGGTCATCGGGTGGTGCTCCTCTCTCCTCGGGCCGGTCGGCGGTGGTCGCGGGGGACCACTCAGACCAGCCCTCTCTCGAACGGTTTCGACAGAGCGCGGGGCTCGCGCTGCGACTTGGCCATGAGCACCATGACGGCGAGCGCCAGCAGGTAGGGCGCGGCGACCAGCAGCTGGGCGTTGAGCTCGACGCCCAGCGAGGGCAGGGCCAGCCGCAGCGCGTCGGCGGCGCCGAACAGGAAGCAGCCGAGCATGGTGCCCTTGAGCCGCCACGCGCCGAAGATCACCGCGGCGATGACGATGAAGCCGCGGCCGGCGGTCATGTTGTTGTTGAAGGAGCCGACCAGGCCGACCGAGAGGAAGGCCCCGCCCAGCCCCGACAGCACGCCGCAGTACATGAGCGCCTGGCGACGGCGCAGGTTCACCTTGATCCCGCTGACGTCGGCGGCCTGCGGGTTCTCGCCCACCGCGCGCAGCTCCAGGCCCCACCGGGTCCGGTTGACCAGGAACCACGTGAGCGGGATGGCCACGACCAGCAGGTACAGCGGCCAGCGCTGCTCGAAGACTACACCGATCAGCGGGATGTCCGACAGCCCGGGGATCTCCAGCACGCCGACCTGCGTCCGGGAGAACTCCATGGTCTGCAGCAGGAAGCTCGTCATCCCCAGGACGAAGATGTTGATCACCAGACCGACCACGAACGTGTTGATCTGGATCCGGTGCGACAGGTTCGCGTGCACCAGCGCCACCAGCAGGCCGACCAGCGCGCCGGCGACCAGGCCCACGGTGGGGCTGCCCGTCGCGCTGCCCACCGCGATCGCGCCGAAGGCGCCGGAGAGCATCATCCCCTCGACGGAGATGTTGAGCGTCCCCGCGCGCTCGGCGAGGTACTCGCCGCAGGCCGCGAAGGCCAGCGGCGCGGTCAGGCGCAGGGCGCTGGAGAGCACCGTGCCGCCGTCGTCGAGCCACATCAGACCGGCACCTCTTCCTTGGCGGGCGCGGCGGCCGACGGCCGGGCCGGCGGCGTGGGGAGCGCGGAGCGGTTGCGGATGCGCCGGCCCCACATCGCCGACAGCACCGGCGGGACGACGAACGCGAGCACCAGCAGCGCCTGGATGACGTCGACCAGGTAGTCCGGCACGCCGGTCGCGGCCAGGTAGCTGGAGCCGGCGCGCAGGCCGCCGAACAGCACGGCGACCGGCAGGGCCAGGCCCGGGCGGCTGCGGGCGACCAGGGCGACGAGCAGTCCGTCCCAGCCGAAGTTGTTGGAGATGGCCGGCTGCAGGCGGAACACCGTGCCCATCAGGATGACCCCGCCCGCGAGGCCGGCGAAGGCGCCGGAGAGCACCAGCGCCGAGCCGCCGAGGCGGGAGGCGCGGATCCCGGCGTGCCGGGCCGCCAGCGGGTTGAACCCGAGCATGTTGAGCCGGAAGCCCCAGCGGCTGCGCCCGAGCAGGACGGCCAGGACCACGGTCGCGACGACGGCCAGGATGACGCCGACGCCGATCGTCAGGTCCGGGTACTCGCCGAAGCTGGCCAGCCGCAGGTACTCGGGCACCGCGTCGGACTGCGGCCGCGCCGGGCCGTTGCCGATGCCGGTCTCCTGCAGCAGCGAGGGGCTCAGCACGGCGAACTGCACCACCTGGGCGGCGATGAAGGTCAGCAGCAGCGTGGTGACGACGACGTTGACGCCGCGGGTGTAGTACATCGCGGCGCTGATGCCCGACCACACGCCGCCGCCCGCCGCCGCGGCGACCAGGGCCACGGTGATGACGAGCCAGCCGGGCCCCTGCAGGCGCAGGGCCACGAAGCAGCCCACCATCGCGCCGATGAGCAGCTGCCCCTCCTGGCCGATGTTGAACACCCCGGCCCGGTTGGCGATGCAGGCGCCGAGGGCGACCAGCAGCAGCGGCGCGGCGTTGACCAGCGTCTGCGACCAGCCGGCGGCGTCGGCGATGCTGCCGGTGTAGAGGGCGTCGACGACCTCGGACGGCGAGCCGTCGGCGATGGTGACCAGCAGCGCGGCCAGCCCGACGGCGACGGCCACGCAGGCGACGGTGATGCCGGCCGTGCGCCACGCGTCGGCGCTGGGGCGGCGCAGGCCGGTGCTGCCGACGACGTGGGAGACCAGCGGCCGGCGGGGGCTGCCGGTGGGGCCGGCGACCGTGGTCACGCGGCCTCACCGCCCACGAGCATGCCCAGGCGCTGCGGGGAGGCGTCCGCCACGTCGAGGACCCCGGTGATCCGGCCCGACGAGATGACGGCGATGCGGCTGGCCAGCGCCATGACCTCCTCCAGTTCGGTCGAGATGAGCAGGACGGCGACGCCGGAGGCGGCCGCCTCGCGCAGCCGGGCGTACATGTCCTCGATCGCGCCGACGTCCAGGCCGTGGGTGGGCTGGGCGGCGACCAGGACGGTGGGCCCGGCCGACAGCTCGCGGGCGAGGACCACGCGCTGCTGGTTGCCGCCGGACAGCGTGCGCAGCGGCGCGTCGATCGAGGGGGTGCGGATGGCGAAGCGCTCGACCAGCTCCTGCGCCTGGACGCGGATCTGGCCGCGGCGCATCAGCAGCCGGCCGCTGAACCGGCGCAGGTCGGTCATCACGAGGTTGTCGGCCACGCTCAGGTCCAGGACGACGCCGGAGCGGTGCCGGTCCTCGGGGATGACCCCGACGCCGGCCTCGTGCAGGGCGCCGGGGCGGGCCAGCCCGACCGGCCGCCCGCCGACCCGGACCTCGCCGGCGTCGGGCTCGAGCAGGCCGGACAGGAGGTCGCCGAGGGTGGCCTGGCCGTTCCCCTCGACGCCGTAGAGGGCGACGATCTCGCCGGTCGCCACCTGCAGGTCGAGGTGGTCGAGCAGCACCCGGCCGTCCGGGCCGGAGACGCACAGGCCGTGCAGGGCCAGCGCCGCCGTCCCCTGGACGTCGGCGGACACCTGCGGGGCAGGCGGCTCGGCGGGGACGGCGTCCAGGCCGCCGGCGAGCACCGGGCTCAGGTGCTTGGCGGGGTCGTCGGTGACGACGAGGCCGAGCGCGGCGCCCTCGGACTGCAGGGACACGTCGCGGCCGACCATCTGGCGGGCCAGCTCCGGCGCGGAGGTGTCGGACGTGCGGCAGTGGAAGGCCAGCCGGCCGCGGCGCAGCACCGAGACGACGTCGGTGGCCGCGGTGATCTCGGCCAGCTTGTGGCTAATGAGGATGACCCCGCGGCCCTCGGCCACGACCGAGGTGCGCAGCACCTCGAACAGCGCCGCGGACTCGGCGATCGTGAGCACCGAGGTCGGCTCGTCGAGGATGAGCACCTTCGGGTCGCGGCGCAGCGCCTTGATGAGCTCGACCCGCTGCCGCTCGCCGGCCGAGAGCCGCTCCACGGTCGCGGTGGGGTCGATGGCCAGCCCGTAGCGGGCGCCGACGGCCTCGACGTCGGTGCAGATGGCGTCCCGGTCGACCCGGCCGGGCTCGCCGAGGGCCACGTTCTCCCACACGGTGAGCGGCTCGATGAGGCTGAAGTGCTGGTGGACCATGCCGAGCCCGTGCTCGGCGGCCTGCAGCGGGGTGTGCACGTCCACCCGGACGCCGTCCCGGTGGACCTCGCCGGCGTCGGCGGGGACGAGGCCCATGAGGACCTTCATCAGCGTCGACTTGCCGGCGCCGTTCTCCCCGAGCAGGCCGTGCACCTCACCGCGCTGGACGGTGAGGTCCACGGCGTCGCAGGCCACGACCGGCCCGTACCTCTTGCTGATGCCCCGCAGTTCCAGCGCGGGGACGGGCCCGTCGGTACGGGCACGGTCGTGGCTCATGCTCAGCTCCCCAGGCGCTCGACCTCGGCGTCGGGGTCGATCGTGCCGTCCCCGACGGAGGCGATGAAGTCCGCCAGCTGCTGCTGCTGCTCCGCGGTGGCGCCGGAGGCGTCGCAGAACTGGACGGTCGGGAGCGGGTCGACGCCCATCTTCCAGACGCGGGTCGAACCGCCCTCGAGCTCACCGTTGGCGAAGTCGTCCAGCGCGGCGGCGAAGTACTCACCCGGGTCGAAGATGACCGAGATGGCGTAGGTGCCCTCGCTGCAGCGGTCGGTGCCCGGCGTCAGGACCGGGATGTCCGCGTCGAAGCCGAGCTGCGCCGACGCGTCGGTGGCGCCACCCAGGTACGGGTAGAGGCCGCCGATGCCCTGGCCGATCTGCGCCTGGGTGGCCTCCACGGCCAGGCCCGAGTCGTCGAAGTCACCGGTGTAGGTGGTGACGACCTCGGCGTCGGGGACGACCTGTCGGATGCCGGCCTGGAAGGCCTGCGCGGCGATGATGCTGAAGTCCAGCTCCGGGCCGGTGACGAAACCGGCCGTGGTGGCGCCGCTGCCCTCCATCAGCAGACCCAGGGCGTAGCCGGCGGCCAGCAGCGACTCCGACGCCGAGTCCTGCGAGAGGACGACGTTGTCGGCGAGCTCGTAGCCCTCCGTCTGCGACGGCAGGTACCAGATCGTGTTCGCGCAGACGTCCTCCTCGGCCGCCGGCAGCGCGTCGGCGAGCTCGGAGGCGGCCAGCGCGACCATGTCGACGCCCTGGCGGCACATGTTGCGGGCCTGCTCCAGCGCGTCGGCCGGGTTGATCGAGCCGACCTTGATCAGCTCCCAGCCGTCCTGGCTGTCGACGAACTCCTGCGCCTTGACGACGAAGGACTCGTAGTAGCCGTTGTCGTTGAGGTCGCCGGGGCTCAGGACGCCGATCGTGACGTCGCCGTCACCGTTGACGTCGGGCTGCTCGCCCGCGGCGCTGCTGCCGCCGCCGGAGGAGCCGCCGTCGGACCCGCTGTCGGAGTCCTCGGCGTTGTTGCCGCAGGCGCTCAGCGCGACGACCGCGACGGCCGCCAGCGCGGCGGTGCGCCGCAGCGGTCTGGTGGTGGACATGGGCTCTGCCTCCTGGGTCTCAGGGGGTGGGGGGATGGTGGGCGGTGCTGTGGAGCCGGTGGTGCATGTGCTGCGCGACCGGCTCAGCCGGCGCTGTCGACCAGGTCCGCATAGGCGATGCGCTCCTGCTCGAAGACGGCGTCGCCAGTGGCGGCGACGAACATGGGGAACCCCATCCGGCCGATCGCGGCGACTCGGGTGGGGTCGATGCGGGTCTCGCTGCCGGCCGCGAGCAGCTCCTCGGCGACGCGGACGTTGACCACCTCGGCGAGCACGATGTGCACCCCGGAGAAGCAGGAGGTCGGGTCGCCGCGGTCGATGCTCTCCAGCACCCGGCACTCCAGGTGCGCGGGGCTCTCGGCCAGCGACGGCGCGGCCACCACCTCGGACGGGCGGGTGGTCCAGCCGACCAGCGCGGCCTCGTCGACGTCCGCCGGGTACTCCCGGGCCACGGTCTCGATGTGGTCGACCAGCGCCGTGGTGGTCAGGTTGACGACGAACTCGCCGGTCGCCTCCAGGTTGACCCAGGTGTCCTTGGGCTCGGGGGTCTCCTCGCGGACCGTGCCGATGGTCACCGCGATCGTCGGCGGCTGGCCGCACACGGGCATGAAGTAGCTGAACGGCGCCACGTTGGGGCCGGCCGGCCCGTCGGTGGTGATCATGGCGATCGGCCGCGGCACGACGAGCTGGGAGAGCAGCCCCTGGAGCTGGGCGGGCGTGCGGCCGCCCAGGTCGATGGTCCTCATGGTCGGGCGCCTCCCGGGACGAGGGCCGGGCGGGCCGGCCAGCTGACGGGCGGCTCGATGCCGGCCCGGCGGAGCAGCGCGGCGCGGCGGCCGGCGGCCTCCTCGCGCAGGGCGGCGAGGTCGACGGTGGTGACCCGGCCGTCGCGGACCACCGGGCGGCCGTCGACGAGGACGTCGCGGACGGTGCCGCTGGGCGCCCCCCACACGAGCTGCAGGGCCAGGTCGCCGCGCGGCGTCCAGGCCGGCGCGGTGCCGTCGAAGACGACGAGGTCGGCGCGCTTGCCCACCTCGATGGAGCCGACGAGGTCGCCGGAGCCGAGCGCCTCGGCGCCGCCGCAGGTGGCGGCGGCGAAGGCGTCGGCCGCGGTCAGCGGGGGCGCCCCGGCGCCGGTGTCGCGGGAGACCCCGGCCAGCAGCCAGGCCGCGCGGAGCACGTCGGGGGTGTCGCCGGCGTTGTGCGAGTCGCAGCCCAGCGCGAGCCGGCCGCCGGCCCGGAGGAACTCGGCGTGGCGGGACGCGCCCGTGTAGCCCTGACCGAGCCGCAGGTAGGCCCCGGGGCAGACGGCGATCGCGGTCCGCGACTCCAGCAGCGCCGCGAGCTCGTCGTCGTCCAGGTGGACGGCGTGCCCGAGCACCAGCCGCGGGCCGAGGACGCCGAGGTCGGCGAGGTGGGTGACCGGCCGCTTGCCGCTGCGCGCGGCGTAGGCCAGCCCGTCGGCGGCGCTGGGCGACAGGTGCCAGGTGACCTGGGTACCGGCCCGCTCGGCCAGCTCCGCGGCGCCGGCGAACAGCTCGTCGCTGGCCAGGTCGTGGCCGACCAGGGTCACCCAGGCGCTCACGACGCCGCCGGCGGGCAGCTGCGCGAGCAGCGCCTCCTGGCGGGCGAGGACCTCGGCGGCCGGCGCCGACCAGGGCAGCCCCGGCGCGTCCCAGCCCCACCGGCCGACCCGGGCGCGGATCCCGGCGGCGGACAGTCCCCGGGCGACGGCGAGCGGGTGGGCCACGGTGCCGGGCTCGGCGATCGTGGTGACGCCGTTGACCAGCGCCTCGACGGCGGTGAGGGTCGCCGACACCTCGTCGTCCCCGGGCTCGTGGCCGGAGTGCACCGGCACCGCCCAGTCGAAGATCGCCTGCTGGGCGTCGATGTCGTCGGGGATGGTGCTGCGGATCAGCGGGTCGCCGGTGGTGTGCTGGTGGGCGTCGACCAGGCCGGGGGTCACCACGCAGCCGGCGGCGTCGATCTCGGCGGCCCCCGGGTGCGCGGCCCGCAGCTCGGCGGCCGGCCCGAGCGCGACGATCGCGCCGTCGCGGACGGCGACCGTGGTGCGCTCGAGCACCGCCCGGTCGGGGCCCATGGTGACGACGTCGCCGTCGACGACGAGCAGGTCGCCCCCTCTCGGGGTCCCCGCGGAAGCGTGGAGCACCGGCGGAGCGCTCTCGTGGGGTGGGGTCACGGGATCACCAGGACCCGGCCGACGGTGCTCCGCGCGCAGAGCAGGTCCTGGGCGGCGCCGGTCTCCTCGAGCGGGAAGCTGCCGGCCACCAGCGCCGTCCCGCCGTCGGCGAACAGCTGCAGCGCGGCGGCCGTGTCACTGGGCAGGTAGCCCCCGGCGCCGAGCAGCTCCAGGCCGCGGTGGAAGGCGTCGGAGAGGGAGAAGGTGACCTGGTCGCCGGTCGTGTTGCCGAGGAAGACCAGCCGGCCGCCGACCCGCAGGGCGGCCATCGAGCGGGCCCAGGTCGCCGGGCCGAGGTACTCGAGGACGACGTCGGCGCCGCGGCCCTCGGTGACCTCGGCGACCAGCGGCGCGACGGCGTCGGCGCTGGTGGCGACGTGCTCGACGCCGACCTTCGCCAGCGCCGCGGCCTTCTCCGGGCTGCCGACGGTGGCGACCACGCGGGCGCCCACGCGCTGGGCGATCTGCACCGCGGCCAGCCCGACCGACCCGGCGGCGGCGTGCACCAGCAGGGTCTCCCCGGCGCGCAGCCGGCCGACGCGCACCACGGCGGAGTGGGCGGTCGCCCACGGGGTGGGCAGGCAGGCGGCGTCGACCAGGTCGACGGCGTCCGGCACGACGTGCGCGGCCGAGGCGGGCGCGACGACGTACTCGGCGAGGCCGCCGTCGATCGTGGCGCCGACGATCCGCAGGTTGGGGCAGTGGCCGCCGCGGCCCTCGTGGCACAGCGGGCAGGCGCCGCAGGGGACACTGGGGTCGAGGAGGACCCGGGCGCCCACGGGCACCGGCGACTCCTCGCCGGCGGCCTCCACGACGCCGGCGACGTCCATCCCGGCGACGTGCGGCAGCTCGAGGCCGGGCAGCCGGACGTCGCCGCGGCGCTGGAGGACGTCGAGCTGGTTCAGGCCGCAGGCGGCGACGCGCACCAGCACGTCGGCGGGCCCGGGCACCGGCAGGGGGCGCTCCTCGAGGGAGAGCACCTCGGGACCGCCGAAGCCGGTCTGCACCATCGCCCGCATGCCCGCCCGCACCTCCGTCCCGGTCTCGCTGCCGTCTCGCATGGTGAATCACTGGTTCACGATGCGGACCAGTGCCGGTCACTGTTGTCGGGGTCGCAGGCCCTGTCAACGGTCACGTCGAGGCCGTTACGGAATCAACGCGGTTGTAACAGGCGCGGCCGACCGTGTGACCCCGGTCACGCGCCCCCCGTGACGAGGGTCACCGCCGCGGGGCGGCCCGTCAGAAGGTCAGGACGGCCTTGCCGACGCGGCCGGCGCGGACGTCGTCCAGGGCGCGGTTGACCTCGGCGAAGGGGTAGTGCGTCAGCAGCCCGTCGACCGGGAAGCGACCCGCCCGGTGCAGCTCCACCAGCCGCGGCAGGAACTCCTCGGGGACGCTGGCGCCCGCGGTGATGCCCACGACCGAGCGGCCGGTGCCCAGGATCGAGCGCCACTCGAAGGACATCTCGGCGCTGGCGCCCACGCCGATGACGCCGCAGACGCCGAGCGGGGCCAGCGACTCGACGGCCGCCCGCAGCACGTCGGCCCGGCCGGTGGTGTCGAGGCCGTACTGCAGCCCGCCGGGCACCTCGGCCCGGACCCGCTCGGCGAGGTCCGGCCCGCCCGCGACGACGGTGTGCGTCGCCCCCAGGGCCCGCGCCTGCTCCAGCTTCGCCGGGTTGACGTCGACGGCGACGATCGTCGTGCAGCCGGCCTCGACGGCGGCCAGGATCGCCGCCGCGCCGACCGCGCCGGCGCCGAAGACGCCGATCGAGGCGCCCGGCGCCGGGCGCAGGACGTTGAGCACGCCGCCGGCGCCGGTCTGGAAGCCGCAGCCGAACGGCCCCACCACGGTGAGGTCGGTGCCCTCGGGGACCCTGACGACGCTGCCGCGCCGGGCGACCACGTGGGTGGCGAAGGAGGACTGGCCGAGGAAGTGGCCGTGCACCGGCTGTCCGCCCTCGGACAGGGCGGTGCTGCCGTCGGGGCGGGTGCCGATGAAGTTGTACGCCCAGAAGTTCTCGCAGTAGGCCATGGCGTCGGCGCGGCACGGCCCGCACTCGCCGCAGAAGGCGAAGGTCATCGCGACCGGGTCGCCGACGGCCAGGTCCGTCACCCCCTCGCCGACCTGTTCCACGACGCCCGCGCCCTCGTGACCGAGCACCACCGGCGGGGTCATCATGGAGCGGAACTCCAGGTCGGTGCCGCAGATGCCGGTGCTCACCAGCCGCACCACCACCTCGTCGGCCCGGGGCGGCGCCAGCTCCAGCTCCACGAGCTCCAGGGGCCCCGCGGGGTCGCGCAGGACGGCGGCGGTCACGGCAGTCGGTCGACCGGTCATGTCGTGTCACGTTACGAGAGACCGTCTTGACTGGCGAGATGCTTCACCCGACGATTCCCGCATGACGACGTCCGTGCGCGAGGGGCTCCAGTTCATCGGCGGCGAGTGGGCGCCCGCGGCCGGCGGCGGTCGCCTCGAGCTCGTCGACCCCGCCACCGGCCGCCCGTTCGCCGCCGTCGCGCAGGGCACGGCCGCCGACGTCGACGCCGCGGTCGCCGCGGCCCGCGCCGCCGCCCCGGGCTGGGCCGCGACCAACCCCTCCGACCGCGGCGCGCTGATCTCCCGCTGGTCGCAGCTGGTCTTCGAGAACGCCGAGCGGCTGGCCGCCCTCGAGGCGCAGGACGTCGGCAAGCCGCTGTCCGGCGGCCGGATGAACGCCTTCATCGCCGGCGGGATCATCGGCTACTTCGGCGGTGCCGCGGACAAGCTGACCGGCGTCACCCTGCCGACCCGGACGCCGGACTTCCACGGTTACACGCTGCTCGAGCCGCTGGGTGTCTGCGCCGTCATCACGCCGTGGAACGTCCCCGCCGTCCTCACCGCGGCCAACGCCGCGCCCGCGCTGGCCGCCGGCAACACCGTCGTCCTCAAGCCCTCGGAGGTCGCGCCGCTGGTCGTGCTGGCGCTGGCCGAGCTGGCCGCCGAGGCCGGGCTGCCGGCGGGCGTCCTCAACGTCGTCACCGGCGGGCCTGAGGCCGGCGCCGCGCTGTCGGGCCACCGCGACATCGACCACCTGAGCTTCGTCGGCTCGACCGCGACCGGCCGGGCGATCATGCGCTCGGCCGCCGAGCACCTGGTCCCGGTGAAGCTCGAGCTCGGCGGCAAGTCGCCGAACCTGGTCTTCGCCGACGCCGACCTCGACGCCGCGATCCCGGCGATCGTCGGCTCGATCACCGAGAACGCCGGGCAGAACTGCTACGCCGGCTCCCGCCTGGTGGTGCAGCAGTCGATCGCCGACGAGGTCCGCGAGCGGGTCGTCGAGGCGATGCGCGCGGTGCGGATCGGCGCCTGGGACGAGGACCTGGACATGGGGCCGCTGGTCAACGCCACCCAGCGCGACCGGGTGCTCGGCTTCCTCTCCGAGCTGCCCGCGACCGGCGCCCGGGTGCTCACCGGCGGCGGCGTGCCCGGCGACCGGGACGCCGGCTGGTACGTCGAGCCGACCGTCGTCGACGGCGTCTCGCCGGACGCGCGGATCGTCCGCGAGGAGGTCTTCGGCCCGGTGCTGGCGATCCAGACCTTCGCCGACGACGCCGAGGCCCTGGAGCTGGCCAACCGCACCGACTTCGGGCTGCTGTCCTGCATCTGGACCTCCGACGTCTCCCGCGCGCTGCGGATGGCCGCCGGCGTACGCAGCGGCCAGGTCGCGGTCAACCAGTTCCACGACGCCGGCGTCATCGGCTTCCCCTTCAACATGCAGAAGGACAGCGGCTTCAGCCGCGGCGGCGGCTACGCCGCGATGCGCGAGTACACCCAGGAGAAGGCCGTGGCCATCCGCCTGCTCCCGCCGCGTGCCGTCTAGGCTCGCGACTCCCGGTGGCGCGGCCGGGCAACACCGCGCGTCCCGCCTCGAGCCCCTCCGGAGCACGAGTTGACCCTCACCGACCCCAGCCCCGACCTCGTCGCCGAGCCTCCCGTCGACCCCGCGGCCGAGCAGTTCGACCACCACTCCCCCGCGGCCAACGCCGACCCGGTGGCCTACTACCGCCGGTTCCGGGAGACGCGGCCGGTCGGCTGGACCGAGGCCCACGAGGGCTTCTTCTTCACCACCCGGCACGCCGACGTCGTCCGCATCGCGCGCGACGACGCCACCTTCTCCTCCGAGCGGGCGCCGGCCGGGGACCGCGGCATCTCCTTCGTCATCCCCTTCGGCCCGGGGCTGGAGCAGTACCCGATCGAGCTCGACCCGCCCAGGGCGACGCCCTACCGGGAGCTGATCAACCCGCTCCTGTCGTTCGAGGCCGTCGAGGCGCTGAAGCCGATGATCGCCCGGCACACGACCGCGGCGATCGACGCGTTCGTCGAGTCCGGCTCGGTGGACTTCGTCCGCGACCTCACCAACCCGGTGCCGGCCGCGGTCACGCTGGACTGGCTCGGCTTCCCGACCGACGACTGGAAGAAGCTCGCCGGCCCGGTGCACGACATCTTCGCCAGCGTCCCCGGCACCGAGCGCGCCATGCGCGGCGTCGAGGGGCTGATGTACCTGGAGAGCCGCATCCGCGAGCTCATCGCCGCGCGCCGGGAGGACCCGCGCGACGACGCGGTGTCGGCGCTGGTGCACGCCGAGCACCCCGAGGGCCGGCCGTTCACCGAGCAGGAGCTCGTCTCGGTCATGTACCTGCTGGTCGCCGGCGGGGTGGACACGACGACGTCGCTCACCGGCTCGACCCTGGTGTGGCTGTCCGAGCACCCCGAGGAGCGGCAGCGGCTGATCGACGACCCGGACCTGCTCGACGTCGCCGTCGAGGAGTTCCTGCGGGTGTTCGCCCCGTCGCAGTCGATGGCCCGCACGCTGCTGGCCGACGCGGAGGTCGGCGGCGTCCGGATGGCCGCCGGCCAGCGGGTGCTCATCCCGTGGGTGGCCGCCAACCACGACCCGGAGGTCTTCCCCGACCCCGAGACGGTGGTGCTCGACCGCAACCCGCAGCGGCACCTGGCCTTCGGCATCGGCACCCACCGGTGCGCCGGCGCCCACCTGGCCCGGGCGATGTTCGGCGAGATGATGCGCCAGGTCCTCACCCGGCTGCCCGACTACCGGGTGCTGCCGGAGGGGCTGGTCCCCTACCCCACCCGCGGCAACCAGACCGGCTGGGACGCCATCCCCGCGCTGTTCACCCCCGGGCCGCGGCTCGGCTCGGCCGGGGCCGTCCCCTCCACGCCGGTCACCCGCGAGCTCGAGGTCACCGAGGTCCGCACCGTGGCCACCGACGTCGTCGCGGTGACCTTCGCCGACCCGTCGGGCGCCCCGCTGCCCGCCTGGGCGCCGGGTGCGCACCTGGAGGTGCGGCTGCCCTCGGGGCGGCTGCGGCAGTACTCCCTGTGCGGCGACCCCACCGAGCCGACCTGGACGGTGGCCGTGCTGCGCGAGGCGGCCGGCCGCGGCGGCTCGGTGGAGCTGCACGAGCTGGCCCGCAGCGGCGCCCGGCTGAGCGTGCGCGGGCCGCGCAACCACTTCGCGCTGGTCGAGGCGCCGGACTACCTGCTGGTCGCCGGCGGTATCGGCATCACGCCGATCCTGGCGATGGCCCGCGAGCTGGTGGGCCGGGGCGCGCCGGTGCGGCTGCTCTACGGCGGGCGGACGGCGGCGTCGATGGCCTTCGCCGACGACCTGGTGGCGCTGGCCGGCGACCGCGTGCAGCTGCTGCCGCAGGACGTGCACGGCATCCCGGACCTGGCCGCCGCGGTGGCCGCGACCGGCCCGGGGACGGCGGTCTACTGCTGCGGGCCGGCGCCGATGATCGCCGCGGTCGAGGCCGCCTGCGCCGCGGTCGGCGCGAGCGACCGGCTGCACGTCGAGCGGTTCACCGCGCCCGCGGAGGAGGTCGTCATCGACACCTCCGGCGACGTGCCCTTCGACGTCCACCTGGCCCGCACCGGGACGACGGTGACCGTGCCGGCCGACCGGCGGATCGTCGAGGTGCTGCGCGACGTCGTCCCCTCGCTGTCGTCGGACTGCGAGCAGGGCTACTGCGGCGCATGCGAGACGCGGGTGCTGGCCGGGGAGCCGCTGCACCGCGACTCGGTGCTCACCGAGGAGGAGCGCGCGGCGGGCCGCTCGATGATGGTCTGCGTCGGCCGGGCGAGGACCCCGTCGCTGACCCTCGACCTCTAGCTCCTCGACGAGATCTGCACAGTCGTCACCATCAGGCTCTGATGCCGACGACTGTGCAGATCTCGCCCGGGCCTCAGCGCGCGAGCGCCGCGCCGATCTCGCCCACCACGGCGTCCGGACGGCTCTGGGTGTCCGCGGAGGTGTAGCGCAGGACCGTCCAGTCGGTCAGGACGATCCCGTTCTGCCGGCGGAGGTCCCGGACGAAGACGTCGCGCTCGCGGTGCACGTCGCCGTCGAACTCGACGACGAGGCGGTGTTCGGGCCAGGCCATGTCCACCTCCGCCAGCACGCGCCCGGCCCGGTCGACGATCCGGTACTGGAGCACGGGCTGCGGCAGGCCCGCCTCGTGGAGCAGCCACCGGAGCACCGACTCCATCGGCGACCCGGCGCGGGGGTTCCCGAGCGGCAGCACGTCCCGCGCCCGCTTGGCCCCCCGCCCACCCGGACGCCGGGCCAGGGCGTCGGCGAGGTCGGCGGGCGTGCAGCACCGCCGGAGCACCTGGTCGGTCACAGCGAGCAGGGCGGCCGGCTGGAGCACCGAGGCGAGGTCGCGCCACGTCCGGGCAGGCGTCGTGACGGGGACGCCCCTGGTCTCGGTGAGGTCCCCGGGCACCCGCGCGGTCCGGTGGACGCAGCGGTCCGAGCGGGCGCGGACGGCGCTCCCGGGGTCGACGGTCACGTGCACCCGCGCGTCCCGCGGCTGGAGCGGGATCTCCAGCCCCCACAGTTCCGCTGCCGTGCGGTGACTGACGACGGCGTCGGGTGGTGCGGTCAGGAGGACGGCGGAGGCGCGGGAGACGACGTCGTCCACCAGCGCCCGGGGCAGGTAGGTGTCACGGGAGAGCCGGCGGACGCCCGGATGGCGGAGCGCCCGCTCACCCAACCCCTCGGCCAGGACGGCGGAGCGGGTGGTGGGGCCGGAGACGCGGAGGCGGGGCGGGCGACTGGGCACCGGCGCAGGGTGCCCGGAACGGCGCGTCGCCCGCTGACGCCGTCCACAGCCTCGACGAGATCTGCACAGTGGGCGGCATCAACCGCTGATGGTGACGACTGTGCAGATCTCGTCGAGGGGGGCGGCGGGGAGATCAGCCGAAGATGTCGCGGCGGATGCCGCAGTGCGCGCCGAGCGTGCCGTCGACGACCTGGGTAACGCCCATGTCCACGGCGACCGAGCACAGCGAGTAGGCGTCGTCGGCCGACAGGCCCACCCGCCACTGCAGCAGGGTGATCATCTCCTCCACCGCCATCCGCGCGGCCGCGTCGAGGTCGGCGCCGAAGCCGTGGGTGTACCAGTGGGTGCCGGTCTCCAGCATCGGGGCGCGCAGCTGCAGGTCGTCGACCGCCGCCAGCCGCACGGTCGCGTTGGCCGAGGCCTCGATCGCGGTGCCGCACACCTCGCCGTCGCCCTGCGCGAAGTGCGGGTCGCCCCAGTACACGCCGGCGCCCTCGCGGAACACCGGGTAGAAGACGGTCGCGCCCGGCCCGAACCGCCAGTTGTCCACGTTCCCGCCGAAGACGCCGGGCGGGATGCTGGACAGGACGTCGTCGCCGCCGGGCAGCACGCCCATCAGCCCGAAGTGCGGGCGGACCGGCACCCGCACCGGCCGGGTGAACGGCTCCTCCACGCGCGCGGACGCCGGCGTCCGCCAGCCCGGGACGTCGTAGAGGGCGCGCGAGGTGAAGTCGTAGCCGAACACCGGCTGGGCGATGGTCGGGAAGTCCGTGGCCGGCGTGCCGTCGGAGTGGTCGAGCTCGTAGACGGTGATCCGCTCCTTGCCGTACGTGTCGTACAGCAGCCCCCAGTTGGCGGCGCAGTTCGAGCCGTAGGGCACCCGCGGGGCCATCGTCTCGATGCGGACGGCGACCGCCCCGCCCGGTCGCGCGCCGGCGACGGCCACCGGGCCGGTCAGCACGTGCACGCCCGGCCCCCGCTCGCCCTCGGGGATCGCCGCCCAGATGGCGTCCAGCCCGGCGTCCATCATCAGCTCGGGGGCGTCCCCGGCGTGGTGGCTCACCGCCTCCAGGGCCAGCCCGGCGCCGGAGGCGACCTCCAGCACCGGCTCGGCGGCCGGGTCGATGGCCCCCCAGCGCACCGTCCCCGGCGTCGCCGGGAGCTCGTGCTGCGAGGGTGCCGGGGCGGCGAACGTGCGCTCGGCCTGCGGCGAGAGCGCCAGGAGGGAGGTGGCGGTGGTCATGCCCGCCATCGCACCGCGTGCGCGTTACCGCGCCGTTTCCACCTCGTGACATGTCATATCGCATCGCGAGACGGCGTGCGCAGCGGGCGGGACGGCGCCGCGGCCGGGTCGGACCCCGGCCCATGCGCCATACTGGTCTGCGACCGATAACCATTCTCAGGAGTGCTGTGCCCGCCCCCCGCACCACCGCCGCCGCCCTGGCGGTCCTCGCCGGACTCGCCCTGACCGGTTGCTCGGGCGGGGACCCCGGCCCGGTCACCGACGCCGGCGACCCGGCCAACTGCCCGGGCGAGGTCCTCAACGTCGTGGTGTCGGTGGCCCAGTGGGGCTCGATCGTCGACCAGCTCGGCGGCGACTGCACCAACGTCACGACCGTCCTGGGCTCCGGCGCCGGCGACCCGCACGACCACGAGGCCAGCACCGGGGACGTCGCCGCCTTCGAGGACGCCGACCTGGTCGTCCACAACGGCCTCGGCTACGACCAGTGGGCCGCCGACGCCGCCGACGGCGTCTCGCCCCGGCCGGTCGTGCTCGAGGTCGCCGAGGTGGCCGGCGCCCGGACCGGCGACGACCCGCACCTGTGGTACGAGCCCGAACTGGTCCCGCGGTTCGCCGACGCGGTGACCCGGGCGCTGTCCGACCTCTCCGCCGACGCCGCGCCCTACCTGCAGCAGCAGCGCCAGCTGTTCACCACCGAGCTGCAGCCCTACGTCGCCGCGCTGGCCCGGCTGCGCGAGCTCGCCGCCGGGCGCACCTACGCCGCCACCGAGCCGGTGTTCGACCGCACCGCCCGCGCGGTCGGCCTGACCGACGCCACCCCGGCCGGCTACCGCGACGCCGTCGGCAACGAGGGGGAGCCGGCGCCCGGGGACCTCGCCGCGTTCGCCGCCGCCCTCGCCGAGGGCCGGGTCGACGTCCTGGTCTACAACGCCCAGACCGCCGGCAGCCTCCCCGAGCAGCTGCGGGCCGCCGCCGAGGAGGCCGACGTCCCCGTCGTGGACGTCACGGAATCCGCGCCGGAGGACGACGGTTCGTTCGTCGAGTGGCAGGTCGCGCAACTGGGAGCACTCTCCGACGCCCTCGCGGACGAGGCATGAGCGTCCCCGCCGGGCTCGCCCCAGCCGGGGCGGAGGGGGTGGTGCGGCCGCCGGCCCTCGTCCTCGACGACGTCAGCGTCGTCCGCGGGGGGCAGACGGTCTGGTCCGAGGGCACCCTGGCCGTGCCCGCCGGCGCGGTCGTCGGCGTGATCGGCCCCAACGGCGCCGGCAAGACCACCCTGTTCCAGGTCGCGCTCGGCCTGCTGCCCGTCGCCGCCGGCCGGGTGGAGGTGCTGGGCGCGACGCCGCGCCGCGGCGACCGGCGGATCGGCTACGTGCCGCAGAACTACACCGCGGCCCTCGGCGACGCGATCCGCTGCCGCGACCTGGTCACCCTCGGCGTCACCGGCCACCGCTTCGGCCTGCGCCGGACCACGGCCGCCGAGCGGGCGCGCGTCGACGAGGCGCTGCGCCGCGTCGGCGCGCTCGGGTACGCCGACCGGCGCATGTCCGAGCTCTCGGGCGGCCAGCAGCAGCGGGTGGCGATCGCCCAGGCGATCGTCGACGACGCCGAGCTGCTGCTGCTCGACGAGCCGCTGGCCAACCTCGACCTGCGCAACCAGCAGGAGATCGTGACCCTCCTCGGCGAGCTGCGCCGCGAGCGCGACGTCACGATCATGGTCGTCGCGCACGACCTCAACCCGCTGCTGCCGGTCCTCACCGACGCCGTCTACCTGCTCGACGGGCACCCCCACCACGACCCGATCGGCGAGGTGGTCCAGGAGGACCTGCTGACCCACCTGTACGGCACCACCGTGCGCGTCGTGCGGACGGCGCAGGGCGACCTGTTCACCCGCGCCACCGGGCCGGACCTCGCATGAGCGCGCTCGCCGCCGCCGTGCAGTTCCAGTCCGACTGGTGGGAGGTGCTGCAGACCGACTTCATGCGCAACGCGCTGATCGGCGGGTCGCTGGTCGCCGTCGCCGCCGGGCTGCTCGGCTACTTCGTCGTCACCCGCAGCAACGCCTTCGCCGCGCACGCGCTGGCGCACATCGGCTTCCCCGGCGCCACCGGCGCCATCCTGGTCGGCGCCCCGATCACGCTGGGCCTGGCGGTGTTCTGCGTCGGCGGCGGTCTGCTCATCGGCCTGCTCGGGCGCCGGGTCGCCGAGCGGGAGATCGCCACCGGCACCGTGCTCGCCTTCGCCACCGGCCTCGGCGTCCTGTTCGGCTCGCTGGCCAGCGCCAACGCGAGCACGACGACGTCGGTGCTGTTCGGCAACCTGCTCGCGGTCTCCGACGGCGAGCTGACCCTCTTCGCCCTCTTCACCGCGGCGGTCGCGCTGGCGCTCGCGCTGATCGCCCGACCGCTGGTCTTCGCCTCGGTCGACCCGGCCGTCGCCGAGGCCCGCGGCGTCCCGGTGCGGGCCCTCGGCGTCGCCTTCGTCGTCCTGCTGGCCCTGACGATCACGATGGCGGTCCAGGTGGTGGGCACGCTGCTGCTGTTCGGGCTCGTCGTCACCCCGGCGGCGACCGGCCTGCGGCTGACCGCCCGGCCCGGGCGCGTGGCGGGCATCGCCGTCGGGGTCGCGCTGCTGTCGGTCTGGGTGGGCCTGGTCCTGGCGGCGATGGTCGACCTGCCGCCGAGCTTCTTCGTCGTCACCGTCTCGGTGCTGGTCTGGGCCGGCGTCCTGGTGGGGACCCGGCGGCGCGGCAGCCGGCCGCACCCCGGCCCCGGGCACGCCGGCGGGCACACCCACGACGCCGTCCCGACGACGGGCCGCGCGACCGCGCTGTGAGGGAGATCTCAGCCTTTGGGCTGCATCTCACTCCCCGGGGGCTGTTTTCCGGCGGTGTCCGGAGGGGACCCTGTGTTGCATGGAGGACACGCAGCGCGACGCCCGAGTAGCGACCGAGGACACCGTGGACCAGCTGGTCGACGAGGCCCGTGACCAGCAGTCGACGGCCGGTCCCGTCTCGCGCCTGCTCGCCAACCCCCGCCGGATCCGCCGGGCCTGACGCACGCCGCCGGCCTCGCGGAGCCCGGCGGGAGCGACCGGGCGGGGCCACGCGGGCACCTCGCACCCCTGACGCGGCGTCACGCATCGTCACAGAAGTCCCACCGACACCCGGAGCCCCGGCCCACCCGGGCGCCTCTCGTCACCCAGTGCAACCAACCTGGCCGACCGACCGGCGTGCCGCGAACTGCTCCGTCACGACCCGGTGCACGATCCGGACGTGACCGCAGCCGCCCTCTCCCTCGCTCCCGCCGACGCCTCCGGCCCCGACGGCGTGCCCGTCCGCCGCAGCCGCGCGGAGCGGCAGGCGATCGTCCTCGACACCGCGGAGCGGCTGTTCGCCGCGCGCAGCTCGCGCAGCGTGGGCATGGACGAGCTGGTCCGGGAGACCGGGCTCGGGAAGATGACCGTCTACCGGCTCTTCAAGAGCAAGGACGAGCTCGTCGGCGCCTACCTCGCCCGCAAGGCCGCCACCGTGCTCGCCGCCGTCGACGCCGAGCTCGCGCGCCTAGACGGCGACGCCCGCGCCGCGCTGCTGGCCGTCGTGGACATCGTCGAGCGCGACGTCACCCGCGCCGGCTTCCGCGGCTGCCCCTTCACCAACGTGAGCAGCGAGTACGACGACCCGACGCACCCGGCCCGCAGCGCGGCCGCCGACTACAAGTTCGAGCTGCACGCGCGCCTCGAGCGCCTCGCCGACCAGCTGCTGCCCGGCGCCGGCGAGGACCTGGCCGCGCAGATCCACCTGGTCATCGACGGCATGTACCTCTCCGGCGGCCTGCTCGGCCCGGACGGCCCGGCAGCCCACGGGCGCCAGCTGGCCGAGCGGCTGATCGACGCCGCGGTGGCCGCCCCCGCGGCCGTCTGACCACCGCCGTCCCCTCTGGACGCGCGGCCGGACCTGCCGGACCGCAGGATGCAGGGGTGACGAACGACCGCAGCCGTCCGGACCTCGACGACACCACCGTGGAGGGCCTCGGCAAGCTCTCGGAGGCCCTGGAGACCATCGAGCAGGCCCGCGGCCAGCTCTACGGGTTCCACCAGCACTCCGGCAAGGCCGACCTCCTGCTCCAGGACGCCGTCGAACTCTTCCGCAAGGCCGGCCACACCGAGCTCGCCGACGACCTCGACCGCGACCTCGTCGGCCGCAACGTGATCGCCGACCGCTGGACCTTCCAGATCGTCGAGGACTACGACGCCAGCTACTGGTCGACCTTCCGCGCGTTCGACGAGCGGGCGCGCAACGAGCTGTCCGGCGGCGACCGGCACGTCTACGAGGCGCGGATGAAGCAGCGCGAGCGCACCCAGGGCCACCCGCGCCACGAGGCCGGCCCCGCGTTGAGCGACTGAGCCGCGACACGGCGGTCCTGCGGACCGCACCGCGGCCACGTGCCGTCCCCCGGTTTCCCCTCGGGGCCGGGCGGGCACGGGCCGACCCATGACGATGCCTGACGCCGACAACGCCGGATCCGAGCGGGAGGCGAAGCCACTGGGCGCCGAGAAGGCGCCCGGCGAGGACCGTGAGTCGCTCGGCGCCACCGAGGGCCCGGCCGACGGGATCGCCGGCCCCGCCTGGCCGCCGGCCGGCACGGAGCCCGACGCGCACTGATCGCGCGCTCGCGCCCGTTTGACCTGCCCTTCGAGGGGCAGACTGGACGGCGTGACGACGCCTGGCTCCCCCGCGGACCCCTATCCCGGCCCCACCCCCGGCGCGCCGCGGGCCCCCGGTGCCCCGGGCGGCCACGGCTCACCCGGTGGCCCCGCCGGCGGTGCACCCCTGGGCGCCCCGGGCGGCACGGCCGGGGCACCCGGCCGCACCGGCACCGGCGCGCCCGCGACGACGGGCCGATCCACCGGCAAGACGGTCGGGCGGAGCGCGGCGCTGGCGCTCCTGCTCTTCGTCACCGTCGTGCTGGTGCTGTTCGTCGTCTTCAACACCCAGACCGTCGACATCAGCCTGGTCTTCGGCAACGTCGACGCCCCGCTGGTGCTCGCCCTGCTGATCGCGGCGGTCCTCGGCGCCCTCGTGGCGGGCCTGGCCGGCGCGGTCCTGCGCGCCCGGCGCCGGAACCGCTGACCCGGCGCCGCCACCGCTGAACCCGCGCCGCCGGCGCCCGCCCCCGCGCCCAGCGACCGACGACCCTGGTCGCCGCCCCGGCCCCGCCCGAGGATCGCTCCCGTTCCCCGGCCGGCGGCCGCCGGCCGGTCCGGCGACGGAGGGAGCCGTCATGGGCCAGGCACGGGAGATCATGGACCGCATCACCGCCGCGCTGTCGGCCGGGGACGCCGACGAGCTCGGCCGGCTCTACGCGCACGACGCCGTCCTCGACACCCCCGACGAGGGGCGCATCGAGGGGCGCGCCGGCGTCGTCGAGTACCTGATGGGCTTCCTGCGCGCGTTCCCCGACACGACGTTCGAGCTGCCGACCCAGCTGGAGGCCGGGGACACCGCCGTCGACCGGGGGCACCTCGTCGCCACGCACACCGGCCCGCTGGCGCTGCCGGACGGCGACGAGCTGCCGGCCACGGGGCGCCGCATCCGGCTGCGGGAGTGCGACGTGCTGACCGTCGCCGGCGGGGTGGCCGTCTCGCACGCGCTCTACTTCGACCAGCTGGACTTCCTCGTGCAGCTCGGGCTGGTGGACCCGGCGTCCATCGGGCAGCAGCCCCAGCCCGCCTGACCGCGCGTCCGGCGCCAGCCCGCCCGGGCCGGCGCCGTCGCGCGTCCCCGTCCTCCTCCGTCCGAGCGTGTCGCGGGCCGGCACGCTTGCCGTTGTTACCGACCGGTAATAGCGTTTGTTACTGGCGGGTACGGACCCGCCGTACACGGGCATGGAGCACGGGAGCCACACGCGCATGAGCCACTACACCGCGAACCTGCGGGACCTCGAGTTCAACCTCTTCGAGTTCCTCGACACCAAGGACAGGTTCGGCACCGGGCCCTTCGCCCAGATGGACGCCGAGACCGCGCGCGGCGTGCTCGCCGAGATCCGCCGACTGGCCGAGGGCCCCATCGCGGCGTCCTTCACCGAGGCCGACCGCAACCCGCCGGAGTTCGACCCGGCGACGAACTCCGTCGTCCTGCCCGAGGCGTTCAAGAAGTCGGTGCAGGCCCTCGCCGAGGGCGAGTGGTTCCGGCTGGACCTGCCCGAGGAGCTCGGCGGCTTCGGCGCTCCCGTGGCGCTGCGGTGGGCCGCCTTCGAGATGATCCTCGGCGCCAACCCGGCCGTGTTCATGTACGGCTCCGGCCCGACGTTCGGCACCGTCCTGTGGGAGCTGGGCACCCCCGAGCAGAAGAAGCTCGCCGAGCTCATGATCGACCGCCAGTGGGGCGCCACCATGGTGCTCACCGAGCCCGACGCGGGCTCCGACGTCGGCGCCGGCCGCACCAAGGCGGTGCAGCAGGCCGACGGGTCCTGGCACATCGAGGGCGTGAAGCGGTTCATCACCTCGGCCGAGCACGACCTGAGCGACAACATCATCCACCTGGTGCTGGCCCGCCCCGAGGGCGCGAAGCAGGGCACCAAGGGCCTGTCGCTGTTCGTCGTCCCCAAGTTCCACGTCGACGTCGAGACCGGCGAGCTCGGCGAGCGCAACGGCGTCTACGTCACCAACGTCGAGAAGAAGATGGGCCTCAAGGTCTCCACGACCTGCGAGGTCACCTTCGGCGACGGACCGGTCCCGGCCAAGGGCTGGCTGGTCGGCGAGGTGCACGACGGCATCGCCCAGATGTTCAAGATCATCGAGTACGCGCGCATGTTCGTCGGCACCAAGGCGATCGCGACGCTGTCGGCCGGCTACCAGGTGGCCCTGGACTACGCGAAGAACCGCGTGCAGGGCGCCGACATGGCCGCCACCGCCAAGGACGCCCCGCGGGTGACCATCACCCACCACCCGGACGTGCGCCGCTCGCTGATGCTGCAGAAGTCCTACGCCGAGGGCATGCGGGCCCTGTACCTGTACGCGGCGAGCTTCCGCGACCAGGTGGTGGAGGCCCAGGCCGCCGGGCAGGCCGACAGCGAGGAGGCGCGGCTCGCCGCCCGCGTCAACGACCTGCTGCTGCCGGTGGTGAAGGGCTTCGGCTCCGAGCGCGCCACCCAGCTGCTCACCCAGGAGTCGCTGCAGACCCTCGGCGGCTCGGGCTACCTGCAGGACTACCCGATCGAGCAGTACATCCGGGACTCCAAGATCGACACCCTCTACGAGGGCACCACGGCGATCCAGGGCCAGGACTTCTTCTTCCGCAAGATCGTCAAGGACGGCGGCGTCGCGCTGACCTGGCTGGCCTCCCAGATCCAGGGGACCATCGAGGCCGAGGCCGGCAACGGCCGGCTCAAGGAGGAGCGGGCGCACCTGGCGACCGCCCTCGGCGAGGTCCAGACGATGCTCACGGCGATGTTCGGGCACCTGACCGCCGCGCAGGACGACATGGCCAACGTCTACAAGATCGGCCAGAACACCTCCCGCCTGCTGCTGGCCGTCGGCGACCTGGTCACCGCCTGGCTGCTGATCCGCCAGTCGGAGGTGGCCCTGGCCGCGCTGGCCGGCGAGGTCAGCGAGCGCGACCGGCACTTCTACGAGGGCAAGCTCGCCGCCACCCGCTTCTTCACCAGCCAGGTGCTGCCGCGCCTGGCCGGGGAGCGGGCCATCGTCGAGGCCACCGACAACTCCCTCATGGAGGTCGACGAGGCCGCGTTCTGACGGAGGACCCCCGTGCCCCCCACCGCTCGCGAGCTCGCGGTGGGCCCCTGCACGACGGCCGCTCCAGCACGTCACGAGCGAGGGCCGTCTCCCCCGCCGGGAGGCGGCCCTCGCCGCGTGTGGGGGCGGCCCCGGCGGGCATGGAGGACCGCATGACCGACCCCCAGGGCAGCGACCGCATCCAGCAGGACGTCGGCACGTCCTCCGCCACCGGCGACGACGGCGACAGCGGCGCCTCCTTCGAGGACGTGCCGCTCACCCGCGAGGACGCCCTCGAGCGCGACGCCGAGCACGGCGACGACCTGCCCGCCCGCGCGGTGGGTGACGTCGCCCTCTCCGAGCGTGCCGATCCGCCCGGCGGGGAATGAGCCGGCGGACGCGACCCGAGGAGACGACATGAGCGAACCCCAGAGCACCGGCTACGGCGAGTCCCCGGACACCGCCGACAGCAGCGAGAACCTGATCGACGGGCAGACCGGCGACAACGCCGGCGACCGCGGCGAGCTCGACACGACGCTCACCACGGACGACGAGGCGCAGCGCGACGACTCCGTCGTCCGCGGCGGCAACGACGCGTCCTGACCCCGCGGACGGCACCCCTCCTATCGTGGACGGGTGCCGTCCGACCTCCCGCCCGCCCGCCTCCCGGCGGGCGAGTGGGGACGGCGGGCCGCGGCGCACGCCGAGCGCGCCGACGCGCTGACGGCGGGGCACCGCGCCCGCCGGGCGCGCGGGGAGACGCACGCGGTCGAGGACTTCCTCTACACCTACTACGACACCCGCCCGGCGCTGCTGCGCCGCTGGCACCCGGGGGCCGGGGCCGCGCTGCTGCCCGCGGACGACGGGACGCCGGCGCCGCAGGGCGGCACCCGCTGGTACGCCACGGACGCCGACGGCGTGGTCGCCCTGGACGCCGACGCCTACCTGGCCGACCGCGGCGACACGGTGCGGTTCGTCGCCCGGCTGCTGGCCGCGACCGCGGGGCGGCCCGCCTTCACCGGCTGCTTCGGGCTGCACGAGTGGGCGATGGTCTACCGCGCCGGCGAGCGCCGGCACCCGCTGCCGCTGCGGCTGGGCCGGGCGGGTACCGACGCCGTGGTCGAGGCGCACCCGATCCGCTGCACCCACTACGACGCGTTCCGCTTTTTCACCCCGGAGGCCGTCGGCCGCAACGCGCTGCAGCCCACCCGGGCCACCCAGGTGGACCTCGAGCAGCCGGGCTGCCTGCACGCGGGGATGGACCTGCACAAGTGGTCGCTCAAGCTGGGCCCGGCCGTGCCCGGCGAGCTGGCGCTGGACTGCTTCGCGCTGGCCGCCGACGTCCGGGTGCTGGACATGCAGGCCTCCCCCTACGACCTGAGCGGCTACGGGGAGCCGGCGGTCGCGGTGGAGACGCCGGAGGGCCGCGCGGAGTACGCGCGCCGGCAGCGGGAGCTCGCCGCGCGCGGCGCCGGCCTGCGGCGGCGGCTGCTCGACGTCTGCGCGGCGCTGCTCGGCGGCCACCCGCCCGTCACCGTCCCGTCCCCGGAGCGCCGTACCGTCGGGACGTGACCTCTCGCTCCGCCGACCCCGTGCGCACCGACCGCTGGCTCACCCTCGACGGGACCACCAACACCCGGGACCTGGGCGGGCTGCCCACTCTCGACGGAGGGACGACGCGGCACGGGCGCGTCCTGCGCAGCGACAACCTGCAGACCCTCAGCGCGGACGACGTGCGCCGGCTGGTCGGCGAGCTGGGCCTCCGCGAGGTCGTCGACCTGCGCAGCACCGCCGAGGTGCTCCTGGAGGGCCGCGGCCCGCTGCGCGCGGTCCCGGAGGTGACCCACCGGCACTTCAGCCTGCTCCCCGAGCGCGGCCACCACACCGACGTCTTCGCCGTCGAGGAGGCCGAGGCGCCCGAGCTGCCCGGCGGCTGGCTGGAGTCGCTGCTGCCCCGGCAGGTCGCCGAGCAGGACGAGGACGAGCCGCCGGCCGTGCGCTCCTACCTCGGCTACCTGGACCACCGGCCGGAGAACGTGGTGGGCGCGCTGCGCGCCCTGGCCGCCGCCGAGGGCGCCTCGGTCGTGCACTGCGCGGCCGGCAAGGACCGCACCGGCGTCATCGTGGCCTTCTCGCTCGCCGTGGCCGGCGTGCCGCACGAGGAGATCGTCGCCGACTACGCGATGACCGCCGACGTCATCGAGGCCCTGGTCGCCAAGCTGGCGAGCTCGCCGACCTACCGCGGCGACATGGACCACTCCGACCTGGCCCGGCACACCCCGCGCGCCGACACGATGGCCCGCGTGCTGGACCTGCTCGACGAGCGGCACGGCGGACCGGCCGGCTGGCTGACCGCGCACGGGTTCGGCCCGGCCGAGCAGGCCGCGCTGCGGGCCCGGCTGCGCGACTAGCCCGCCCGGCGGCAGTCGGCCTGGGCGGCGGCGAGCAGGTCGTCGGCCACGCCCCACTCGCCGGAGTGGACGGCGACGCCGACGGCGGTGGCCACCTCCACCGGCCGGCGCGCCAGCCGGAACGGCTCGCGGAAGCAGGCGCGGACCCGGGTCAGCACCGCCTCGACGTCCCCGGCGGCGGTCAGGCCCGGCAGGACGACGACGAACTCGTCGGCGCCGGCCCGGGCCACGGTGTCGGCCGGACGGACGGCGGCCCGCAGCCGCGCGGCGACCTGGCGGAGCAGCTCGTCGCCGGCCGCGGCGCCGTGCTCGGTGTTCACCGCCACGAACCCCTCGAGGTCGCAGCAGAGGACGCCGACGTGCTGGTCGGCGCGGACGGCGGTGAGCGCCGCCTCGAGCCGCTGCCGCAGCAGCTCCCGGTTGGGCAGCCCGGTGAGGGCGTCGTGGGTGGACCGGTGCCGCAGCGTGTCGGCCAGCCGGATCCGGTCCAGCGCGACCGCCACCTGGTCGGCGACGCCGCGCAGCCGGTCGAGGTGCTCGCCCTCCAGCCCGGCCGGCGCGCCGCCGGCCGGCCAGCTCGCGGCGGCCACGCCCAGGAAGACGTCGCCGGCGACCAGCGGCACCGCCAGGGCGTCGGTGGTCCCGCCGGCGCCCAGCAGGTCCCGCACCGCCGGGCTGCACGTCTCCCAGCGCAGCACCCGGGGCGCCCGGTCGGTCAGCATCCCCACCAGCTCGGGGGTCTCCTCGGCGTAGAGCTCCAGCGGGACGGCCTCGGCGGCCCCGGCGCCCGCGACGGCGCGCAGCCGCCCGGTCCCGGCCTCCCACAGCAGCAGGCTCGCCCGGTCGCACCCGACGGCGGCCGGGAGCACCCCGGCGGCCTCGACGCACGCGGCGGTCGCGTCCGGGGCGCCGGCCAGGGCCGTCCCCAGCGCGGTCAGCGCGGCGGCGCGGGCCGCCTCGCGCCGTGCGTCCTCGGCGGCGGCCCAGCGCTCCAGGACGGCAGCGACCAGCCCGGCCGAGGCCTGCAGCACCGGCGCCGCGTCGGCCGGCGCGGGCTCCGCCGTCGGCGCCGGCTCGGCCGGCGGCGCGGCGGCGGGCAGGGCGGCGAGCCGGCCCAGCCAGCGCCGGCCGCAGACCACGTCGACGACGACGGCGCCCGGGCCGGGCGCGCTGCCGGACAGCAGCACCGCGGCCAGGCCGGGCACCTGCCCGGCGGGCACCCCGACGGCGCGCGACAGCACGCCGGCCCCGTCCGGGGGCGTGGCGGCCAGCAGCAGCCCGGCCCCGGGCAGCGCCTCGGCCGCGCAGGCCAGCAGGTGGTCGAGGGCGTCGAGGGGCTCGGCCCCCGCGGCCAGCCCGGAGGCGGCCGCCTGCAACGCCGCCAGGCGGACCGCCGTCGTCCCGTCCGGCTCGACGGCGGGCGGGGTGGCGCGGTGCCGGCGCCGCAGCGCGCCGCCGCGGTCGGGAGTCCTCACCTGCTCCGGATCGGCACGACGGGCCCGGCGGTTGAGCGCTCCGCCCCGACGGGGGGAGACGGCGGCAGGGGGTTGACGGCCTCGCCCGGGCGGCGTACCAATGCATATACCCCCGGGGGGTACTAGAACGGATCGCGAGGAGGCCGCCATGGAGCACCGCCACCCAACCGCGGAGGCCTGGCCCGTCGAGGCCGACGCGCACGCGGGCGCCCACGCCCACACCACCGCTGCCGGGCGGGTGAGCTGGTCCACCGCCGCGCAGGCGACGCTGCACTGCCTCACCGGCTGTGCGATCGGCGAGGTGCTCGGCGTGGTGATCGGCACGAGCCTGGGGTGGTCGACCGGGGCGACCGTCGCGCTCGCCGTCGCCCTGGCCTTCGTCTTCGGCTACGCCCTGACGATGCGCGGCGTGCTCCGCGCCGGCCTGCCGTTCCGGGCCGCCGTCAGGGTCGCGCTCGCCGCGGACACCGCCTCGATCGCGGTGATGGAGCTCGTGGACAACGGCGTCCTGGTGGCCGTGCCGGGGGCGATGGAGGCCGGGCTGGCCGACGTCCTGTTCTGGGGCGCGCTGGCGTTCGCGCTCGCCGTGGCTTTCGTGGTCACCCTGCCGGTCAACCGCTGGATGATGAGCCGCGGGCGGGGTCACGCGGTCGTGCACGCGCTGCACTGACCCCCGACGCGCAGCGACCCCGGCCCCTCGAGGGGCCGGGGTCGCTCGCGTCGCGGTGGCTCAGCGGCCGTTGGCGATGGTCAGCAGCTCGTCGCGCAGCGCGGGGCTGGGGGCACGGAACAGCGCGCGCTCCAGGGCCCGGCGGGTGCGCGAGGCCTGCCGACGCTGACGCCAGGTGGACACGGTGCTCATGGTGCTCTCTCCGGGTGTTCGTCGTTCGCGGACATCCGTAGTAAAGCAGGTCGCGCCACCAATATTCCGAAGGATCGCAGGCGTGTTCGCTCGCACGCCTGCGGAAGTTCACCCCATGGGGGGGTGCGGCCGCCTCATCCGGCGGCGAGGGCGGCCCGCGCGGCGGCCCGGGCTGCGGCGGGGTCGGCCGCCGCCAGCGCCGCCTCCGCCGCCCGCCGGCAGGCGTCCGCGGTCACCGTGGCGAGGCGGGCACCCACGCCGGCGACCGACGACGCGGCGCAGGACAGCGACGTCACGCCCAGGCCGACGAGGACGCACGCCAGCAGCGGGTCGGCCGCCGCCTCGCCGCACACGCCGACCGGCCGCCCGGCCCGGGCGCCCGCCTCGGCCGTGTGCCGCACCAGGGCGAGCAGCGCGGGCTGCCACGGGTCGGTGAGGTCGGCGAGCTCGCCGGAGAGCCGGTCGGCGGCCAGCGTGTACTGGGACAGGTCGTTGGTGCCCAGCGACAGGAAGTCGACGTGCCGCAGCAGGCGGTCGGCCAGCAGCGCTGCCGACGGCACCTCCACCATGACCCCGGGCACCAGGCCGCGGGCGCGGACCCGCGCGGCGAAGTCGGCGGCCTCGGCCTCGGTGGCGACCATGGGCGCCATCACCCACGGGACCTCGCCGGTCCGCCGGGCGGCCTCGGCGATCGCGTCGAGCTGCCGCTCCAGCAGGCCCGGGTCGCGGCGGGCCACCCGCAGCCCCCGGACGCCGAGGGCCGGGTTCGCCTCGGCCGGCGGGGTGGCGAAGGCCAGCGGCTTGTCCGAGCCGGCGTCCAGGGTGCGGACGACGACCCGCCGCCCCGCGCAGGCGGCGAGGACCTCGGCGTAACCGTCGGCCTGCTCGGCGACCGAGGGCTCCTCCGCCCGGCCCAGGAACGCCAGCTCGGTCCGCAGCAGCCCGACCCCCTCGGCCGCGGCGTCCACCGCCAGCCGGGCACCGGCGCCGTCCTGCACGTTGGCCAGCAGCGGGACGGCGACGCCGTCCCGGGTGACCGCGGGCCCGCGGTAGGCCGCCAGCGCCGCGGCGATCTCGCGGGCCTCGGCGACCCGGGCGCGGGCGGTCGCCTCGTCCGGGGCGACGGTGACGGTGCCGTGCTCGCCGTCGAGCAGGACGGTCGCGCCCGCCGGGACGTCGTCCAGCCCGGCGACGGCGACCACGCAGGGGAGCCCGAGCTGCCGGGCGATGATCGCCGTGTGGCTGGTCGCACCGCCCTGGGTGGTCGCCAGCCCGGTGATCCGGGCCGGGTCCAGGCCCGCGGTGTCGGCCGGCGCGAGGTCGTCGGCCAGCAGCACCGACGGCTCCGCGGGCGCGGGCACGCCGGGCTCCCCCTGGCCGGTCAGCTCGGCGACGATCCGGTCCCGGACGTCGCGGACGTCGGTGACGCGCTCGGCCATCAGCCCGCCGAGCCCGGCGAACAGGTCGACGAACTGCTGGGCGGCCGCCACGGTCGCGACCGCGGCGGGCGAGCCGGCGTCGATGCGCTGCTCCACCGCGGCCAGCAGCCCCCGGTCGCGGGCCAGCCCCGCGGTGGCCGCCAGCACCTCGGCGCTGGCGCCGGTCGCCGCGCCGGCCCGGGCGGCCAGCCGGTCGGCGACGACCGCGGCGGCCGCGGCGAAGCGCTCCTTCTCCCCCGCGCGCTCGGCCTCGGCGACCGGACCGGCCGGCTCGTCGGGCAGCCGCACCGCACCGGACGGGCGGACCACGGGCCCCCACGCCACCCCGGGGACCACGGGGGTGCCGGTCAGCACGGTCGGCGACGACGGCGGTGCGGCGACGGGAGAGGACATCGGTACCTCGCTGGGGCGCAGGGGCGGGGAGACGGAGCGACGTCGGTCCGTGCTGGTGACCACCATCACGAATCGGTGTTGACTTGTCAACGTAACCAACGTAGAACAACACCAACACAGACAAGAAACCAACGAACCGGGCATACGAACAGGATGGGGTCGCGGTGTACGCCGAGGAGCGCCAGCAGGCGATCGCGGGACTGGTGGCCGACCGCGGCCGCGTCGCGGTCACCGCGCTGGCCGAGGAGTTCGGCGTCACCACCGAGACGATCCGCCGGGACCTCGCCCTCCTCGAGCGCACGGGCACGCTGCGCCGCGTGCACGGCGGCGCGGTGCCCGCCGGGGCGCTGACCCTCGCCGAGACCGCCCTCGGGGAGCGGACGGCCAGCCGCCACGAGCAGAAGCGCAAGATCGCCACCGCGGCGCTCGACCTGCTCCCGGACACGGACGGCAGCCTGCTCCTCGACGGCGGGAGCACCACCGCCGCCCTGGCCGAGGTGCTGCCCCCGGACCGGCGGCTGTTCGTCGCGACCAACTCCGTGCCGATCGCCGCCCGGCTGTCCACCGCGCCCGGCCTCACCCTGCACGTCCTGGGCGGGCGGGTCCGCGGCATCACCCAGACCGCGGTCGGCGAGACCCCCGTCCGCGCCCTCGGCGAGCTGCGGCTCGACGTCGCCTTCCTCGGCGCCAACGGCGTCACCGCCGAGCACGGCTGCACCACCCCGGACGAGGCCGAGGCCTCGGTCAAGCGGGCCATGGTGCGGGCCGCGCACCGGGTGGTGGTGCTCGCCGACAGCAGCAAGCTCGGCCGCGAGCACCTGGTCCGCTTCGCCACCGTCGAGCAGGTCGACGTGCTGGTCACCGACGCCGAGGCCGATCCCGCGGCGGTCGCCGCGCTGGAGGCGGCGGGCGTCGAGGTCGTGGTCGCGTGAGCGAGCTCGCGAGCGCAGCGGGCGGCCGCGGCAGGACCCGGGTCGTCACCCTCACCGCCAACCCGAGCATGGACCGCACCCTCGTGCTCCCGGGCGCGCTCGAGCGCGGGGCGGTCGCCCGGCTGGGCACCAGCTCCACGGAGCCGGGCGGCAAGGGCGTCAACGTCGCCCGCGCGCTGGCGGCGGCCGGCGGCGAGGTCGTGACGGTGCTGCCCGCGGCGCTCGACGACCCGATCGTGACCGCGCTGCGCCGGCTGGCGCTGCCCATGGCGACCGTCGACGTGCCCGCCCCGGTCCGCACCAACTACAGCCTCACCGAGCCCGACGGCACCACCACCAAGCTCAACGAGCCCGGCGCCCCGCTGGACGCGGCGACCCGCGCCGCGCTCACCGACGCGCTGCTGCGCGCGGCGGCGGACGCGGCGTGGGTGGTGCTGGCCGGCTCGCTGCCGCCGGGGACGCCGGTCGACTGGTACGCCGAGCTGGTCGCGGCCCTGCGCCCCACCGGCGCGCGGATCGCCGTCGACACCTCCGAGGCCCCCCTGCTGGCGCTGCTGGCGGCCGGCCCCACGGCGGCGCCGGACCTGCTCAAGCCCAACGCCGAGGAGCTGGCCCAGGTCGCCGGCACCGACGAGGCCGCGCTCGCCGCCGACCCGGCCGCCCTGCTGGCCGCCGTGGACGGTCTGCACGCCGGCGGCGTCGCCGAGGTGCTCCTCACCCTGGGCGCCGAGGGCGCCCTCCTGTCGACCGCGGCGGGCGGCCGCTTCACCGCCCGCCCGCCGCGGATCGCCGTGCGCAGCACGGTCGGTGCCGGGGACTGCAGTCTCGCCGGGCACCTGCTGGCCGACCTGGCCGGCGCACCCCCGGTGGAGCGGCTGCGCCGCGCGGTGGCCTCCGGTGCCGCCGCGGCCGGCCTGCCCGGTTCCGCCGTCCCCACCCCGGCGCAGGTCGACAGCGTGGCCGCCTCCGTCGTCGCCGGTCCGCTCCGCCCGGCGGAGCCGACCCCCTCCCCCGCTCCCGTCGCGCCCGCCGGGCGCGACACCCTCTGACGCGCCTTCCGAGAGGTCCGCATGTCCGCACTCATCACGCGCGAGCTCGTCGCCCTGGACGCCGCCCTGGGCACCGACAAGGAGGACGTCGTCCGCCGGCTGGCGGCGCTCGTCGCCGGCGCCGGCCGGGCGACCTCCGCCGAGGGACTCGCCGGCGACGCCCTCGCCCGCGAGGCGCAGGCCGCGACCGGCCTGCCCGGCGGCATCGCCATCCCGCACTGCCGCTCCGGCGCGGTCACCGAGGCCTCGCTGGCCTTCGCCCGGCTCGCCCCGGCGGTGGCCTTCGGCGCCCCGGACGGCCCGGCCGACCTGGTGTTCCTCATCGCCGCGCCCGAGCACGGCGACGCCGACCACCTCACCCTGCTGACCGCGCTGGCCCGGGCGCTGGTGCGGCCGGACTTCGTGGCCTCGCTGCACGCGGCCGGCTCGGCCGACGAGGTCGTCGCCCTGGTGCAGGAGGTGGTGGCCCCGCAGGAGGCGCCGCAGCCGGTCACCGCCGCGGCCCCCGCACCGGCCGCACCCGCGCCGGCCGCCCCGCCCGCCGCGCCCGCGGCGACCGCCGCGACCCGCAGCCTGGTGGCCGTCACCGCCTGCCCGACCGGCATCGCGCACACCTACATGGCCGCCGACAAGCTGGCCGCGGCCGCGGAGGCCGCCGGCGTCGTCCTGCACGTGGAGACGCAGGGCTCCTCGGGCTCCACGCCGCTGGACCCGGAGGTGATCCGGGCCGCGGACGCGGTCGTGTTCGCCGTCGACGTGGGCGTCAAGGACCGCGACCGGTTCGCCGGCAAGCCCGTCGTCCAGGCCGGCACCAAGCGGGCGATCAACGAGCCCGACGCGATGGTCCGCGAGGCGCTGGCCGCCGCCGACGACCCGGCCGCCCGCCGGGTGCCCGGCACCGCCGGCGGCGCCGAGGCCGCCGCCCCGGCCGGCCCGCGCCCGTCGACGGGGGCCGAGATCCGCCGCTGGCTGCTGACCGGGGTCAGCTACATGATCCCGTTCGTCGCGGCCGGCGGGCTGCTCATCGCGCTGGGCTTCCTGTTCGGCGGCTACCGGATCGTCACCGACAACCCGGACGTCGAGGGCCAGAGCTACGCCCTGAGCTGGGTGCTCAACAACTCGTTCTTCGACCTGCCGTCGGCGGCCGGGATCGAGGGCCTCAACGACGGGTTCCTCGGCTACCTGGGCGCGGTCTGCACCGTGCTCGGCCAGGCGGCCTTCGGGTTCCTCGTCCCGGCGCTGGCCGGCTACATCGCCTACGCCATCGCCGACCGGCCGGGCATCGTCCCCGGCTTCGTCGTGGGCGCGGTCTCCGTCACCGTCGGCGCCGGCTTCATCGGCGGCCTGGTCGGCGGCATCATCGCCGGCTTCGCCGCGCTGTGGATCAGCCGCTGGAGGCTGCCGGTCGGCGTCCGGGGGCTGCAGCCGGTGGTGATCATCCCGCTGCTGGCGACGCTCATCTCCAGCGGGCTGATGGCGGTCGTCCTCGGCCGGCCGCTGGCCGCCGCGCTGGAGGGCCTCGGCAACTGGCTGGAGGGCCTGACCGGCACCTCCGCGGCCCTGCTGGGGATCATCCTCGGCCTGATGATGTGCTTCGACCTGGGCGGCCCGGTGAACAAGGCGGCCTACGTCTTCGCCACCACCGGCCTGACGGCGGCCGCGACCGGCACGCCGCTGGTCATCATGGCGACGGTCATGGCCGCCGGCATGGTGCCGCCGCTGGCGATGGCGCTGAGCACCGTCATCCGCCCGAGCCTCTACACGCCGGCCGAGCGGGACAACGGCAAGGCCGCCTGGCTGCTCGGGCTGTCGTTCATCTCCGAGGGCGCGATCCCGTTCGCCGCGGCCGACCCGCTGCGGGTCATCCCCTCGATGATGCTCGGCGGGGCGACCACCGGCGCGATCGTGGCCGCGGCCGGCGTCGAGCTGCGGGCCCCGCACGGCGGCATCTTCGTGTTCTTCGCGATGACCGGCGTGGTCTGGTTCCTGCTCGCCCTGCTCGCCGGCACGGTCGTCGGCGCCGTCGCGGTGACCGTGCTCAAGAGCATCGGCCGGCCCCGGGCGGACGACGTCCCGGAGGACGCCGTCGACCTCGGCCACGCCCACGCGGCCACCGGGGTCGCCCCCGCCCACCCGGCCCCCGCCCAGCCGGCCCGCGCCTGAGCAAGGACCTCGCTGCCCCCCAGCGCTCGCAAGCTCGCGATGGGACCCTGCAGCGAGGCCAGATGATGGACCAGCGTCCCCAGCAGCGAGGAGAGGCACCCATGCCCAGTCAGACCGTCACCGTCGGCTCGCGCGTCGGGCTGCACGCCCGGCCGGCGGCCCTGATCGCCGAGGCCGTCGCCAAGTCCGGCGTCCCGGTCACCCTGGCCACCCCCGGCGGCGTGCCCGTCGACGGCGGGTCGGCGTTGATGATCATGACGCTCGGCGCGAAGCAGGGGGCGGAGGTCGTCGTCACCAGCGACGACGAGGCGACCCTCGCGCGGATCGCCGACCTGGTGGCCGCGGACCTCGACGCGGAGTAGCTCTCCGCGACACGACGACGGCGCCCGCCCCCCGGCCGAGGGGGGCGGGCGCCGTCGTGCTGTCCGGCTCTGCGGTTACGGCTGGTCGGGCCGGGAGACGTCGCCGCGCCAGGCGCCGGTCTCCGTGCCGCGCTTCTCGATGAACTCCTTGAACCGCTTGGCGTCGGCCTTGACCTGCCGGTCGTCGAAGCCGAGCGCCGCGCCCGCCTTCTCGACGATGCCCTGCGGCTCCCAGTCGATCTGGATCATGACGCGGGTCTTGTCGTCGTCGAGGCGGTGGAAGGTGACGACACCGGCGTGCTTGGCGTCGCCGCTGGTGCTGGCCCAGGCCACCCGCTCCTCGGGGTGCTGCTCGGTGATCTCGGCGTCGAACTCCCGCTTGACCCCGTCGATGCTGGTGACCCAGTGGGTGTGGGTGTCGTCGATCTGGGTGATCCGCTCGACGCCGCCCATGAACTCGGGGAACGACTCGAACTGCGTCCACTGGTCGTAGGCGACCCGGATCGGGACGTCGACGTCGATGGACTCCTGCACGCTGGCCACGGTCGGCCTCCTCCTGTCTCGGGATGTCGGTCGTGCACCACCTACCCCCCGGACCCGCCCGGGACACACGCGTCAGCGCAGCGCCGACGCGACGCTCCCCCGGACCGGCAGGCCCTCGACCAGCAGCATCTGGGCCAGGTGGTAGGCGTCGGGCCGGCCGGGCCAGGTGTCGTGCGCGACCTCACCGGCCGGGGTCAGCTCGTGGAACCAGCTGCCGGTGGCCGGGTCGGCGAAGCGCTCCTCGCCGTGCTCCCGCCACGCCCGTGCCAGGTCGGCGTACCGCTCCTCGCCGGTGACCGCGTGCAGCACCGTGGCCGCCGCGATCGCCTCGCACAGCACCCAGTGCATCCGGGCGACGACGACCGGCCGGTCGTCCCAGCCGAGGGTGTACGGGAACCCGGGCGCCCCGTCGGCCGCCCAGCCCCGGCCGGCCGCCGCGTCGAACAGGCCGACGGCGTCGCCGAGCAGCCAGCCCGGTGCGGCGTCCCCCAGCGCGGCGCGGGCGTGCAGGCACAGCCGCGCCCACTCGAACTGGTGCCCGACGGTGACGCCGTAGGGGCGGAACGGGTCGGCCGGCCGGTCGCGGTTGTGCTCGGGCAGCGGCTCCCACGCGGCGGTGAAGTGCTCGGGCAGCCGCCACTCCCGCTCTCGCGCCCAGCCGTGCACCACGCGCTCCAGCGTGCGCAGCGCCCGCGACCGCAGCCGGGTCGCCGCGAGCGGGTCCTCCCCGGCCAGCGCGTCGGCGGCGGCCAGCGTCGCCTCGACGCCGTGCATGTTGGCGTTGGCGCCCCGGTAGTCGCCGCACGCCGACCAGTCGCGGGCCCACTCCTCGACCGCGAGGCCCGCGGCGTCGTCCCAGAACCGGCCGTCCCACACCGCGAGGGCCTGCCCGAGCAGCTGCCGGCCGCCGTCGATCCCGGCGGTGGTGGCGGTCGCGCCGGCGAGGACGACGAACGCGTGCACGTAGGCGGTCTTCGCGTCGTCGTCCTCGGCGGCCCGCCAGCCGCCGTGCTCGGCGTCGTGCAGCGGCCCGTCGAGCAGCGCGGTCACCCCGTGCCGGGCGAGGCCCGCCGCGCCCGGGCGGCCGAGCAGGTGCGCCAGCCCGAACACGTGGGTCATCCGCGCGACGATCCAGGTCGCCTGCGGCCGGTCGGCCACCGTGCCGTCGGCGTCCAGGTAGCCGAAGCCGCCCTCGGGCACCCGCGCGCCGGCGGCGAAGTCGAGCAACCGGCCCAGGTCCGTCATCGCGTTAGAACGCCAGCGCCGCCGCCGGGTCGTGCAGGACGGCGCCGACGTCGGCCAGGAACCGGCTGCCCAGCTCGCCGTCGATCACCCGGTGGTCGAACGACAGCGCCAGCGTGGTCACCTGCCGCGGCACCACCTTGCCCTTGTGCACCCAGGGCATCGGGCGCACCGCACCGAAGGCCAGGATCGCCGACTCCCCGGGGTTGAGGATCGGGGTGCCGGTGTCCACGCCGAAGACCCCGACGTTGGTGATGGTGATCGTGCCGCCGGTCATGTCCGCCGGCGCGGTGCGCCCGGCGCGTGCGGTCTCGGTCAGCTCGGCCAGCGCCCGGGCCAGCTCCGGCAGCGGGAGCCGGTCGGCGTCCTTGACGTTGGGCACGAGCAGGCCGCGCGGCGTCGCCGCGGCGATGCCGAGGTGCACGTGCGCGGGGACGACGATCTCCCGGGTCTCCTCCTCCCACCGGCTGTTCACCACCGGGTGCCGGCGCACCGCGAGCAGCAGCGCCTTCGCCACGAGCAGCAGCGGGCTGACCTTGACCCCGGCGAACTCGGGCCGGGCCGCCAGCCGCTCGCGCAGCTTCATCGACCGGGTGACGTCGACGGTGAGGAACTCGGTCACGTGCGGGGCGGTGAACGCGCTGGCCACCATCGCCGCGGCGGTGTGCTTGCGGACGCCGGTGACCGGGATCCGCTGCTCGCCGGCCCGCGCCGCCGGGGCGGTGGCCGCCGGGGCGGTGGCCGCCTCGGGCGCGGCGGCGGCGGTCACGTCGGCGCGCGTGATCACCCCGCCCGGGCCGCTGCCGGGGACCGACGCCAGGTCGACGCCGAGGTCGCGGGCGAGCTTGCGCACCGGCGGCTTGGCCAGCGGCCGCGGCCGGCCGGTGCCGTGCGGCACGGGCCGGGCGGGCGCCGCCGCGGCCTCGGTCGCGTGCGCCTCGGCGGCGCGGCCCATCTCCAGGCCGCCGTGGCGCATCGGCTTGGTGTGGAGGTCGGGCACGGTGGTCAGCAGCGGGGGCCGGGCGGGCGGCTCGGCCGGCGCGGTCGCGCGCGCGGCCACGGTCGTGCCCGACCGGCGCGGCCGGCGGCGTGCCTCGGTGGCCCGCGGCCCGTACCCGACGAGGTTGGGGGTCCGCTCGGCCGCTCCGCCGCCGGCCGGTCCGCCGTCGGCCGGGGCGTCCCCGCCGGTGTCGATGGTGATGATCGGCGTGCCGACGTCGACCGTGCTGCCCGCCTCGTGCAGCAGCTCGGTGACCGTCCCGGCGAACGGCGAGGGCAGCTCGACCGCGGCCTTGGCGGTCTCCACCTCGCACAGCGGCTGGTTCACCGTCACCTCGTCGCCGACGGCGACCAGCCACTGCAGGATCTCGCCCTCGGTGAGGCCCTCGCCGACATCGGGCAGCCGGAACTGCTGCAGGGCGCCCATCAGAACCCCATCGCGCGGTCGACGGCGTCGAGCACCCGGTCCAGGTCGGGCAGGTACTCCTCCTCCAGCCGGGCCGGCGGGTAGGGCACGTCGTAGCCGCCGACCCGCAGCACCGGCGCCTCCAGCGAGTGGAAGCACTCCTCGGTGACCCGGGCCGCGATCTCCGCGCCGAGGCCGAGGGTCACCCCGGCCTCGTGCACGACGACGCAGCGCCCGGTGCGCCGGACCGAGGCGAACACCGGCTCGAGGTCCAGCGGGGAGAGGGTGCGCAGGTCGACCACCTCGAGCGAGCGGCCCTCCTCGGCGGCGGCGTCGGCGGCCTGCAGCGCCGTCTTCACCATCGGGCCGTAGGCCAGCACGGTCACGTCGTCGCCGCCCCGGAGCACCCGGGAGCGGAACAGCGGCTCGGGCGTGGCGTCGAGGTCGACCTCGGCCTTCTCCCAGTAGCGGCGCTTGGGCTCGAGGAAGACGACCGGGTCGGGCGAGGCGATGGCCTGCTGGATGCCCCAGTAGGCGTCGACCGGGTTGCTGACCGCGACAACCTTCAGCCCGGGCGTGTGGGCGAAGTAGGCCTCCGGGCTCTCGCTGTGGTGCTCGACGGCGCCGATCCCGCCGCCGAAGGGGATGCGCACGACGACGGGCATCCGCTGCAGCCCGCGCGAGCGCGCGGAGATCTTGGCGACCTGGGTGATCAGCTGGTTGACCGCCGGGAACACGAACCCGTCGAACTGGATCTCGCAGACCGGCCGGTAGCCGCGCATGGCCAGCCCGACCGCGGTGCCGACGATCCCCGCCTCGGCCAGCGGGGTGTCCACGACCCGGGCCTCGCCGAAGTCCTTCTGCAGGCCGTCGGTGATCCGGAAGACGCCGCCGAGGCGGCCGATGTCCTCCCCCATGAGCACGACCTTCGAGTCGTCCTCCATGGCCCGGCGCAGGCCGAGGTTGAGCGCCTTGCCGAGGGTGAGCGTCTCGGTGGCCATCAGTGGCTCCCCTCGAACGAGGCCTGGTAGGCGACGAACTGGTCGCGCTGGGCGGCCAGCGGCGGGGTCTGCTCGGCGTAGACGGCGTCGAACATGCTCTCCGCCGGCGGCGGCTGCATGGACACGGTGCCGCGGCGGACCCGGGCGGCCAGCTCGTCGGCCTCGGCGTCCACCGCGGCGAAGAACTCGGCGTCGGCCAGGCCCTCGCGGGCGAGGTGGACCTTGAGCCGGGCGATCGGGTCGCGCAGCTTCCACTCCTCCAGCTCGTCGGCGAGCCGGTAGCGGGTCGGGTCGTCGGAGGTGGTGTGCGCGCCCATCCGGTAGGTGAACGCCTCGATGAACGTCGGCCCCTGCCCCTCCCGCGCCGCGGCGAGCGCGGCCCGGGTCACGGCCAGGACGGCGAGGACGTCGTTGCCGTCGACCCGCACGCCCGGGAAGCCGAAGCCGGAGGCCCGCTGGTAGAGCGGGACCCGGGACTGCCGCTCGATCGGCGCGCTGATCGCGTACTGGTTGTTCTGGCAGAAGAAGACCACCGGCGCCTGGAACGACGCCGCCCAGATCATCGCCTCGTTGACCTCGCCCTGGCTGGTCGCACCGTCGCCGAGGAAGGCCAGGACTGCGCTCTCCGCGCCGTCGCGCTGCACGCCCATCGCGTAGCCGGTGGCGTGCAGGGTCTGCGCCCCGATGACGATCGTGTACAGGTTGAAGCCGGTCGCCGCGGCGTCCCAGCCGCCGTTGTCCACGCCCCGGAACAGGCTCATCACGTGCAGCGGGTCCACCCCGCGCGCCCAGGCCACGCCGTGCTCGCGGTAGGTGGGGAAGGCCATGTCGTCGGGCCGCAGCGCGCGCCCGGCGCCGACCTGCGCGGCCTCCTGGCCGAGCAGCGAGGCCCACAGGCCGAGCTCCCCCTGCCGCTGCAGCGCGGTGGCCTCGACGTCCCACCGGCGGACCAGCACCAGGTCGCGGTACAGGCCGCGCAGCTCGTCGGGCGAGGGGTCGATCGAGTAGGACGGGTCCTCGACGCGCTGGCCCTCGGGGCTCAGCAGCTGCACGAGGTCGGGCTGCGGCGGGAGGTGCGGGGCACCGGCTCCCGGTACGGGGTCGGCCACCTCGGGGGGCACCGTGGACATGGGCTGCTCCTCGTCGTCTCCCGCAGGCCCGGGGTCGCCGGGCGGCTGCGATCGGTGGACGTGCCGTGACGCCGGGGTGTGACGCCACTCACGACATCGTGACACGACGCGCCCCGTCGCGGAGCAGATCACCCACTCGGACGAGTGCGCAAGGATGCTTGGACGTCCTACGCAGATCGCTCAGTCCTTGGACGTCAACCCATGCCAGACTGCGCATCGTGCCGGTCCTCGACGCCACCGATGCCCGTCTCCTGCGGGCGCTGGCCGAGGACCCGCGCGCCTCGGTGATGGCCCTGTCGCAGCGGCTGGGCCTGGCCCGCAACACCGTGCAGGCCCGGCTCGCCCGGCTGGAGGCCGGCGGGGCGCTCGCGTCGTTCACCACGCGGGTGCGCCCCGAGGCGCTCGGCTACCGGCTCGAGGCCTACATGACCGTGCAGGTGGTGCAGCGCAGCCTGACCGACGTGGGGACGGCGCTGGGCGAGCTCGACGAGGTGCTGGAGGTGACCGCGCTGTCCGGGGTGGCCGACCTGCTCGTGCGCGTGGCCGCCCGCGACGCCGACGACCTGTGGCGGATCACCGAGCGGGTGCTGGCGCTGCCCGGCGTGGAGCGCACCGACACCGCGCTGGCCCTGCGCCGGCTGGTCGAGCACCGGGTCGACCCGCTGCTGCTGCGCGCCGCCGGCGATCCCGGCGAGGGCGCCCCGCGGGACGAGCCGTCCGGGTAGCCTCCCGGGGCACGGGGGTCCGGGCGACGCGTCGACGACAGCCGGAGCGTGGAGGGCACGTGAGCAGCAGCGACACCTCCCGGACGACCGCGCCGGCGCCCGCGCCCGCGGAGCGCCTGGCCAACGCCCTCAGCGACCTGGCCCGGCAGCTCGAGCACGAGGACGACCCCGACGTCCTGCTGCACGACATCGTGCGGGCCGCGACCACCCTGGTCCCGGGGGCGGCCGCGGCCTCGGTGAGCACCGTGACCGGCGGCACCACGGTGCACTCGCGGGCCGCCACGGGCGAGCTCCCCCAGCGGGTCGACGCCGTGCAGCAGGAGGTGGGCCAGGGCCCCTGCCTGGACACGCTCGCCGAGCACCGGACGGTGCGGGTGGAGGACATGGCCGGTGAGACCCGCTGGCCGGACTTCGCCGCGCGGGCCGCCGCGCTGGGGGCGCGGTCGATGCTGTGCTTCCGGCTGCACGTGGAGCGGGGGGAGCTGGGCGCGCTCACCCTGTACGCGTCGCAGCCGCACGCCTTCGACGCCGAGGCCGAGCAGGTCGGCCTGCTGCTGGCCGCGCACGCCGCGATCGCCTACGCCGGGGCCGCCAAGCGGGAGGACCTCGAGCGCGCGCTGGACGCCCGGGACCTGATCGGCCAGGCGAAGGGCATCCTCATGGAGCGCTACGGGCTCACCGGGCAGCGGGCGTTCCAGGTGCTCGTGCGGCTGAGCAACGAGAGCAACCGCAAGCTGCGCGACATCGCCCTGGAGGTAGTGCGCACGCCGCGGCCGGCCAGCGCGGCCCGCCGGGACGCGCGGCGGGGCGGCGGCGAGCTGGGCGCCGTCCCCGGGGACTGAGCCGGGGCGACCGGGCGCCCGCGCGAGTCGCGGGGCGGCACGGTTCGCGGGCGGCGGCGCGGTTCGCGGGCGGCGGCCGGGGGCACCGGCGGATCGGCCACCGACCCGAGGAGGAGCATGTCGCCGGACCCCGCCGAGCTGCTCGAGGAGCTGCTGCGCACCTACGGACCGGTCGGGCAGGAGGAGGCCGTCCGCGACGTCGTGCGGCGGGAGCTGGCGCCGCTGGCCGACGAGACGTGGGTGGACGCCGCCGGCAACCTGGTGGCGCTGATCCGCGGCTCCGGCGGGCCGGACGCGGGCCCCGGCGTGCGGGTGATGGCCCACCTCGACGAGCTGACGATGCTGGTCAAGCGGGTGGAACCCGACGGCACGCTGCGGGTCACGTCGCTCGGCGTGATGTACCCGGGCAACTTCGGCCTGGGCCCGGTCGCCGTCCTGGGGGACGACGAGACGCTGACCGCCGTCCTCACCCTCGGCTCGGAGCACACCACCACCGAGAGCCGGCGGATCTGGGAGACCAAGCCCGACCAGGGCGACCGGGCGCTGGACTGGTCGCACGTGTACGTGTTCACCGGCCGCTCGGCCGAGGAGCTGGCCGCCGCCGGGGTGCACCCCGGCACCCGGGTCTGCGTGCACGCCGTCAAGCGCGGGCTGACCCGGTTCGGCGACTTCTCCGGCTCCTACTTCCTCGACGACCGGGCGGCGCTGACCGCCGTCGTCCGGGCCGCGCAGCTGCTGCGGGCCGACGGCGGGCGGCCGCCGGCCGACGTCCACCTGGTGGCCACCACCAGCGAGGAGATGGGCGGCATCGGCGCGGCGTACGCCAGCCGCGTGCTGCCCGGGGAGGTCACCCTGGCCGTCGAGGTCGGGCCGGCCGAGGCCGAGTACCAGGTGACCGTCGACGGCGGCCCGGTGATCGCCTACGCCGACGACTCGGTGGCGTACGACAAGCGGATCTGCGACCACCTCGTGGCGCTCGCCCGCGAGCTGGGGCTGGAGCCGCAGACCGCGGTGTGGCAGTCGTTCGACTCCGACGCCTCGCAGTCCAAGGCCGCCGGGCAGACCCCGCAGGCGGCGCTGCTGTCGCTGCCGACGCTGTCCACCCACGGCTACGAGGTCATGCACACCGGGACGGTCGAGCGGGCCGCGCGGCTGCTCGCCGAGTACCTGCGCCGCCCCTCCCCCGGCGGCTGAGCCCGTCTCAGCGGGGGCGGCGCACGCGCACGGGCCCGCGGGCGGTGGCCACGTCGACCGCCGCGCCGCCCTGGGTGACCTCGACCTCGCCGGCCGCCGCCAGCCGCCCGGCCGCCGCCCGGGCCGCGGGCATGAGCTCCCGCCAGCCGGCCGGGTCCACCGCGCGCGCCGCCTCCGAGGGGCAGATCGAGGCGCCGGCCGCGCGGGCGGCGAGCAGCGCGCCGATCTGCCGCTCCAGCGCGCGGTCGACGTCGTCCACCCCGCCAGGGTGCGGCCGGCCGGGTCCGGCCGCCACGCGGGTGTGCCGGTCGGCGCCGGGGGTACCGGCCGCGGCATGGCGAAGCAGACCGCGATCGGGACCATCGGCAAGGGCCGCCGCGGCATCAGCCTGCTCGGCTGGACGCTGCGGGGCGCGGCGGCCGGGGCGGCGGCCACCACCGCGCTCAACGCGGTCACCTACGTGGACATGGCCGTCCGCGGCCGCGGCAGCAGCTCGACCCCCGAGCAGACCGTCGAGACGCTCGCCGCGAAGGCGCACGTGCACATCCCCGGTGACGAGGAGACCCGGCAGCACCGGGTCGAGGGACTGGGGCCGCTGACCGGGCTGGTGGCCGGGGTCGGCGTCGGCGTCGTCACCGGGCTGGCCCGGGCGGCCGGGTTCCGCTCCCAGTGGCTGGTCGGCACGCTGCTGACCACCGCGGGGGTGCTCGTGGCGGCCAACGGGCCGATGACGGCGCTCGGCATCACCGACCCGCGCACGTGGTCGGCCACCGACTGGGTCAGCGACCTGGTGCCGCACCTGGTCTACGGTGCGGTCCTCAAGTCGACGATGGACGCCTTCGACCGCCCCTGACCCCGCCGAGATCTGCACACTCGTCGCCATCAGCGGCTGATCCCGACGAGTGTGCAGATCTCGCCGAGGAGTGGCGCTCAGCGCCAGCCGCGCTCGTCGACGCCGCCGGGCACCGGGGCCTCCGGGTCGTAGGGCGTGCGGGTGAACACGAACGTGCCCAGGTCCAGGTGGTCGGGCGCGATCCGCAGCGTCTCGCCGGCGTGGTAGCCGTCCAGGCCCAGCCAGGTGCCGTCCGGGCGCGGCGTGAACCGGCTGGCCCGGCCCGGGCGGCCGGGCAGCGGGGCCAGGTCCAGCAGCCCGGCGCCCACGGCGCGCAGCACGTAGGGCGCCGGCCCCCAGAACCAGACGCCCAGGAGGTCCAGGTCGACCGCCGGCGGGGCCGGCCGCCACTCCTCGACCACCCGGGGCTCGGCGGCCCGCAGGTCGGCCAGCAGCCCCGGCCACAGCGGGAGCATGCCGCTGGTGGTGTTGGCCAGCGTGACGGCGCCGGTGCCCTCCTCGCGGTCGACGAAGACGCCGGCCAGGAAGCCCGGCATCGAGCCGCCGTGGCCGGTGTACACCCGCCCGTCGAGCCGGATCACCTGCAGGCCCAGGCCGTAGGCCGACCAGCCCGGCGCGGAGGAGTCGACCCCGGCGGGCACCGCCATCTCCTCGAGGGTGGCCGGCCGCAGCACGTCGCCGGTGTCGCCGAGCAGGAAGACGGCGAAGCGGGCCAGGTCGGCCAGCGGCGCCCACAGCTGGCCGGCCGCGGCCATCACCCCGGCGTCGTGCTCGGGCTCGGACAGGACGACGTCGGCCCACGGGTGCACCGCGGTGCCCGGGGCGGCCGGGGGCTGCGGGCGCGGCGTCGTCCGGACCATGCCGAGCGGGAGCAGCACCTCGTCGCGGACGACGTCGGCCCACGGCCGCCCGCGGTGCCGGGCGACCAGCTCGCCGAGCAGCCCGTAGCCGAGGTTGGAGTAGTGGAACCGGCGGGCGGCGCCCAGCACCGCGTGCTCCTCGTGCAGCCGCAGGTCCGCCAGCGAGCCACCCGGCACGCGCTCCCACCACCCGCCCGGGCTCTCGGCGGCCGCCCCGGCCAGGTGGGAGAGGAGCTGGCCCACCGTGCGGTCCCCGAGCGGGGTGCCGGGCACGTGCCGCTCCAGCGGGTCGTCGAGGTGCAGCCGGCCCTCGTCGCGCAGCCGCAGCACGGCGACCGCGGTGACGGTCTTGCTGATCGAGCCCAGCCGGTACTGCACGTCGGTCACCGGTCCGGGCACGTCGCCGCGGCCCGCGGACCAGGCCAGCCCGCCGTCCCGGACGACCCCGGCGACCAGCCCCGGGACCCGGCCGTCGCGCTGGGCCAGGGCGGTCCGCGCCAGCAGGGTCCGGGCGGTCGAGGGCAGCACGGGCTCGGGCATGACGGCGACCGTAGGCCACCGGCCGGGCGCCGCCCCGGGTCAGGCCGGGGCGACCGCGCCGAGCCGCCCGGTGCGGCGGGCCCACACCTCGAACACGACCGTGGCGAACGGCGGCACCGAGGCGGCCAGGGCGAGCAGCGTCGTCCCCTTCGACCAGCCGAGCAGCCGCGCCGCCAGCAGGGAGACGACGACGTAGAGGACGAACACCCCGCCGTGGATCGGGCCGAAGACCTGCACGCCCAGCTCGGTGGTCTCGGGCACGTACTTGACGTACATGCCGGCCAGCAGCCCCACCCAGGTCAGCGCCTCGGTGACGGCGACGGCGCGGAACAGCAGGACGGCGGTGCGCGGGGTCATCGGCTCCCTCTCGAGCGGGCGGTCTCCTCCCGGTGCCAACGGCCGGCCCGCCCGCGGGGTCCCCGTCCGGGGGTGTGACCTCCGCGGCAGGGCCGGTCCCGGGGCGGGCGGCGCGCCCTCACCGTCATCCCCCGGCGCTGCTGTCGCGCCGCGACGCGACGGGAGCGCTGCCCGGTGACGGCGAGCTGCTCCCGCGGCGTGGCAGGGTCGGCGGGGTGCGGGGGCTGGCGCGGCGGGAGTTCTGCCTCGTGCTGCTGCGCCGGATGGCCGACGTCCGTCCCGACCTGGTCGCCGAGGCGCTGCCGCGGCTGTCGGCCACCCGCGGGGCCGCGCACGCGGCGCACGCCCGCTGGCAGGCGCTGCACCACAGCCCGCGGGCGCCGCGCGGCCTGGCGCTGCGGACGGCGGTGCTCGGCCCGCCCGACACCTGCGTCCCGCGCCGGCACGGCGACCTGGAGCTGGAGCTGCGGCAGTGGCCGCTGCCGCTGTGGCCGCAGCTGCGCTGGCGGGTGGTGAGCGGCCCGGGCGGCGAGGTCCTGGACGAGCAGCTGGTGCGCGGACCGGACTCGGGCGTCCCGCGGGCGCGGGCGGACCGGCTGCTGGTCTGGCAGCACGTGGTGGACGACGTCGCGGCGGTGCCCGGGGCCTCGCACGTGGGCGCCCCGGCGCCGGCGCACTGGGACGTCGCGCTGCCCGACGGCCGCCGCGCCCGCTTCGTCTGGGGGCTGCTCCAGTCCGTCAGCGAGCCGGGGAGCTGACGGCGACCACCGGCGCCGGCTCCGGCACCACGGGACCGGACAGCACCGCGCTCAGCACGGCGACCACGCCGAGGACGGCGGCCAGGCGGGGCGACCCGCTCGCCCACAACGCGGCGACGGCGGCACCGAAGACGACGACCTTCGTCAGGACGGCGAGCAGCGGGACGTCGACCACCGACCGGGGCGCGGCGAAGAGCCCCCACAGGACGGCGGCCGCCAGCGGCAGCGCCACGGCGAGCAGCACCCGGCCCGCGCCGGCCGGCCCCGCGGCCAGGCCCCAGCGGGACAACACGACCAGCGCCGCCAGCTCGGCGGCGAAGGCGGCCAGCGCCCAGGTCCACTGCCAGGTCTCCACCACGTCGGACTCCCTCTTCTGCGATCACCGTGTCGTTTCGAGAGCAGTGTTCACAGAAGAGAGCGGTGCAGTCAAGAGGGCGGGACGCCGCAGCCCCGGCCGCGCGGGGCGGCCGGGGCTGCGGGTCGGACTGCGGAGGAGCCGGGGAGGGCCCCGGAGGGCTCAGCCGGCGATCCGGCGGCCGCCGGCGTAGCCGCCCATCGAGTCGATGCTGGCGACCTTGACGACGTCCCCGGACGTCGGCGCGTGCACCATCTGGCCGTTGCCGATGTAGATGCCGACGTGGCTGACCGGGCTGTAGAAGAAGACCAGGTCACCGGGGCGCAGGTCCGCCCGGGAGACGGCCTGGCCCATCTGGGACTGCATCCGGCTGGAGTGCGGCAGGCTGATCCCGGCCGCGCGGTAGGCGTACTGCGTCAGGCCGGAGCAGTCGTAGGAGCGCGGGCCGGCGGCGGCCCAGACGTAGGGCTTGCCGCGCTGGGCCATGGCGGTGTCGATGGCGATCTGGGCCGCGTCGCTGCTGGCCACGACCGGGGCCGAGGGGGCGGCCGCCGGGGACTCGCGGTCGTCGCGGCTGGCCGACGTCTCGGCGTGCGCGGCGGCGGAGGCGGCCAGGGCGGCCTGCTGCTCGGCGGCGGTGAGCCGCTCGAAGTCCGCCCGGTACTCGGCGATCTCGGCCTCGAGCGAGGCCTGCTGCGCGGCGACGGCGTCGTAGGTCTCCTGCGCCTGCGCGGCGGCCTGGTCGGCCGTGGCGCGCGCGGCGGCCGCGGCGTCGCTGGCGGTCACCGCGGTGCTCAGGACGCCGTTCTGGTGGTCGGCCACCATGTCGAGCACGTTCACCGCGTCGATGAACTCCTCGGCGGAGTCGCTGGTCAGCAGCGCCGCGAGGGACCCGCCGCTCTGCCCCGTCCAGGCGCTGCGGGCCACGCCGCGCACCTGCTGCTGGGCCGTGGTGACCTGCGCCTGCGCGGCGTCGGCGGCGGCGGTGGCCTCGGCCGCCGTGGCCTGCAGCGCGGCCAGCTGCTCGCGCGCCTCGTTGAACTGCTCGGTCACCGCCTCGAGCTCGTGGCCGCGGGCCGCCATGAGCTCGGCGGCCTCGGCGGCGGTCCCCGGCTCCTCGGCGGCCGCGGGGGCCGGGACGAGCGCCACGCCGAGGGCGACGCCCACGGAGGAGGCGAGGAGGAGCGCCCGGCGGGCGCGGTGCGGGCGCGCGGGGAAGGCGCGCTCAGGGGTCGCCATGGGGAGGCGGCTCTCCGTTTCTCCGACGGCCGCCTACCGGGTTAGCTGACGGGTTCGGGCGGGAGTTCGCCCGGTGCCCGCGGTGGATCCGCGTGCACTGCACCCCAGGACTGCGGTGGGTCCCCGGCCCGGCGTCCCCCGAGGGGTCGGCCGGCTCGACGGCGTCCACGGGGTGTCACCCACTTCAGTGACGGAGCGCCCCGTTGGACACACAGACCGTAAGGGCCGTTATGGCGGCGTGACAATCACCAGCGTGTAATTCGTTCGCTCACAGTGAGCGATCAACGCCACATTGCGAGGGGCGGGCCGGTCTGCTGGCGCCCGGCGCGCGCGGGTTTCAGGAGCTGCCGCGGCGCGCACCACCCCCGCATGCGCATCTCCCGGCGGGCGCTGGCCCGCCCGCTCGTCGTCCTCGCGATCGCCGGCTCGCTCACGGCGTGCAGCAACAGCGGCGGGAACACCGACGTCGACCGCAACGAGCAGGAGTGCGGGACGGCGGAGGACAGCGGGGACTGCGCGGAGACCGAGGGCCCGCCGACCCAGACCTCCGAGGCGCCCGCGTCGTCCGGGAGCAACTCCTCCGGCAGCGGGACGTCGGGCAGCGGGACCTCCGGGGCCACCGAGACCTCGGGGGGCACCGAGACCTCGGGGGCGCAGACCTCCGAGTCCGCCGGCTGAGCGCGGCGCCGGCACCACCGCCGCCCGGGGCCGCGTGGACCCGGGCCCGGGTCGTCGCGGAGGTCCGCTTCCTGACCGCGTCGGTCCGCGAGCAGCTGCACGGCCGCGACCTCGCGCTGATCGCCGCGGGACTGACCTTCTACGCCGGGATCGCCGTCGTCCCGCTGCTGCTGGTCGCCGTCCGGCTCACCGGTCTGCTGACCGGGCGGGCCGAGGTCTCCCGGCTGACCGACCGGCTGACCGAGGTGCTACCCGAGCAGCTCGGCGCGCCGGGGGTGGTGCGCGACCTGGTGGACGCCGGGCTGGGGATGGACGTCCTGGGCTTCCTGCTGGCCCTCGTCCCGCTCTCGCTCTACGGCGAGGGGCTGCGCCGGGCGCTGCTGCGGTTCAGCCGCCGGCGGGACACCCTGACCGGCTGGCGGGGCCGGCTGCTCGGGCTCCCGCTCGTCGTCGTCACCCCGCTGCTGCTGTACCCCCTGCTGCTGGCGGCCGGCGGCATGGCGGAGCTCGCTCCCCGCCCCGGCGCGGGGGCCGCGATCGGCCGGTTCGCGCTCGGCTACTACTCGGTGCTGTTCGCGCTGACCGTGCCGCTGGTGTGGGGCTTCCGCGTCGTGGCGGCCGGCCGGCTGCGGTGGCCGGCGCTGGTCTGCGCGTCGCTGTTCACCGCCGCCTGCCTGTCCGGGTTCCTGCAGGGGTTCGTGTTCTTCCTGTCCCTGCCGCTGGACCTGGGCGCGCCGTTCGGCGGCCTGACCGCGGTCGGCGCGGCGGTCGCCCTGGCCCTGTGGCTGTTCCTGCTGCACCTGGTGCTGCTGGGCGGGTGGCTCATCACCCAGGCCCTCGACGAGCGGCTGGCGGCGGGCCGGGCCGCCCGCCCGGGTCAGCCGTCCGGCGGCAGCGGCTCGCCGGGGGCCACCGGCCCCCCGCCCGGGCCACCGCCCGGGCCACCGCCCGGACCGCCGCCCGGGCCGGGCTCCGGTTCCGGCTCGGGGGCCGGCCCCGGCGCGGGTCCCGGTGGCGGCGACGGCGAGGGCTGCGGTGACGGCGCCCCGCCGCCACCCCCGCCGCCACCGCCGGCGGGCGGGTCCGGCGGTTCGGGCGCGGGCTCGACGTAGTCCGCGCCGTTGCTCACCAGGATGGTGACCACCTGGCCGGGCACCGCCCGGCCGCCGCGCGGCGGGCTGGTCCCCACCAGGGTGCCAGCCTCCTGGGCGCTGTCGACGCGGATCCGGGCGGTCGCGAAGCCGGCGCTCACCAGCGCGGTCTCGCAGGCGCGGACCGACGAGCAGCCGGGCACCGGCCGGGTGTTGCCCCGGACGACGGCCGGGTCCTCGGGCGGGAAGTCGCTGCTGCCGCGCGCCTCGAGCACCGGGGCCATGGCGTCGTGCCAGATCGTCGCGCCCTTGCCGCCGCCGAAGCCGCCGACGTCCTCGTTCTGCTTGGGGTTGAGCACCATGACGCTGCCGGCGATCTCGCGGGTGTAGCCGACGAACGCGACCGAGAAGTTGTCCTGCGACGTCCCGGTCTTGCCCGCGATCTGGTGGCCGGGGACGTAGGCGCGCCGGCCGGTCTGGCCGGCGTAGCCGGGCTCGACGTCGCGGCGGAGCATCTGGTTGAGGGTGTCGGCCACGCCCGGCGGGATCGCCTCCGGGGTGCACCGGTCGCCGATCGGCAGCGGCTCGCCGTCGGCGCCGACGGCCGGCTCGCCCGTCGGGTCCAGCACCGCCGTCACCGGGACGACGTCGCACTGCGTGCCGCTGGCCGCCAGCGTCGAGTAGGCGCTGGCCAGGCCGAGCGGGCTGGTGGCCTCGGCGCCGAAGGTGAACGACCCGCGGTTGTCGTCGATGATCTGCTGCGGCAGCTCCGGCGGGCTGAACTGGAACAGGCCCATCCGCTCGGCCATCCGCACCGGCTCCTCGACGCTGCCGAGCGCGTCCTCCAGCGCCAGGAAGTAGGTGTTGGAGGACTGGTAGAGCGCCGTCGTCATGTCCAGGCTGGACCGGTAGCGGCCGGCGTTGCGCACGTCGTAGGGCCCGGTGCCGTCCCGGTAGACGCGGGAGACGTAGGGGTCCGACGTCGTCAGGGTGTAGGACGGGGAGTACCCGCGGGCGAGCGCGGCGGCGGCGACGAAGACCTTGTACGTCGACCCCGACCCCTGGCTGGGCGCGACGTTGAGGTTGAACGACTCCTGCGCCGGGTCGTCGCGGTCGTAGCCGAAGACGCGGTTCACGCTCATCGCCAGCAGGTGCCCGGTGCCGGGCTCCACGGCGGTGAACATGGCGGCCAGCGAGTCGCCCAGCGGCAGCGTCTGGAGGACGGCGGCGTCCCCGGCCCGCTGCAGCTCCACGTCCAGCGTCGTCTGGACGACGTAGCCGCCGTTGTCGAGCTGCTCCTGGGTGAGCCCCAGGTCCTGGATGAGGAAGCGCTGGACGAAGTCGCAGACGAACGGGCCGACGCTGGCCTCGGCGCAGCCGCGGCGGGGCGCCGGGGCCGGCGCCAGGCCGAGCGGGGCGGACTGGGCGGCGGCCGCCTCCTCCTCGGAGACGTAGCCCTGGTCGGCCATGCGGGACAGGACCTCGTTGCGCCGCTCGGTCGCCCGCTCCGGCGCGGTGAAGGGGTCGTCGTTGGTCGGGCTCTGCGCCAGGCCGGCGAGCAGCGCCGCCTGCGGGAGGGTGAGCGCGGAGGCATCGACGCCGAAGAAGGCCCGGGCCGCCGGCTGCACGCCGTAGGCGTTCTGCCCGAAGTACACGATGTTCAGGTAGCGGGTGAGGATCTCCTCCTTGGAGTACTCCTCCTCCAGCCCCAGGGCCAGGCGCGCCTCGCGCAGCTTCCGGCCCACCGTCTGCTCGGTCGCCGCGTCCCGCTCCTCGGGGGTGTCGGCCGTCTGCAGCAGCGTCTGCTTGACCAGCTGCTGGGTGATCGTCGACCCGCCCTCGGCGACCTCGCCGGCGGTGACGTTGCGGACCAGCGCCCGCAGCGTGCCCTGCACGTCCAGGCCGTTGTGCTGGTAGAAGCGGGAGTCCTCGATCGCGACGATCGCGTCCTGCATGACCTGGGCGATCTGGTCGGGCGCGACCGGCTGCCGGTTCTCCTCGTAGAACCAGGTGATCGGCTCGCCGTTGGCGGCCAGCAGCACCGTGTTGCCCGGCGGGGTGCGGTCGGTCAGCTCCAGCGGGAGGTCGCCGAGCAGCCCCGTGGACTGCGAGGCGAGCAGGGCCGGGCCGCCCACCCAGGGCAAGAGGAGCCCCGCGACCAGTGCGCCCGTCGCCACGATGGTGGCGGCCAACTGGAGCAGCGTGCGCAGCCGGCCCCTACGCGGGTCCATGGTCCTCCTCCCAGACGGTCGCCCACGGAAACAGACGACGCCCGGTGCCACAACCTCCCGCGCCGCGGCGGGACGCCCGGGACGGGCGGGACGACGCACCGCGCGACGAGGGCATGACGGGTGGTGACGACGCTCAGCCCGCCAGCGCCTCCGGCAGGTCGCCGCGGTGCAGCACGACCAGCCGGCTGACCGCCCGGGTGAGGACGACGTAGAGGCGGTGCAGCCCGCGCGGCTCGGCGGCCGCGATCGCCGCCGGGTCGACCACCACGACGGCGTCGAACTCCAGCCCCTTGGCCAGCCCGGCCGGCACCACCGCGGGCCGGCCGGCCGCGGCGCCGTCGTCGGTGAGGGCCTCGGCGGGGAGCCCGGCGTCCCGCAGGCCCGCGACGACGTCCGCGACCGCCGCGTCGGCGCAGACGACGCCGATCGAGCCGGGCGCGGCCGCGAGCTCGCGGACGACGTCGGCCAGCGGGCCGGCCAGACTCGCCTCCGGCCGCACGGTCAGCGAGCCGGGCTCTCGGCGCACCGCGGTGGCGGCCGGCAGGCCGGGCGCGATCACCGGCAGCAGCCGGTTGGCGAAGTCCAGCACCTCCCCGGGCACCCGGTACCCGCGCACCAGCGGGCGGACGGCGGCGTCCGGCCGGCCCAGGCCGCGCAGCGTCGGCGCCCAGTCCCCCGCCGCCCAGGGGCTGGTGGCCTGGGCGAGGTCGCCGAGGACGGTGAGCGAGCCCGCGGCCAGCCGGCGGGCGATCGCGCGGCACTGCATGGCGGAGAGGTCCTGCGCCTCGTCGACGACGACGTGCCCGTAGCCGGCGGTGCGCTCCAGCAGGCCCGCGACCTCGTCGACGAGCACCGCGTCGGCCGCCGACCAGGGCGCCGTCCGGACCGACCGCGGCGGCACCGGCCACCGCAGCGCCGCCTGCTCGGCCTCGTCGAGCACGCCGCGGGCCGCCCGGGCCAGCTGGGCGGGGTCGGACAGCAGCCCGCAGACCAGCGCGGCGGCCTCGCGCGCCGGCCAGACCGCGTCGCAGAACGCGCGGACCTCCGGGCTGCGGGCGGCGCGGCGGGTCTCGGCGTCGGACGGGCTGCCGCCGGCGGCCTCCTTCTGCCGGCGCGCGTCCTCGGCCAGGCTCATCGCCAGCCGCTCCCGGCCGGCGGCGTAGTGCAGCACCTGCTGGTCGTCGTCCCCGCGGCCGCGGCGGCGCAGGTCGTCGACGTAGCGCTTGAGCCGCTCCACCGGCACCCGGTAGCGCCGGCCGGCCAGCGGCACCTGCACGTCCTCGGCGGGCTTGACGATCGCGCCCCACAGGGCGCGGTGCAGGACGGCGGCCATCCGCTCGTCGCCCTTGAGCGCGGCGACCTCCGGCGGGTCGGCGGCGCGGACCGGGACCCGGGCGGTGAGATCGGCGACCGTCGTCTGCTCGACGTCGACCTCGCCGAGGGTGGGCAGGACCTGCTCGATGTAGCGCAGGAACGCCCGGTTGGGGCCGACGACGAGGACGCCGCTGCGGGCCAGCTGGCCGGCGTGGCTGTAGAGCAGGTAGGCGGCGCGGTGCAGGCCGACCGCCGTCTTGCCGGTGCCGGGCGCGCCCTGCACGCAGACCGACTCGGCCAGGGGCGCCCGGACGATCTCGTCCTGCTCGGGCTGGATGGTGGCGACGATGTCGCGCATCGGGCCGCTGCGCGGGCGCTCGATCTCCTCGAGCAGGACCCGGCTCCCCGCGCCGTCGAGCAGCCGGCCGTCCTCCTGCTGGCCGGCGGCCAGCAGCTCGTCCTCGTAGCCGGTGAGCTCGCCGCCGTCGAAGCCGAACCGGCGGCGGCGCACCAGGCCCTGCGGGTCGGCGGCGGTCGCGCGGTAGAACGGCCGGCTCATCGGCGCCCGCCAGTCGATGACCACCGGGTGCCCGGCGTCGTCGCGGACGTGCCGGCGGCCGATGTGGAAGGTCTCGCCCTGCCCGTCGGTGCGGCCGAAGAAGGGCGGGACGCCGGGGTCCTCGGCCAGCGCGCGCAGCCGCTCGGCGCGGGCGGCGCCCAGCCGCTCGGAGGCCCAGGCGTCGACGCCGGCGTCCACCACGGCGGCGGCCGCGGCGCGCATGCCGGCCAGGCACTCGGCGGCGAGCTCCAGGTGCGCGCGCTCGGCGGCGAGGACGGGATCGGAGGTGGTGGTCGTCTCAGCAGGCGGGATCGACACGGTCACATCGTCGTCCTACCGGACGACACCGCCACCAGGTGCCGTCCCCGCCCTGGGCCGAGCCGCTGCCCGTGTCCTCGTCGGGAGGGCCTCCGGCCCCCCGCGACGAGTTCACCCTGCCCCGTGCCGTCCCCGACCTGCGCCGACCCGTGCGGTTGCCTCCGGCACCCGGTGGGGAGGGAGTGGGCATGTCCGACACGATGCTCGCCGGCCGGTTGAACGTGCGCACGAGGGAGTTCGCGGTCCGCGAGGTGCCGCGCCCCGCACCCGGCCCCGGCCAGGTGCTGATCCGCGTCCGCGCGGCCGGCATCTGCCTCTCCGACGTCCACCTCATCTCCGGGGAGCTGTCCCCGCTGTTCCTCGCCGGGGACGAGGTCACCCTCGGCCACGAGGTCGCCGGCGAGGTGGCCGAGCTCGGCGAGGGCGTCAGCGGCGCGACCGTCGGCCAGCGGGTCACCCTGCAGGCCGGCGAGGAGATCGGCGGCTGGATCCACACCCGCGGGGTCGACTACGACGGCGGCTGGGCCGAGTACGCGCTGGCCACGGTGCCCACCCTGGTGCCGATCCCCGACGACATGCCCTTCGAGCAGGCCTGCATCGTGCCCGACGCCGTCTCCACGCCGTGGGCCTCGATCGTCCGCACGGCCGGCGTCCGCGCCGGGGAGCCGGTCGGCGTGTGGGGCATCGGCGGGCTCGGCGCGCACGCGGTGCAGCTGCTGCGGCTGGCCGGCGCCGCGCCGATCGTCGCCGTCGACCCGGTGGAGGCCGCCCGCGAGCGCGCCCTGGCCTTCGGCGCCGACCTGGCGCTGGACCCGGCCGAGGACGTCGCCGCCCGGGTCCGCGAGCTCACCGGCGGCGCCGGGCTGGCGTACGCGTTCGACTTCGCCGGCGTGGCGCCGGTGCGCGAGCAGGCGGTCCGCTGCCTGGAGCGGGACGGCGGCCTGGTGCTGGTCGGCCTCACCGACCAGCCGCTGACCATCCGCAACGGCACGCAGTTCAGCTACTTCGGCCAGCGCCTGCTCGGCCACTACGGCTCCGAGCCGCAGCACGTGGAGCAGCTCGTGCGCCTGGTCCGGCACGGCCGGCTGGACCTCTCGAGGTCCATCTCCGGCACCCTGCCGCTGGCCGAGGCCGCCCGCGGGGTCGAGCAGCTGGAGCGCAAGGAGGGCAACCCCATCCGCCTGGTGATCCAGCCCTGAGATCGGCGCGGCAGGGCGGTTCTGCCCCGTGCAGGACCGCCCTATCGCCCGGTGGGGGCCTCCCCTTCGCCGGGCTCGACGATGTGGACGTCGACGGCGGTGAACTGCTGCGGGGTCTCCAGCAGCACGGCCTTGGTGGGCTCGCCGACCTCGAGCGGGGCGAGGCGGGGCAGGGCGGCGAGGGGGCGCAGGCGGGGGTCGGCCAGCACGTCGTCGACCAGGCCGCGGTCGCCGCCGGGCGCCAGGGCGGCCAGGGTGCCCGCGTGCGGCAGCAGCACCCGGGCCGCGGTGTCGGCGGCCGCGGCCACCACGGCGGCGGTCTGGTTGTCCCGGCGCCGGGCGAAGCGCTGCTGGGACCAGCCACCGGCCGCCGTCCGCCCCTGCACCTGCCGGCTGTCCACCTTCGACGCGACCAGCTCCGCGCCGGCGAACACCCCCACCGCCCAACGCCCGCGGCGCACCAGCAGCACCGCCACCCGGTGCGGCCGCCGGGCGGCGGCGGCGAACGAGGCGAGCAGCGGCGGCTCGGGAGCCCAGCCGAACGGGGCGCGCAGCGTGACCGCGGTGCCGTCCGCGCAGGCCACTGCCAGGGCGTCGCCGTCCGCCACCCGCACGTCGGCGAACGCGCCGTGCCGCTCCGCGACGCCGTCCAGCCACCGGCCCAGCCGCTGCGGGGGCACGCCCAGCCGGCGGCCACCGCCGGCGGCGGGCCGGGCGCGGCTCACGGCCGCGCGCCCAGCCGCCGGGTGCCCTCCGGCAGGCCGAGGACGTCCGCCACCGCGGCCGGCAGCCCCACGGCGACCCGCTCCTGCGCGGCCACCAGCACCGGCGCGGGCGCGGTGCCGGCCAGCGCCGACGGCGGGAACTCCGCGCCGCTGGCCTCCTGCCCGGTCGCCGCCCGGAACTCCGCGAGCCTCGGGTACGGCACCGGCGCCGCCGCGCCCTCCGGCCAGGTCACCACCGCGGCCGGGTCGCCGGGCCCGGCCACCAGGTAGGCGTTGCCGGTGAGCGTCAGGCCGATCTCGGCCGCGGTGCGCCGCAGGGCGCCGTCCTGCCCGCAGACCAGGCACGCGGCGCCCGGCCCGCCGCCGATCACGTTGTCGCCGACGGTCACCGGGCCGAGCACCCAGGTGACCGAGGGGTCGGGGAGGTCCTGCCGGGGGTCGTGGCCCGGGAGGTCGAGGTCCTCGGCCAGCCGCTCGTCCTGCACCACCCACAGCGGGCGCTCGCCGTTGCCGACCACGGTGTTGTTCCAGACCTCGACGCCCGCCGCGTTGTTGATCTTCACGCCGGTGCGGCCGTTGCCGGCGACGAGGTTGTCGGCCAGGACGGCGGCGCTGGAGATCTCGTACGCGATGCCGTTCGCCGTGTTGCCGAGGACGTCGTTGCCGGTCACCGTCGCCCCGTACACCGACTCGTCGAACCACAGGCCGGTGCCCCGGTTGTCGGCGAAGAGGCTGTCGCGCACGGTGAGCCCGCGCGCCCGCCCGAGCTTGGCGCCGCCGGAGACGGGCGCGGCGTTGAACCGCTCGGTGTTGTTGCCGACCGCGCGCAGCCCGTCGACCAGCAGCCCGTCGGCGTAGGAGGACTCCAGCCCGATCAGCCCGTTGCCCTCCACGGTGACGTCGCGGACGACGACGTCCTCGCCCTGCCCGCGGCCGCCGACGAACACTCCCTGGGTGGCGTTGTCCCGCACGACGACGTCCTCGAGGGTGGCGCCGCGGGCGGTGACCCGCACCGTCCCCTTCTGCGGCACCGAGGTCGCGTAGCCGCGGAAGCCCAGCCCCCGGACGGTGCTGCCGGCGCCGAGCACGGTGAGCGCCACGTCGAGGTCGCTGGCGCGGACCGCCCGCCCGGTGGGGTCGGTGCCCAGCCACAGCCGGTCCCGGGCGTCGTCCACCGCGAACGTGCCCGGGCCCACCTCGGCCCGGCTCGCCACCTGCCGCTGCGGCACGCCGTCGACGAACACCATGTCCGGGTGCGCGGCCAGCGGGAAGGCCGGGTCGACGAACGTGAAGCCCTTCTCCGTGCCGTCCGGGGCGCCCTGCTCGTAGGTGGGGCTGCTGTCGAACTCCACCGTCCAGCCGTCCAGCCGCCAGGCGGCGCCGTCCGCGACCCAGCCGGTCACCTCGCGGGTGCCGTCGAACCAGACCTCCGCGCCGGGGGCGGGCTGCAGGGTGAGCGCCCGGTCCTCGGGCAGGGTGACCCGCTCGTGGTAGGTGCCGGCCTCCAGCACGATCGTCGCGCCGTCCGGCGCCGCCTCGACCGCCCGGGCCACCGTGCGGAACGGGTCGCCGGGGCCGCCCGCCGCGGCGTCGTCCCCGGAGGGCGCCACGTGCAGCGCGTCGCCGGGCACCGGGTCCTCCCGGCTGCCCGGCGGTGCGGCGCCGGCCGCCGCCGCGGGGCGCGCCGCCGGCGGCTCGTCCGGCGGCGGACCGGCCGGCGACGGCGGGGCGCTCGCCGCCGTCCCGCGCCCGGGGACCTCGTCCCCGCCGGCCAGCACGGCGGCCCCGCCGGCGAGGGCTGCGGTGGCGAGCACGGCGACGGCCAGCAGCGCCGGCCGGCGTCGCCGCCGCGGCGCCGCGCTCGGGGGGAGGGCCACGGCTCAGTCGCTGCTGATGACCGGCAGGCCGGCCGCCTTCCACGCCTGGAAGCCACCGATCACGTCGGTGGCGCGGTGCAGGCCGAGGGCACGCAGCGAGTCGGCGGCCAGGCTGGAGGAGTAGCCCTCGTCGCAGAAGACGACGACCTCGACGTCGTAGCCCGTGGCCTCGGGCACCTTCGCGTCGCTGGCCGGGTCGAAGCGCCACTCGATGTGGTTGCGCTCGATCACCAGGGCCCCGGGGATCGCCCCGTCCCGGTCGCGCTGGGACGCGGGCCGGGTGTCGACCAGCACGGCACCGGCCGCCGCGCGCTCGGCCGCCTCCCGCGGCTCGACCCGCCGCAGCCGGCCGCGGGCCTCGGCGAGCACCTCGGCGATGGTCTTCGCCCCGGCGGGGCGTTCGGCGGCGCTCATCCGGCCATCACCGCCTCGGCCTCGGCGTTCTGCGCGGGCACGATGAGCACGTGCCGGAAGGCGCCGACGGCCAGGGCCGCCACCCCGGCGGCGACGACGGCGACGACCAGCGAGGCGTTGGCGCCCTGGGCGTCGACGATCAGGCCGGCGAGCGACGAGCCGACGGCGACGCCGAGCCCCAGGGCCGTGCCGATCCAGGTGAACGCCTCCGTGGTCGCCGACGGCGGCACCAGCAGCTCGGCGAGGGTGAAGGAGCTGATCAGCGACGGCGAGACGGCGACGCCGGCGATGACGACGAACGGCAGCATCAGCCAGACGTCCTCGATCAGCAGCAGCGGCACGATCAGCACGGTGAGCGCGGCGAGGGCGAAGAACAGCCGCTTGCGCAGCGGGGCCTGCCAGTGCACGGTGCCCCAGCCGATGCCGCTGACCATGGAGCCGACCGCGAGCCCGGCGATCAGGACGCCGGACAGCGACATGGCGTCGACCTCGTCGGCGAAGGCGACCAGCGCGATCTCCAGCGTGCCGAGGATGGCGCCGACCGCGGCGCCGACCACGAAGAGCACCCGGATGCCGGGGGTCCGGATCGCCGAGGGCCCGTTGCGGCTGACGTGGCCGTGCGGGGGCGGCTCGGTCCGGCCCTGGGCGGCGAACAGCAGGCTGCCGACGACGGCCAGGACGAAGGCGGTGACCACGCCGGAGGTGGAGTGCCCGGTCGTGGACAGGAAGGTGACCAGCACCGGCCCGACGATGAAGACGAACTCGTCGACGACCGACTCCATCGCCAGCGCGGCCGGCAGTCGCCGCGTGCCGCGCAGCAGGTGCGTCCAGCGGACCCGGATCATCGAGGCCACCGGCGGGATGCAGGCCCCGGCGAGGCCGGCGAAGAGGAACACCGTGAAAGCCGGCCAGTCCTCCTTCACCGCCGCGAGGAAGGCCGCGCCGGACGCCGCGAACACCGCGGTCACCGGCAGCAGGGTGCGTCTCTGCCCGAAGGTGTCGGCGAGCCGGCCGAGCAGCGGCCCGGCCGCCGCGGTCGTCACGGCCCCCACCGCGGCCACTGCGCCGCCGAAGGCGTAGGACCCGGTCTCGTCGGCCACCAGCAGGACGCAGCCGAGACCCACCATCGACAGCGGCAGCCGCCCGATGAACGCGGCGAGGACCATCGGCACGGCGTGCGGGGTCCGCAGGACGTGCAGGTAGGGAGACACCAGAGGAGGAGCCCGTCGACTTCGGGGAAGGGACCTCCGCCACGCTAACCCACACCGCGCCGTCCGGCCGCCGAGGGACGGAGGCGCGCCGGACCGTGGCGGTCCGGATCTCCCTCAGGCCGGCGGGACGGCGTACTGCGGGCCGACGGCGGCGTAGAAGGCGTCCCAGTCCGCCGGGATCTCACCGCCGGTGAGGACGGCGTCGAGCCGGTCGAGGTACCAGTGCCAGCCGGCCGCGACGTCGGCGACGCCGGTGTCGGCGGCCAGCACCTGGGTGAAGGTGAGCGTCGTCCGCCCGGCGTCCTCGGCCAGGTCCACCTCCAGCCGCCACGCCATGCCGTCGAGGAACCGCACGACCAGCCGCCGCGGCGGGTCGCACTCCTCGAGGCGGATCTGCGTGACCGGGGCGCCGTCCTCGGCGGTCATCGTGAACGTGCCCTCGGCGCCGGCCCCGTGCTCGCCGTCGTACCGGCCGATCCACCGCTGCGAGCGCTCGGGCTCGGTGAGCGCCGCCCACACGTCCGCGGCGGGATCGGGCCAGGAGCGCCGGAAGACCAGCCGCCGCCGGCCGTCGGGATCGGTGCTGACCTCGCCGCGCCGGTCGTCCGGCCGCCCTGCGGTCATCGGGTCTCCTCCCGCCGCGCCCGCCGTCCGCGGGCGATCTCGGTGTCCAGCGCGTCCAGCCGCCGCGCCCACAGGTCGCGGTAGGGCTCCAGCCACGCGTCGATCTCGCGCAGCGGCTCGGGGTCCAGCGCGTACAGGTGCCGCCGGCCCTCGACGCGGGCGCGGACCAGGCCGGCCTCGCGCAGCACGCGCAGGTGCCGGCTGACGGCGGGGCGGCTGACCGGGAACCGGCGCGCCAGGTCGCCCGCCGACACCTCGCCGCCGGCGAGCAGCGCCACGATCTCCCGCCGGATCGGGTCGGCCACCGCCGCGAGCGCCTGCACGGCCCGATGTGTAACACATCGCTGACATGTCCGGTCCGGCTCGGGGCGCGGGATTGCGCCGACGACGTCCCGGGAACGGCTCGGCCATGACCGTCACCGACCCCGACGTGCCCGACCCGCTCAACGACCCCCGGACGCTGCAGGCCGACCCCGGCGCCCACGGCCAGGGCGACGACCTCGCCTCGGCCGCCGACGACCCCACCGCCGGCGGCGAGGACGAGCTCGCGGCCGGGCAGACGGAGGCCGACGACGCCGGCGGCGGCGACGTGACCGGCGGCTCGGCGGTCGACGACCCGGTCGGCGAGGACCTCGTCGGCGGCCCGCTGACCGGCGGCGGGGAGACCGCGGGCGGCGTCTCCTAGCCCGTGACGGAGCGGTCCGTTTCATCCGGCCCGGCGGGGGAACGGTGTCCTGCGACACATCCGGAACAGGACGGAGGACAGCCATGGCCACCGGGGAGACCGGCTTCGAGGACGTCACCTACGACCTGATCTCGGTGCAGTACCACTCGCTCAAGGCCGGCCACGACTACGGCCAGTACGTCCGGGACGCCGAGAACGCGGGCCTGGACGACATCGCGGGGTTCTTCCGCGAGGTCATGGAGCAGGACTCGGCCCGCGCGCGGCGGTGCCACGAGTTCCTGCGGAAGCTGTCCGGCACCGACCAGGGCGGCCCGGCCACCAGCTGAGCCGCAGCGTCACGCCCTGGACGGGACCCGCCGGCCCCGTCCAGGGCACCGCCCCGAGCGTGCGAGGGCTGGGGAGGACGGGGTCCTTCCTCAGACCGCGCAGTTGTCTCCCTCGCAGCCCTCGGCGGCGGGGACGGTGAGCAGCGGGTGGGCGTCGGCCCACGCCCGCTCGAGCACCTGGAGCAGCAGGTCGGCCGGCTGGGCGCCGGAGGCGCCGTAGCGGCGGTCGACGACGAAGAACGGCACGCCGGTGGCGCCCAGCGCCCGGGCGGTGGCGACGTCGTCGCGCACCGCCTGCCGGTAGCGGGAGTCGGCCAGCGCCGCGCGGACCTCGGCCTCGTCCAGGCCGACCTCGACCGCCAGCGCCGCCAGCGAGTCGACGTCGAACACCGAGCGGCCCTGCTCGAAGTGGGCGTGCAGCAGCCGCTCCTTCATCTCGCCCTGCCGGCCGCGTTCGGCGGCCAGGTGCAGCAGCTCGTGGGCCAGCAGCGTGTTGCCGCTGACGCCGTTCGCGAGGTCGTAGCGCAGGCCCTCGCCGGCGGCGGTCTCCTCGACGTGCCGCATCATGCCGCGCATCTCCTCGACGCTGCGGCCGTACTTGGCGGCCAGCGCCGGCAGCGTCGGGTGGGTCTCCCCCTCCGGCACCGACGGGTCCAGCTCGAAGGAACGCCACACGACCTCGACCTCGTCGCGGTGCGGGAACCGCTCGAGCGCGGCCTCCAGCCGCCGCTTGCCGATGTAGCACCAGGGACAGACGACGTCGCTCCACACCTCTACGCGCACGCCGCCGCCAACGACGGCGGCGGCGGCGTCATTCCGGCCGGTGCGCCTGCGCCCGCGCCCGCCCGTCGCCGGGGGTGGGGTCGAGGAAGACGTAGCGGACGCCCTCGTGCCGGGCCACCAGCCGCCGCTCGGCCTCGTCGGAGGCGCGCTCGACGTCGGCGACGGTGGCGTCGTCGGCGAAGTCGACCTTGGCCATGACGGCGAGCCGGCCGGGGCCGAGCACCGTCGTCAGCAGGACGGGGACGCCGACCACCTGCGGCAGCGCCTGGATCTCGGCCCGCAGCTCCGCCTGCAGCCGCTCGGGCACCGACTGGCCGATGAGCAGCGACACGTTGGCCCGCGCCAGCGCGCCGGCGACGACGAGCAGCAGGACGCCGATGAGGATCGCGGCGATGCCGTCCCACAGCGGGTCGCCGGTCACCTGCTCGAGGAACAGCCCCAGCGCGGCCAGCACCAGGCCGACCAGGGCGGCGCTGTCCTCGAACGTGACCGCCTTGACCGTGGTGTCGCTGGTCTCGGCCAGGTAGCGGCGCGGCGTCGTGCCCCACCGGCGGGCGGCGCCGCGGACCTGCCGGACCGCCTTGAGCCAGGACGCGCCCTCGAGCAGGAAGGAGACGCCCAGGACGACGTACGCGACCCGCGGGTCGCCCTGCTCCTCGCCCTCGAGGATCGTCTCCACGCCCTGGTAGAAGGAGAAGCCCGCGCCGAGGGTGAAGGTGGCCAGGCAGGCCAGCAGCGCCCAGAAGTAGGTCTCCCGCCCGTAGCCGACCGGGTGGCGCCGGTCGGGGGCGCGGTCGCCGCGCTTGAGCGCGACGAACAGCAGCACCTCGGTGATCGTGTCGGCCAGCGAGTGCGCCGCCTCCGACAGCATCGCCGAGGAGTGGCTGATCAGGCCGCCGACCAGCTTCGCGATCGCGATGCCGAGGTTGGCCAGGCCGGCGACGACGACCGTGCCGGTCGACTCGCCGCCGGACCCCGCGCCGCCGCCACCTCCACCGCCGCCGCTGCCCGCCTCGGTGAGCAGCGCGTGCTGGGGCGTGGGCGCCGGCTCGGTCATGGGCGCGGGGATGCCCCCGCGGGTGGCGGGTCAAGCGCCGCCGCGGGGACGCCCCCGCGGGTCAGCGCACGCCGACGAGGTCGACGACGAAGACCAGGGTCGCGCCGGGCTTGATGACGCCGCCGGCGCCGCGGTCGCCGTAGGCCTTGTGCGCCGGGATGGTCAGCCGCCGCCGGCCGCCGACGCGCATGCCGGCGATGCCCTCGTCCCACCCCTGGATGACCATGCCGACGCCCAGCCGGAACTCCAGCGGGTCGCCGCGGTCCCAGGAGGCGTCGAACGTCTCGCCGCCGTCGTGGGTGACGCCGACGTAGTGGGCGCTCACCAGGCTGCCGGGGGTCGCCTCGGGCCCGTCGCCGACGGTGATGTCCTCGATCACCAGGTCCGCCGGCGCCGGGCCGGTGGGTGGGTCGACGTCCGGTCGGGTCAGCTCGGCCACGAGATCTCTCCCTCCTGCACCGGGGAGGTCCCGGCACCGCGGTCCATCCAAGCAGCGCCGGCCGGGGCCGGCGCAGTGGCGGGGACCGAGGGGGTCACTCGGTGGCGAACAGGACGCTGAAGCCGCCGTCCTCCGACTGGACCTGCCAGTACACGCCGTCGGTGGTGCCGGACAGGATCGGGGCGCCGATGCCGTCCTCGCCGCGCTCGGCCCCGGCGAGCTCGCCCTCGTAGTACGCGAAGACCTCCTCCTCGCTGAGGCCGGCGGCGTAGTTGGCGTACTCCTGGGAGCCGTCGGCGGTCCCGCCCGTCTCGCAGAGCACCGCGCCCGACGGCGGCTCGGGGAAGCCGGCGGCGAGCTCGACGTCGGCGATGTCGGCCGGGCCGAACGCCGTCGGGTACGCCTCTGCGCACTCCTCGGGCACGCCGCTGTCGGCGGCGGCGTCCTCCACCGCGCCCGTGTCGCCGCCCGAGCCGGCGGAGCCGGTCGCGTCGGCGGTGTCGTCGTCCGAGCCGCAGGCGGTGAGCAGGAGCGCGGCACCGAACAGGGCGGCGGGGAGGGCACGGCGGACGGCGGGGCGGGACATGGGTCTCCTCGGGCACGACTGTCCCGCGGGCGGTCGCGCACGGGGTGCGGCCGAGCCGCTTCCGGCTCGAGCCGGGCGGCAAGGTAGCCGGGGTCCCGGCCGCCGTCACCCCCTTCGCGCGCGGCCGCCGCAGCACGCGGATGCGCCGGGTGCCGGGCCGTGCTGGGCTGGGGACGTGGACGGCGAGCGGGTGGGTGGGGAATCGGCGTGGTGGACCCGCGCCGTCGTCTACCAGGTGTACCCGCGCTCGTTCATGGACTCCGACGGCGACGGCATCGGCGACCTCGGCGGCGTCCTGCAGCGGCTGGACCACCTGGCCGACCTGGGCGTCGACGTCCTGTGGCTGTCGCCGGTGTACCCGTCGCCGCAGGCCGACAACGGCTACGACATCAGCGACTACACCGACATCGACCCGCTGTTCGGCGACCTGGCGACCTTCGACCGGCTGGTCGCCGAGCTGCACGCCCGCGGGATCCGGCTGCTCATGGACCTGGTCGTCAACCACACCAGCGACGCGCACCCGTGGTTCCTCGAGTCGAGGTCGTCGCCGGCGAGCCCGAAGCGGGACTGGTACTGGTGGCGGCCGCCGCGGCCGGGCATGGCGGCCGGCGCCCCGGGCGCCGAGCCGACCAACTGGCAGTCCTTCTTCTCCGGCCCGGTCTGGGAGCTCGACGAGGCCGGCGGCGAGTACTACCTGCACCTGTTCGACCGGCGCCAGCCCGACCTGAACTGGGAGAACCCGCAGGTCAGGCAGGCGGTGTACGCGATGATGCGGTGGTGGCTCGACCGCGGGGTCGACGGCTTCCGGATGGACGTCATCAACATGATCAGCAAGGACGTCGGCCCGGACGGCGCCCTGCACGACGGGCCGCCGCTGCCGGGCTCGGCGTGGGGGGACGGGTCGGCGTCCTACCTCTGCGGGCCGCGGATCCACGAGTTCCTGCAGGAGATGCACCGCGAGGTGTTCGCCGGGCGGGAGGGCGCGTTCCTCACCGTCGGCGAGATGCCGGGCGTGACGGTGGAGCAGGCGCGGCTGTTCACCGACCCGGCGCGCGCCGAGGTGGACATGGTGTTCCAGTTCGAGCACGTCGGCCTGGACCACGGGACGTCGAAGTGGGACGTCCACCCGCTGCGGATGCGCGACCTCAAGGCCTCGTTCGGCCGCTGGCAGGCCGGCCTGGCCGAGGTCGGCTGGAACTCCCTCTACTGGGACAACCACGACCAGCCGCGGGCGGTCTCCCGCTTCGGCGACGACTCGCCCCGGTACCGCCGCGACTCGGCGACCTGCCTGGCCACGCTGCTGCACCTGCACCGCGGGACGCCGTACGTCTACCAGGGCGAGGAGCTCGGGATGGCGAACGCCCCGTTCGCCTCGCTGGAGGAGTTCCGGGACGTCGAGTCGCTCAACCACCACGTGCACGCGGTGTCCGCCGGCGCGGACCCGCAGGCCGTGCTGGCCGCGCTGCGGGCCATGAGCCGGGACAACGCGCGCACCCCGGTGCAGTGGGACGCCTCGGCGAACGCGGGGTTCACCACCGGCACGCCGTGGATCGCGGTCAACCCCGACCACGTCGAGTGGAACGCCGCCGCCCAGCGCGCGGACCCGCACTCGGTGTTCGCCCACCACAAGCGGCTGATCGCGCTGCGGCACTCCTCCGACGTCGTCGCGGTCGGGGACTTCCGGATGCTGCTGCCCGAGCACGACGACGTCTACGCGTTCACCCGCTCGCTGGCCGGGGAGACGCTGCTGGTGGCCTGCAACCTGTCGGCGCGGCCGCACGACCTGGCCGGGCTGCTGCCCGAGGCGGCCGGCGCGGAGCTCGTGCTGGGGAACCTGCCCGACCCCGGCCCCGAGCTGCGCGCCTGGGAGGCCCGGGTGCTGCGCCTGCCCTGACCGGCGAGATCTGCACAGTCGTCGGTATCAGCGCCTGATGGCGACGAGAGTGCAGATCTCGTCGAGGCGAGGTCAGGCCTCGGCGACGGGGTGCAGCTCGGTGATCGCGTGCACGGGGCAGTCGAGCAGCGCGCGGCGCACGTCGTCCTCCCGCTCGGGCGTGACGGTGCCGGCCCCGATCAGCGAGACATAGCCCCACTCGTCGAGGTCGAACACGTCGGGGGCGTAGCGGGCGCAGAAGCCGAAGCCGTCGCACCTGGTCCGGTCGAGCTTGATCTTCACGGCGGTCCTCCTCGCGGTCAGGCCGGCGCCGGCAGGCCGACGGCGAACGGCTCCCGGGGCAGCGGCTGCCCCTCCGCCTCGGCGCAGGGGGCGCACGTGCCGTCCAGGTGGGTGCGGACGGCGTCGGGGAACTCCCGCAGGACGGCGGCCGCCACGTTCGTCGCGCCGTCGAGCGTGCCGCAGGCCCCGCGGCCGCGCAGGCGCACCGACCAGTCGGTCAGCCGCTGCACGTCGGCCTCCTCGGCCCGGTGGTCGCGCAGCGCCTCCAGGACGGCGCTCATCGCGGCGGTCCCGTTGAAGCAGGAGCCGCACTGGCCGGCGTTCTCCCGGGCGAAGTAGGCCATGACGGCGGCCGAGACCTCGACCGGGCAGGTGCCCGAGTTCAGCACGGCCACCGCGCCGCAGCCCAGGCCGCTGTGCAGCGCCTTGAGCGCGTCGTACTCCAGCGGCACGTCGAGCACGTGCCGGCCGAGGACGCCGGAGAAGTAGCCGCCCATCAGCACGCCGTCCGCCCGTTCCGGGTCCTCGCCGAGCCACCGCAGCACCTCGGTCAGGGTGACCCCGAACGGCACCTCGTACAGCCCGGTGGCGGCGACGCCGGACAGCGTCAGCAGGAAGGTGCCCGGGGAGGCGACGGTCCCGTGCGCCCGGTAGCCGGTCGCGCCCAGGCGCTGCACCAGCGGCAGGTGGGCGAGGGTCTCCACGTTGGAGACGAGGGTCGGCCGGCCCCCGACGCCCTCCTCGAAGGGCCGCGGCGGCTTGTCCGTCGGCAGCGCCGGCCCCCCGTTCAGCGCCTGGACGGCGGCGGTCTCCTCGCCGGCCACGTAGGTCGGCTCGACGAGGGTGACGGCCACGTCGGCGTCCCACACCCCGGCCCCGCGCAGCTCCTCCACGGCGCGGGTGACGCTCGCGGCGGCGCCGGGGTCGGAGACGTACACGTGCACCTGGTCCGCGCCGGCCATCAGCGCGGCCAGCCGCAGGCCGTCGAGCACCAGGTGCGGGCGGGTGCGCAGCAGCCAGCGGTCCTTGACCGAGGCCGGCTCGCCCTCCTCGCCGTTGGCGACGGCGACGGGGACGCCGCGGCCGATGCGGACGGTCCGGATCTTGGTGGCGGCGGGGAACGCCGCGCCGCCGCGGCCGCGGACGCCGGCCTCGTCCACCTCGTCGAGCAGCCGCTCGGCGTCCGCGACGGCCGCGTAGCCGCCGCCGGCCCGGTAGGCGGCGAGGTCCTCGCGCTCGCCCCGGCCGGCGAGGAGCCGGTCCTCGACCCCGGGGTAGGCGGTGACGGCGGCGGTGACGGGGGCGGGGAGGACCGGGGCGGGGGTGGCCGGGGCGGGGGTCGCCAGGCTCATGGGGGGCAGGACCTCCGGGGCGTCCGGGCGGGCCGGATCGGGCGGGCGGGACGGGCGCG
>NZ_JBJGZO010000010.1:0-150908 GCF_054050575.1 Blastococcus sp. SYSU D00868
GGCCGCCGGAGGGTGCGCGACACCCCACCCCCCCCCCCCCCCCCCCCCCCCCCCCCCCCCCCCCCGCCCCCCCCCCCCCCCCCCCCCCCCCCCCCCCCCCCCCCCCCCCCCACTCCGCTCAGGCGGCGGTCAGGACGACGGGGCCCTCGTCGGTCACCGCGACCGTGTGCTCGACGTGCGCGGCGCGCCGGCCGTCGGCGGTGATCACCGCCCAGCCGTCCTTCTTGTGCTTGTAGCGCTCCTCGCCGGCCAGCAGCATCGGCTCGATCGCCAGCGTGCTGCCGGCGTGCAGCCGGACCCGGTCCAGGCCCACCGTCGGCCGGTTCGGCACGAACGGCGGCTCGTGCATCGAGCGGCCGATGCCGTGCCCGCCGTGGTCGGGCAGGTGCGCGAAGCCGTGCCGGCGGGCCACCGTGTCGATGGCGGTGGCCACGTCGAGCAGGGTGGCGCCCGGGACCGACGCGGCGATGCCCGCGGCGAGTGCTTCCTCGGTGGCGCGCACCAGCCGCTCGTCCTCCTCGCTGGCGGCGCCGCCGACGAGCAGCGTGATGGCCGCGTCGCCGTTCCAGCCGTCGACGATCGCGCCGCAGTCGATGCTCAGCACGTCCCCCTCGTGCAGCCGCCGCCCGCTGGGCCGGCCGTGCACGACGACCTCGTTGGGCGAGAGGCACAGCGCGCCGTTGTAGGCCGTCGGCGCCCACGCCGGCTTGTAGCCGAGGAAGGACGACGTCGCGCCCGCCTCGCGGATGCAGGTCTGGGCCAGGTCGTCGAGGTCGCGCAGCTTGACCCCGGGCAGGGCGGCGGCGCGCACGGCGGCCAGCGTCTCGGCGACCACCCGCCCCGCGTCGCGCATGGCGTCGAGCTCGAGGGCCGTGCGGCTGGGCAGGGTCGTCGTCTCCACGCCGTCCACGGTACGAGGGCCGCGCCGCGGGCCCTCCCCGTGCCCGGTCAGCCGCGACCGACGTCCCGGGGGTCCGGCGTCCGGAACGGCGGGTCACCCGCGTCGCCCGGGGACGGCGCGGGATCACCCTCGGCGCGGTCGGGGTCCTCCCCCTCGATGCCGAAGCCCGCGGCCGGCGGTGGCGCCCCCGTCCCGGCGTCGGCGGCGGGGATGCCGTCGTCGTGCTTCGGCAGGTGCGGCTCGAGGGGCGCGGACATCGACATGGACCGGCGCTACCCGGGACGGCGGACGCCCGTTCGGGCGACCAGGTGAACAACAGGTGGACAGCGGGCATACACCGGGCCCGAGCCCGCCGGCGACGCCACGGGGAGGCGACGAGAGGAGCGACGACATGACGACGACGCACCCGGCACGCAGCGCCGACCGCCCCGGCGCCGACGGCCGCGACGAGACCCGCGCCGAGCGCATCGACCGCGAGCTGATGGAGCTGCTCAACGAGCTGCGGGTCGCGCTCCCCGGCGTCCAGTTCCTGTTCGCCTTCCTCCTCGTCGTCCCGTTCCAGCAGGGCGGGGAGCGGATGACCGACTTCCAGCGCGACGTCTACTTCGTGACGCTGCTCGCCGCGGTCGTGGCGACCGCCCTGCTCATCGCTCCGGCGGCGCAGCACCGGGCGCTGTTCCGGCAGCACGACAAGGAGGACCTGCTGCGCCGCAGCAACCGCAACGCCTTCCTCGGCCTGACCGTCCTGGCCGTCGCGCTGGTCTCCGCGGTCCTGCTGGTGACCGACGTGCTGTTCAGTCTGTCGCAGGCGCTCGTGGCGGCAGCGGTGGTCGCCGTCCTGGTGGGCTGGCTGTGGATCGGCAGCCCGATCGTCCAGCGGGCGCGGGGCTCGCGGGCCGGCTGACCCCGCGCGCCACCCCCCATCACGGGTGTTCCCCGCGCGTCGCCGGTCCTGCAGCACCCGCGACCCGCGAGGAGCACCCGCGAGGCGAGACCTCAACCGGGGACCGGTCGGCCCAGCGCCCGGCAGATGGCGTCGGCGACGTCGTCGGGGTCCTCGTGCTCCCAAAACCGCAGCACCCGCCAGCCGAGCCCGGTCAGCAGGACGTCGACGCGGCGGTCGCGGGCGACGTTGGCGGCGAGCTTGGCCGCCCACCACCCCGCGTTCACCCGCGGGAGGTGACCGCACGTGGCGCACCCGTGCCAGAAGCAGCCGTCGAGGAAGACCACCAGGCGGCGTCCCTTCCACACGAGGTCCCCGCGGCTGCGGGTCTGCGGACGGGGACGGACGTCGACGCGGTAGCGGACACCGCGCGCGTGCAGGCGCCGGCGCACGGCCAGCTCGTGTGCCGTGTCGCGGCGCGGCTGACGGCGGAACCGGCGGGCCACCACCTCGGACGACGGCGGCGGCGCGGGACCCGGGTCGCGCACCTGTCCTGGACCCACCCGTCACCTCCCGCCGCCGGCAGCGGCACGGTAGGCGCGCGGGACGACGGTCCCGCGGAGCCGGGGGAAGGCTCCCCTACCCTCCCCGTGTGGCGGCGGGAACGGTCGAGGGCGAGCGGGCGCCGGCTCCTCCCCGCGCCGCCCGGGGACGACGGTGGGCGCCGCTGTCCGGGCTCCTCCCGCCGCTGCTGCTCGTCCTGCTCGGCTCGGTGCTCCTCGGCGCCGGGCACGGGCTGTGGTTCGACGAGCTGTTCACCGCCGAGGTCGGCCGGCTGCCGGTCGGCGACATCGTGCACGCGGCGGTCAGCGGCGAGGCGACGACCAGCTACCTGAGCGGGATCCCGCCCTCGTACAACGCCCCGTACTACCTGGTCGTCTCCGCCTGGACCTCCCTCCCCGGGCTGGACGGCGACACGTCGCTGCGGGTGCTCTCCCTGCTGGCGGCCGCGGGCGGCGTCGCCCTGCTCACCCGCGCGGTCACCCGCCTCGCCGGGCGACCGACCGGCGTCCTGGCCGGGCTGACCGTCGCCGCCAACCCGCTGCTGCTGGAGCAGGCCGTGGAGGCGCGCAGCTACGGGCTGGCCGTGCTCGCCACCGGCGGCGCGCTGCTCGGGCTGGTCCGCCACCTGCAGGACCGGCCCCGCGGGCTGCTGCTGTTCGGCCTGGCCGGCGCCGCGATGGGCCTCATGCACTGGTACGCCGTCACGGTCCTGGCCGCCTTCGTCGTCGCCGCGGTGCTGCTCCGCGGCCGGCGCGCGCTGCCGGTCGTCGTCGTGGGCGCGCTGGCCGCGCTGCCGGCGGCAGCCCTGGTGGGCATGAACCTGCTCAACGGCACCGGCGGCCGCAACGCCGAGCACCTGCGCGACACCGGCGGCACGCTGGCCGACCTCGCCGTCGAGGCCTGGGCCGGCGGCCGCACCCCGCTGCTCTACCTCACCGTGGCGCTCGCCGTCCTCGGCGCGGTCCGCGGGCGCGGGGTGCGGGTGCTGGGCGCCTGCTGGGTGCTCGTGCCGCTCCTGCTGCTCCTGCTCGCCGAGCTGGCGCGCCCGGTCTACCTGCCGCGCTACCTGCTGGCCGGGCTGCTCGGGCTGGGCGTCCTCGCCGCGGCCGGCGCGCTGGCCGTGCCGCGCGGGGCCCGCGCCGCCGCGGGCGCCGTCCTCGTCGCCTTCTCCCTGCTGGCCGCCGCGCCGCTGGCCGACCGCGAGCCCCGCGAGCAGGCCGACCGCCTGCTCGAGTCCCTCGTGGCGATGCACGCGCCCGGCGAGCCGGTCGTCGCCGCCGACCTGCGCTCGGCCATGGGGCTGGATCACTACGTGCGCACCCGCGAGCCGGAGCTGCGCCCCGACCTGCTGCTCCCGCCCGACGACGCCCCGCCGGGCGCCGACCGCGTGTGGCTGGTGCGCCGGCAGCTGCCGGGCGGCTACTCCTCGACCGACGACGTCGACCTGCTGACCGCCGCCGGGCTGACCCTGGCCCGCGAGTGGTCGTTCCCGGGCAGCAAGACCGACCTGGCGCTGCAGCTCTGGACCCGGTGACGCCCCGGGACCGATGAGTCCGCCGGGCCGGGCGCGTCCTTGCTGGCGCACCCGTGCGGCGACCCCCGCCGGACGGGACCGGGGAGGTGGGCTCGTGACGGCGCACCGCCGCGACGGGGCACCCGCCGCCCGGGCCGACCCGGCCGTCGAGGCCGTCGGCCTGGTTGCGGGGGTCGGCGGCACCCGCGCCCTCGACGGCGTCGACCTGTGCGTCCCTCCCGGCAGCGTGCACGGCCTGCTGGGACCGGCCGGGGCGGGCAAGACGACGGCGCTGCGCGTGCTGGCCGGCCTGCTGCCCCCCGCCGGCGGCTCGGTGCGGGTGCTCGGGCACGACGTCGGCACCGAGGCCGCGGCCGTCCGCGCCCGGGTCGGCCGCACCGGGCGGTCGGCCGGCTTCGACGAGGAGCGCAGCGGGGCGGCCAACCTGCGGCAGCTGGCCCGGCTGCTCGGCTACTCGCGGCCCGCCGCGGTGATGCGGACCGGCCAGCTGCTCGCCGGGTTCGGGCTGTCCGAGGCGGCGGAGCGCCGGCTCGCCACCTACACCCCCGCGATGCGCCGCCGCCTCGACCTCGCCGCGAGCATCGTCGTCCGCCCCGACCTCGTGCTCCTGGACGAGCCGACCACCGACCTGGACCCGCACTGCCGCGCCGAGGTGGCCGCCGTCCTGCGCGCCCTGGTCCGCGCCGGGACGACGGTGCTGCTGGCCACCCGGGACCCGCGCGAGGCCACCCGGCTCGCCGACCGCCTCACCCTGCTGGAGGCCGGCCGCGTGGTGGCCGAGGGGACGCCGGCGCAGCTGCGGACCGCCGCCGCGCTCCCTCAGTGACGACGGTGCCGCAGCGCCCACCGCAGGGACCGGACCGACTGGGCCAGCCGCGCGCGGCCGGTCCACGCCGACCGGCCGCTCGGCCGGGGGTCGCGGGCCACCGGCACGCTGGTCACCGGCCGGCCGGCCAGCCCCACGGCGAGCACGACGCTCGGCGCGGCCTGCGCCAGCACCGCCGCCCGGACCGCCGGCCCCATCGCCAGGAAGGCGCCGGCGTCCGGCGGCAGCCCGGTGAGCCGGGCCGCGACCCGGCGGTGCACGGCGCCGGTCACCCGGCGCAGCGGCGAGGTGTAGGTGCCGCGCCGGCCGGCGAAGACCGCCTCGACGTCGCCGGCGGCCAGCCGGTCCAGCAGCAGCGGCACCGCCTCGGGCGGGTCCTGCAGGTCGGCGTCCAGGCAGACCCACTGGTCGGCGTGCGGCTCCGCCGACAGCCCCTGCGCGATCGCCGCGTGCTGGCCGACGTTCTCGGTCAGCACGGTCGCGGTGATCCGCGGCTCGTCGTGCGCCAGGTCGTGCGCCACCCGGGCGCTGTCGTCCGGCGACCCGTCCACGACCAGCCGCAGCCGCCAGTCCCGGCCGGCCAGCGCCGCACCCAGCCGCTCGGCCAGGGCCGGCAGGGTGTCGGCGTTGCCGTAGACCGGGACGACGACGGCGACGCGGGCGCCGCTCACCGGTACTCCTCGGCCCAGATCCGGCGCAGGCCCTCCTCCAGGCCCACGGTCGGCCGCCAGCCGAGCAGCCGCGCCGCGGCCCGCGGGTCGCACACCCAGTCGGCGGTGTCCCACGAGCGGCCCGGGTGCGCGCCGGGGGCGGTGGCGATCGGCCGCCCGGTGGCCCGCTCCGCGGTGGCGACCAGCTCGTCGGTGGCGGTCTGCCCGCCGGTGCCGATGTTGAGCACCTGCCCGGCCGGCAGGTCGTCGGTGGTGGCCGCCCGCACGCAGGCGTCCACCACGTCGTCCACCCACACCCAGTCCCGCCGGCTGACCGCGGCCGGCAGCGGCACGGTGCCGCCGTCGCGGGCGGCGGCGAGGACCACCGGCACCAGCCGGGTGGGGTGGTCCCCCGGCCCGTACACCTGGAAGGCCCGCAGCACCGCCGACCGCACGCCTCGCTCCGCGGCGGCCGCCTGCAGCAGCAGCGAGCCCGCGGCCTTGGTGGCACCGAAGAAGCCGCGCGGGCGCAGCGGCGCGTCCTCGGTCAGCGGCGCCGGCCCGGCCGCGTACTCGGTGGAGGAGCCCAGCCGCACCACCGCGCGGCAGCGGTCGGGCAGCGCGTCGACCAGCCAGGGGCTGGTGTTGACCGCGACGGTGGCGGCCCGCTCGGCGGCGGTCGCCTTCGCCCGCCCCGCGGCGAGGGAGAAGGCGACGTCGGGGTCGGCGGCGCGCACGGCGGCCGCGCCGGCGGCGGGGTCTGCCAGGTCGACGTCGGCCCGGGTCAGGCCGGTGACGTCCCAGCCGTCGGCCCGGAGCCGCCGCACGAGGTGCCGCCCGACGAAGCCGCCGGCGCCGGTGACGAGCGCCCGCACGTCAGGCCGGGGCGGTCACGGAGGAGGCGGGGGCGGCCCGGCCGGTCACGGCGGCGACGAAGTCCTCCCGGCGGCCGGCGGCGAGGACCGGGTCGGCGGCCGCCAGCTCCCGCAGGCCCGCCAGCAGCGCCGGCACCTCGACGAACGGGTCCCGGCCGGCCATGTCGGCGGTGAACGACCGGCGCAGGAAGGTGAAGTCGGTGCCGAGCCGGACCAGCTCGGCGGCCAGCAGCTCGCTGGGCACCGGCGCGCCGCCGCCCAGCAGCGTCAGGCCGCCGACGCCGAACGGCTGCGCGACCGCGGCCCGCACGGCGTCGACCGTGCCGTCGACCAGCGGCTGGAACAGGGAGGTGCTGCGCCGGTCGATGCGCAGGTCGTTGAGGCCGACGTAGAGCCGCGACAGCGGCCGCCGGGCCAGCGCGGCGACCCGGTCGACGGCGTCCTGGGTCTCCACCAGGATGCCCACCCCGCAGCGGCCGGCGACCAGGTCGAGGGTGCGGTCGACCTCTTCGGTGCCGCGCACCATGGGCAGCAGCACCTCGTCCGCGCCGGCGGCGACCGCGTCGGCCACCTCGCCCGCCGTCCAGGGCCCGTACCCGTTGACCCGGCACAGCAGCCGGCCGTCGGTGGCCGCCCGCATGCGGACGAGGTCGTCGAGGGTGTCGGCGTTGATCTGGGTGCCCTCGCCGCGCTGCCGGCGGTGCTTCCCGCGGCGTTCCCAGTCGACGACGATCCCGGCGGCGCCGGCGGCGACGACGTCGCGCCCCCAGCCGGGGTCCACGGTGAAGAGCAACAGGTCCACGGCTCGTGAGCTTAGGCACACCTAAGCGTTTCCGTGCGACCGCGTTCCCCGGGGCGCGCCGTCAGCCGGCGGCGGGCACCTGCGGGGGCAGCGCCGGCGCGGGGGCGGGATCGCCGGCGTCGCCGTCCGGCCGACCGGCCGGGGCCGCGTCCACCGGGAACGGCAGCGCCCCGCCGAGCACCTCGATCGCCACCTCGTCACCCGGGGCGGGCAGGGCCCGGCCCTCCAGCCGGGCGCTCACGGTGCGGCCGGAGGGCAGCTGCAGCCGCACCCGGGCGTCGTGGCCGAAGAAGTCGACCGCGGCCACGCGCGCGGCCACCGCGCCGGTGTCGGGCGCGGCCAGCCGCAGCTGCTCCGGGCGCAGCAGCACGGCGGCGGGGCCGTCGGCGAAGCCGTGCTCGAGCGGCAGGACGCCGAGCTCGGAGTGCGCCCGGCCGGCCCGGACGTCGGCGGACAGGACGACGGCCTCGCCGACGAACGTCGCCACGTCGAGGTCCCGCGGGCGGCGGTACAGCGTCCGCGGATCGGCCAACTGAACGAGCCGGCCGCCGCGCAGCACCGCCACCTGGTCGGCCATCGACAGCGCCTCCGACTGGTCGTGGGTGACCAGGACGGCGGTGGCGCCGGTCGCCGCCAGTGCGTCGGACACGGCCCGGCGGGTCTCCTCGCGCAGCGAGGCGTCGAGCGAGGAGAACGGCTCGTCCAGCAGCACCAGCGACGGCCGCGGCGCCAGCGCCCGGGCCAGCGCGACCCGCTGCTGCTGCCCGCCGGAGAGCTGGTGCGGCGAGCGGTCGGCCAGCGCGGCGTCCAGGCCGACCAGCGCCAGCAGGTCCGCGACCAGGGCGCGATCGCGCCGCTGCCGCCGCGGGAGGCCGAAGGTGACGTTGCCGGCCACCGTGAGGTGCGGGAACAGCCCGCCCTCCTGCGGCACGAAGCCGATCCCCCGCCGCCGCGCCGGCACCCGGCGCCCGCCGCCGGCGACCACCCGCCCGCCGAGCTCCACCGTGCCGGTGTCCGGGTCGTCGAAGCCCGCGACGATCCGCAGCAGCGTCGTCTTGCCGCAGCCGGAGGGGCCGAGCAGCGCCGTCGTCGTCCCGGTGGGCACGTGCAGGTCGATGCCGGTCAGGACCGGGGTCGGACCGTAGGACTTGGTCACGTCCAGGACGGTGAGGGCGCTCATGTGGTCAGACCTCGGCAGGGCACTCAGGTCGTCAGACCGGATCGGACATCGCGGGAGAGCAGCACGGTAGCCGGGGCGGACAGCAGCACCATGACGAGGGCGTACGGCGCGGCGGCGCCGTACTCCAGGGCGCTGCTCGACGACCAGAACGCCGTCGCCAGCGTCGTCGTCCCGGTCGGGGCGAGCAGCAGGGTGGCGGTCAGCTCGGTGACGACGGCGAGGAACACCAGCGCCGCGCCGGCGCCGATGCCCGGGGCCAGCAGCGGCAGCGTGACCCGCCACAGCCGGGACGGCGCGGAGGCGCCCAGCGACGCGGCGACGTCGTCGTGCAGCTGGGGCGACTGCTCGACGGCCGCCCGCACGGTGACGATCGCCCGCGGGAGGAACAGGATCGCGTAGGCGGCCAGCAGCACCGGCACCGTCTGGTACAGCCACGGCGTCACGCGGATGCTCACCGTGACCAGCGCCAGCGCGATCACGATGCCCGGCACCGCGCTGCCCAGGTAGGTGCTGCGCTCCAGCAGGGTGCTGACCGGGCCGCGGCGGCGCACCGCCAGCCAGCCGGTGGGCAGCGCCATCGCGGTGGTCACCAGGGCGGCGACGGCGGCCAGGCCCAGCGTCGAGCCGGTGGTGGTGGCCAGCTCGCCCAGGTCGAGCTCGGTCGAGGCACCGCGGACCAGCCAGGTGACCAGGCTGGCCAGCGGCACCACCAGCGCCAGCCCGACCAGGGCGGCCACCCCGGCGAGGGCGGGCGCGGTGAGCCCGCCGAGCCGCACCGGCCGCGGCGGGCGGGCGACCCCCGCGCCGGTGCGGGCGTACCCGCGGCGGCCGCGCAGCCGGATCTCCGCGACCAGCAGGACCAGGCAGAGCAGGACGAGCACCCCGGCCAGCGCGGTCGCGCCGGGGCCGTTGAACGTGGCGCGGTACTGGTCGTAGATGGCGGTGGTGAAGGTCGGGTAGCGCAGCATCGCGAACGCCCCGAACTCGCCCAGGACGTGCAGCGCGATGAGCAGGCCGCCGCCCAGGACGGCGACGCGCAGCTGCGGCAGCTGCACCCGCCGGAACACCGCCCAGGTCGACAGACCCAGGCCGCGGGCGGTGTCCTCCAGCGCCGGGTCCAGCCCGCGGAACGCGGCGACCGCCGGCAGGTAGACGAACGGGAAGTAGGACAGCGACACCACCAGCAGCGCGCCGCCGTAGGTGTCCAGGCCCGGCAGCAGCGAGATCCAGGCGTAGCTGTTGACGAACGCCGGCACCGCCAGCGGCGCGACCAGCAGCACGTGCCACACCCGGCGGCCGGGCAGCGCGGTGCGCTCCACCAGCCACGCCGCGCCGACCCCGAGGACGGCGCAGACGGCCACCGTGCCGGCCACCAGCCGGGTGGTGTTCCACAGCAGGTCGGCCACCCGGCGGCGGAAGACCAGCTCGGAGATGCCGCTCCAGCCCATCTCCACGGCGCCGGTGACGATGTGGCCGAGCGGGACCAGCGCGAGGGCGGCGACGGCCGCGGCGAGCAGCAGGGTCACCGGCGAGCGGCGCAGCTCGCGCAGGCCCGCGGGCGCGCGCCGGCCCCGGGGCACCGGCCGGTCGGCCGGCGTCCCGGGGGCCGGGAGCGACGCCGGGGCGCTCAGAGCAGCCCCACCTCCTGCATGAGCTCGGTGACCCGCTCCTGGTCCAGCCCGCCCGGGTCGACGTCGGGGGCGCCCAGGGTGTCCAGCGGGGGCAGCGCCTCGGCCGAGGCGACCCCGGTGCCCACGGCGTACTCCAGGGCGGAGCTCTGCGCGAGCCGCTCCTGCGCCTCGGGGCTGGTCAGGTACTCCACCAGCCGCTGGGCGTCGTCGGGCTGGTCGGAGGAGGCGAGCACGCCGGCGCCGGAGACGCTGAGGAAGGCGCCGGGGTCGGCGTTGCCGAAGAAGTGCAGCGCGGCGTCGTCCCCGCGCAGGGCGTTCTCGGCCTGGTCCCGGTACCAGTAGTAGTGGTACATGATCCCGGCGTCGATCTCGCCCTCGTCGGCGGCGGTCATCACCGCGGTGTTGCTCTGGTAGACGTCGGCGTTGCGCTCCAGCCCCTCCAGCCAGGCCCGGGTCTCGTCCTCCCCGCGCAGCGCCAGCACGGCGCTGACGATGGCCTGGAAGTCCGCGCCGCCGGCGGCGATGCCGATCCGGCCCTCCCACGCGGGGTCGGCCAGCTCCATGATCGACGCCGGCAGCTCGGCCTCCGGGAGCTGCGCCGGGTTGTAGACCAGCACGGTGCTGCGCGCGGCGAAGCCGGTCCAGGTGCCCGACGCCGGCCGGAACTGCGGGCCGACCTGGTCGAGGGTCGCCTGCTCCAGCGGGGCGAGCAGGCCCTCGCGGTCGAGCACGTCGATGGCCGGGCTGTTCTCGGTCAGGTAGACGTCCGCGGGCGAGGCGTCGCCCTCCTGGATGATCTGGTTGGCCAGCTCCGCGTCGTTGCCCTCGCGGAACTCCAGCTCGATGCCGGTCTCCTCGGTGAAGTCCTCGAGCATCGTCCGCACGAGGCTCTCGTGCTGGGCGCTGTAGACGGTGAGGGTGTCGCCGTCCGCCCCGGCGGTGCCGCCGCAGGCGGCCAGCGTCCCGGTCACGGTGAGGGCGGTGAGAACGGCGGCGGTCGCGCGCCCAGGGCTGTACACGGGTCCTCCAGCGATACGTAGGCCAGCCACACCTAAGCAGAAGACGGTACCTCCGCGGCCACCCGGCGCCGTGGGCTACAACGGGCGGGTGGCCGCACCCGTCTTCCGCACCGCCCCCTTCGCCGACCTGACCCCGTTCGAGGTCTACGCCCTGTGCCGGCTGCGGGTCGACGTCTTCGTCGTCGAGCAGCAGTGCCCCTATCCGGAGCTCGACGGCCGCGACGTCGAGCCGGCCACCGTGCACCTGTGGGCCGAGGTCGACGGCGAGGTGGCGGCCACCATCCGGGTCCTGGACGACGGCGCGACGCGCGCCATCGGGCGGGTGGCGACCGCGCCGGCGCACCGCGGGCTGGGCCTGGCCGCGCAGCTCATCGAGGCCGGCATCGCCCTGTGCGACGGGTACCCGATCACGCTGGGCGCCCAGGCGCACCTCGAGGGCTGGTACGAGCGGTTCGGCTTCCGGCGCAGCGGACCCGGCTACGACGAGGACGGCATCCCGCACGTCCCGATGCGGCGCGAGCCGGCCTGACCCCCGCTCACCGCCGGGCGACGCGGCGGACCTCGGGCTGCACGCCGTCGCTCTTGTGCACGTTGCTCGACCAGACCGGCTCGGGGTGGGTGTCGGCGCCGGCGGCGACGTCCTCGGCGGTGCGCAGCTTGGCCACCTTGTGCACCAGCACGCCGAAGCCGATCTTGGCGATGACGTCGGCGACCGAGTAGGCGACCTGCATCGCGGTGTACCAGGCCGGCGTGACGTCGGCGAAGACCGGCACCGCGTAGACCAGCGGGTAGATGCCGAAGCTGCTGAGCAGCACGATCGTGGCGTTGCGCAGGCTGGTCGCCGCCTCGGCACCCATGGTCGGCAGCGACGCGCGCACCGCCGCGATCAGCGCCACGTAGAGGTAGGCGAAGAAGGCGGTGCTGATCAGCCCCCAGACGACCAGCGCGAGCCGGTCGCGCCCCTCCCCCACCACCTGGGCGCCCACGTATCCGGTGACGATCATGAGGAAGGCCGCGGCCATCGCCCCGGCCCGCACCCGCCGGGCCCGCGCGCCGGCCAGCGAGCACACGGCGAGCAGCTCGACGGTCAGCAGCGGCACGGTGACCGACCAGTCGATGTACCGCGTGCCCTCCGTCGTCCGGGCCTCCTCGGTCGGCGCGTACACCCCGTCGACCAGCCGGAAGCCGCCGTCGACGTCGGACCAGAGGACGGCGTACGCCACGGTCGCCACCGCGGCCAGGCACACCGCCGCGTACGCCGAGGGCCGGTACCGCGCCGACACCTCGTCCCGGCTCACCAGCGCGTACAGGAAGTAGGCCAGCAGCGCCAGGCCGGCGCCGAGCACCGCGAACTGGACGACGTCGTACTGGCCGGGGGTGAGCGTCTGCAGCTCGGGGGCACGGCTGTCGGCAGGGTCCACGGGTCAGCTCCGGGGGGACGGCGGGCGGGATCCCCCGGCAGTCCCCCCGGGTCGGTGCCGCCACACCCGCGGCGGGCACCATCGCCGGCGTGGACGACGCCGACCTGCTGCGCGCCGTCGCGGCGCGGCTCGAGGCCCTGGCGGCCCGGACGACGCGGGGCGACTGGCGCACGACGGGCCTGCTCGCCAGCCGGCCGGAGGTCGTGGCGGTGCGCCCGGACGGCGGGCGGGAGCACGTGGCCGAGGCCCGGGCCGGGTCCGGCCCGTGGATCGCCGCCCTCTCCCCCGCGGTCGCCGCGCCGCTGGCCGCCGCGCTCCGGGCCGCCGCCGCGGACCCCGCCGGGGCGCCGGAGCTGGTCGCGCTCGCCGCGGTGCTCGCCGGCCGGCTGGGGGTCGCCGACGCCGGCCTCCGCGGCGTCTGACGACCCCGGTCAGGTCGCGGCGGGCGCCAGGTCGGCGGCGCCGAAGGCGGCGTCGAACCGGTCGCACCAGATGACGACGCTGGTGAAGCCGGTGGCGTCGACGCCGGCGGGCACCACGTAGTTCTGGTCGCCGACGTTGCCCTTGAGCGCGCCGAGGTCGACGAACTCGTCGTCGAAGGCGGCCTCCGTGCCCGCGGCGGGGTTCTGCGACAGGTAGACGTACAGCGCCGGGCCGTTGGAGGTCTCGAAGCCCTCCAGGCGCACGATCACCTGCCCGTCGGGCAACTGCACGACGCGGGCGGTGCCCACGGTCTCGTGCTCCCGGGAGACGAACGTGCCCGTCGCGAGGTCCACCGGCTGCGCCGGCGCGGACGGCGTCGCGGTGCTGCCGCCGGTGCCGCCGTCGCCCCCGCCCGCGTTCTGCTCGGCGGCCGAGGGCGCGGCGGCGGTCGGCAGGGCCTCGGACACCTCGTCGTCGTAGAACAGCTTCTGCGGCTGGAACCAGACCAGCACGAACGCCCCCAGGGCCGCCACCACGAGAGCCGCCGTCAGCCAGGCCCAGGTCCTCCGCCGCATCGCCACGGCGCGGCAATGTAGACGCCGCGCCGGCGTCCGGACAGGCATCCGCGCGCGGGCTCCGCGTGCCCTCCGGCCGGGGCGGGTAGGGGCCGGCGATGGCTGACGACACGACCCCGGGTGGCTTCGCCGGCCGGCTCGGCATCCGGGTGGCGGACACCGGGGACGGCGGCGCGCGGCTGGCCTTCGAGGTCACCGACGAGCACCTCAACCCGGCCGGGACGCTGCACGGCGGCGTCCTCGCCACCCTCGTCGACACCGCGATGGGTCAGGCGGTGCGGACGGTGACCGGCGAGGGCGACGTCCCGGCGACCAGCCAGCTCACGGTCACGTACCTGCGGCCGGGCAGGCCCGGACCGCTCGAGGTCACCGCCGCCGTGCGCACCCGCGGTGAGCACCTGACGGTCTGCGAGGCCGACGTGGAGCAGGACGGGAAGGCGGTCGCGCACGCCGTCGCGACCTTCGCGCTGCTGCACGACCGGGCCTGAGGCCGCCGCTACTCCGCGGCCACCACCCCGGCGACGGCGGCCGGGGCGGGGCCGGCCCCCTGGTCGTCGCGGCCGCCGACGCGGTCCTGGTCGTGCGGATCGTTCGGGGACTGCGACACGACTGCCTCCGAGCACGGGTGCCGCTCCACCGTGGCAGCCGGCTCTGGGCCGGCGGAGCCGTCCGGACATGCCAGGCGGGCGCCCCCTCACACGTGCCGTGCGCGAGGTGGCGCGGGAGGGGCACGATCGGGGCATGACCACCGCCACCTGGAACGGCACCGTGATCGCCGAGTCCGACGACATCGTCACCGTCGAGGGCAACGCCTACTTCCCGCGCGCGTCGGTGCGCGAGGACGTGCTGCGGCCGTCCGACACGCACACCACCTGCCCGTGGAAGGGCCAGGCGTCCTACTTCTCGATCGAGGTGGACGGGCAGGTCAACCGCGACGCGGCGTGGTTCTACCCCGAGCCGAAGCCGGCGGCGGAGGAGATCACCGGGCGGGTGGCGTTCTGGCGGGGCGTCGAGGTCCGCTGACGCCCTCGGCCGCCTGAGACCGCGGCCCGGCCGGGCGCGGCGTGGTCAGCGGCGGGGGCGGGCGCCGGCCAGGTCGCGGGCCGACGCGGCGTCGTCCGGGTCGAGCGCGCGGCTGCGCTCCTGGTGCTCGATGAGCCGGTGGTAGGCCGTCCAGGCCTCCTCGGGGGCGACGTCCAGCGCGGCGGCGATCTGGTCCCACCCGGCCCCGCCGCGCAGCGCGGCGCGGATGCCGATCAGCTGGCTGTCGCGGGCCTTGCGCGCGATGACCTCACCGAGGGCGAGCAGCTCGAGGGACTCCGGGACGTCGAGGTTGGTCTCGGTGTCGCGGATGGCGCTCCAGTCGTCGGGGTCGTCGCCGGCGACGGTGTTGAGCGTGGCGGCCCCGCTGTCCCGGCGGCTGAGGAAGTCCAGGCGGGTGGCGGCGGTGTTCAGGGAGAACTCCCGCTCGAGGGCCTCGGGCGTGATGTACATGGCCTCCACCATGCCCCGGCGGCGCCACCCGCGGCGAGCCGGGACGACGCGACGCCGGACACGCCGGCGCTCAGCGCGGCGGCGCGTAGTCGGCCGAGATGCCGAGCTCGGCCGCGATCCGCTGCATCTCGGCCTCGAACATCGGCTCCGGGTCGTCGAGGGCGAACCGCAGGTGGCCGAACACCTCCATGCAGACCATGCCGTAGAGGCGGATCCAGCAGGAGAGGAAGACCGACATCACGCCCAGGGGCAGGGCGACCGGCAGCTTCGCGCACCAGGCCCGCAGCTGGGCCTGCAGCTGCGGCGAGAGCTCGTCGTCGGCCGGCACCGGGAACGACCGCTCGCGGTGGACCTGGGCCATGAGGGCGGCGAAGACGCCGCCGAACCGGGCGCCGGCCTCCTGCTCGGGAGCCGGCGGTGCGGGCGGCGCCGGCACCATGCCGACCGGGGCGCTGCCGAACAGCAGCCCGAACTCGGCTGGGTGGCCGGTGGCCCACGACCGGAACGCCCGCGCGGCGGCGAGCAGCTGCGCCCCCGGCCGCGGCGGGACGACGGCGTCGCGGGCGGCCTCGAGGTGGTCGGACAGCTCGTCGTAGAGGTCGGCGACCAGGCGGTCGAGCAGGTCCTCGCGGCTGGCGAAGTAGCGGTAGAGCGCCGGCGCGCTCATCCCCATCTCGCGGGCGATCGCGCGCAGCGCCAGCCCCTCGGGACCGGCGTCGACGAGCAGCTTGCGGGCGGTCCGCAGGATCTCCGACAGCGTGTCGGCGCGTGCCCGCTCGCGCCGCGAGCCGATCCCGGCGACCTCCGACATCGCGTCCTCCCGACGGACCGCTTGACGACAGTGAACGGTGTATGCACAGTTATCGGCGTTAGCTAACGCCGTTCACTCAGTCTAGCCGCCTCCCGAGGAGGACCCGTGTTCGAGACCCTCGGTCGAGTGGTGTACCGGCGGCGCCGAGCCGTCGTCGCCCTCGCCGTGCTCTTCCTGGTGGTCGCCGGAATCTGGGGCACCGGCGTGTTCGGCCGGCTGACCGGCGCCGGCTTCGAGGACCCCGACAGTGAGAGCTCCCGCGCCGCGGCGCTCGCCGAGCAGGAGCTCGGCCGGGACGCCGCCGACGTCGTCGTCCTGTACTCCGCCGACTCCGCCACGGTCGACGACCCCGCCTACCGGGCGGCCGTCGAGGAGTCGCTCGCCGCCCTCCCGCAGGACCTGCTCGCCCGCACCACCACCTACTGGGACGGCGGCGGCGAAGCGCTGGTCAGCGACGACCGGCGGGAGACCTTCGCCGTGCTCACCCTCGCCGGCGGGGCGGACGACGCCGACGCGGTGGCCGCCGTCGACGAGGCGCTCGAGGCCGCCGCACCCCCGGGGCTGCAGACGCAGCTGGGCGGGGCGGCGGTGGTGAACGCCGACATCTCCGAGCGGGTCAGCGCCGACATCGCGCGGGCCGAGACGATCTCCATGCCGGTGCTCGCGGTGCTGCTGGTCGTCGTCTTCGGCAGCCTCGCGGCGGCGAGCCTCCCGCTGGCCATCGGCGGCACGGCGATCCTCGGCGCCTTCCTCGCGCTCCGCGTCATCAGCGGGTTCACCGACGTCTCGGTGTTCGCGGTCAACGTGGTCACGATCCTGGGCCTGGGCCTGGCCATCGACTACGGCCTGTTCGTCGTCGGCCGGTTCCGCGAGGAGGTCCGCCGGCGGGCGACCGTGGAGGACGCGCTGGCCGCCACCATGGCCACCGCCGGGCGCACCGTCGCCGTCTCGGGGATCACCGTGGCGCTCTCCCTGGCCGGGCTGCTCGTCTTCCCGCAGGTGTTCCTGCGCTCCATGGGCTTCGGCGGGATCGCCGCCGTCCTCGTCGCGGTCCTCGCCGCGCTCACGCTGCTGCCGGCGCTGCTGGGGATGCTCGGGCACCGGGTCGACGCGCTGTCGGTCCGGCCGTTCCTCCGCCGGCTGCGCCCTGGCCGGCGCGCCGCCGTCGCCGACCCGGCGCGCGAGGGCGGCTGGGCCCGCGTCGCGCGCGGCGTCATGCGCCGGCCGCTGCTGGTCTCCGTCGCCGTCGTCGCGCTCCTGGTCGCGCTGGCCCTGCCGTTCCTGCGGGTCCAGTGGGGCGCGATCGACGCCCGGGCGCTGCCCGCCGGGACCGAGAGCCGCGTCGTCTCCGAGACCATCGAGCGGGACTTCCCCGCCCCGCCGGCCGCGCCGATCGACGCGGTCGTCACGCTCGCCGACCCGGTCGACTCCCCCGCCGGGCGCGCTGCGCTGGACGGCTACCTCGCCGACGTCGCCGCCGTCCCGGGCGTGGACGGCGTGGCCGTGACCGGCGCGGAGGGGACGACGGCGCGGGTGGCGGTCGGCTACGACGGCGACCCGGCCGGCCCCGCGGCCCGCGACCTGGTCGGCGCCGTCCGCGACGTGCCGGCCCCGGACGGCGGCGCGGTGCTCGTCGGCGGCGAGAGCGCCGTGATGACCGACCTGCTGGACAGCCTCGGGTCGCTGCTGCCGTGGATGGCGCTGCTCGTCGTCGCGACGACGTTCGTGCTGCTGTTCCTGGCCTTCGGCTCGCTGGTCCTGCCGCTCAAGGCGGTGCTGGTGAACGTCCTGTCCTTGGGCGCCTCGTTCGGCGCGCTGGTCTGGATCTTCCAGGAGGGCAACCTCTCGGGGGTCCTGGACTTCACCCCGACCGGCTTCGTGGAGGCCACCCAGCCGATCCTCGTGCTGGCCATCGTCTTCGGGCTGTCGATGGACTACGAGGTCTTCCTGATGTCGCGGATCCGCGAGGAGTACGACCGCACCGGCGACAACGCGGCCGCCGTGGCCACCGGCCTGCAGCGCACCGGCGGGGTGATCACCAGCGCCGCACTGCTGCTGGTCGTCGTCATCGGGGCGTTCTCGCTGTCGGGGATCACCTTCATCAAGATGATCGGCGTCGCGATGGCCATCGCCGTCGTCCTGGACGCGACCGTCGTCCGGCTGCTGCTGGTCCCGGCCACGATGCGGCTGCTCGGGCGGGCCAACTGGTGGGCCCCGACGCCGCTGCGCCGGTTCCACGCCCGCTACGGCATCCGCGAGGGGGACGGCGACCCCGTCCCGGCACCCCGGGAGCCGGAGCTCGCGCCGGTTCCCTGACCCCGGACCCGGCCGCGCCGCACGTCGTGCGGCGCGGCCGGGCCGCTCGGCGGGCGGGCCGCGGGCGTGCGCCAGGTGTCGGGGCGGCCGCGGTCGTCGTCCCTCGCCGCGTCCTCACCGCAGCGCGTCCTCCTTCACCGCAGCGCGTCCTCCCTCACCGCACACCGCGAGGGAGGACACCGCACGATCAGGTCACCTGATCCCAGCGGGCGGGGCGCTCAGCGCGCGGGCACCGCCGGCGGGACCGGCGGCTTGCGGCGGGTCTCGATCCGCAGCACCGGCTGCGTCAGGGCCAGCAGCTCGGTGCCGCAGGAGACGCAGAAGCGGCCACGCTGGTCGTGGGTGCCGCAGGTGGGGCAGGGCACGGGTTCTCCTCGCTCCGGGAGTCCGACGGGACTCGGGGGTGGCAGACGTTGCCACGCCCGGCCCGCGGCGCCGTTCCGGGTGGGGCGGGTGGGACGACTCGTCAGCCAACCGTCACGCGGGGGCGGCGGCGGGCCGGCCGGCACCGCCGTGGGGCGTGCGACTCGTGGGACGGCTGCGTCCGTACGAGACGGTCGGTACCCGAAAAGGGTCAGACTCGGTTCCGCCTCCTTGTCGGAGCGCACACGAACCCTCACGCTCTGTACCGAGGTCGGAGGTGCCGACCATGAGCCACGGGGGACCTCGTGACCACTGAGCAGTTCTCGAACGCCACTCCGCAGCCCTACGGCGCCGAGCAGCAGATGTACCCGCAGCAGCAGCAGCCGGTCTACGCGCAGCCGGCCGTCTACGTCCAGAACGCCCCGAGCAACGGCCTGGGCACCGCCGGCTTCGTGACCGGCCTGCTCGGCCTGCTGTTCTGCTGGGTCCCGGCGCTGGGCATCGTGCTCGCCCTGCTGGGCGTCATCATGGGCGGCGTCGGCATCTCGACGGGCAAGAAGAAGGGCGCGCCGACCGGCCTGGCCATCGCCGGCCTGGTGCTGGGCATCATCGCCCTCATCCCGGCGATCATCTTCATCAGCGCGGTCGCCTCGGTCGGCGCCTCGCTCTGACGACGCACGGCGGGGTCGCGTGACCCCGCCGCACCGGAGCGCCGGAGGACCTGCTCGACGCAGGCCCTCCGGCGCTCCGCGCGTTCCCGGGCCCGGCGGTCAGCGGGCGCCGTCGACCGGCTCCCCGACCAGCGCCGCGAGCCGGTCCAGGTAGGGCACCTGCCCCTTCACGAGCTTCTCCCGCGCCTCGGCGAGGCCGAACCAGGCGGCCCGGTCGATCTCCGGGAACTGCTGCACCCGGCCCGACCGCGGCGGCCACTCGAGCGGGAACGCGTTGCTCCGGCAGGTGGCCGCGTCGAGGTCGCCCTCCGCCGTCCACACCGACAGCACCTTGCCCGAGGCGCGCAGCTCGCCCAGCGGCCGCAGCTCGTCGGCCGGCACCGGGCTGCCGAGCTCCTCGGCGAACTCGCGGCGCGCCGCCACCTCGGCGTCCTCCCCCTCCGCGTACTCGCCCTTGGGGATCGACCAGGCGCCGGCGTCCCTGCGCGCCCACAGCGGCCCGCCCATGTGGCCCAGCAGCACCTGGAGCCCGGCCGGGCCCCGCCGGTGCAGCAGCACGCCCGCGCTCCGTCTCGGCATCCGCCCACCCTGGCACGGCCGGACGCCGGGTCAGCGCGGGGCGGCGCCCCGCGCGGTGCGGGTCCAGCTGGAGCGCACCCGCACGATGGCGGTCGCGGCGGTCCGGGCGCAGGCGGCGCAGCGGCCGCGCGGGGTGCAGGACGGGCAGGGCATCGGGGCCTCCCTCGGATCCGGGTGCCCGCACGGTGGCAGACCCGCGCCCCCGCGCACCGCGCCGACGCGCCCCGAGACCAGGACGTCACCCGCCCGACACGCGCCGTTCCGACGCCGGCCGGGTCAGGGGCAGCGGGCGCCCCCGTTGCCCTGCCCGTTGCCGCTGTTGCCGCGGCCGCTGTTGCCGTTGGCCCGGCCGGCGCACCCGTCCGCCGGGTCCGGAGCCGCCGGCGCGGGATCCGCCGACGGCGCCGCGGGCGCCGGAGGAGGCGCCGGCACGACCGCCGCCGACGACGCCGGCGCGCCCACCGGCTCGGGAGCCGGCGTCGTGCCCGTCGCCGGCGCGGCGGACGGGGGCGTGCGCCAGGCGCGCGGCGACGGCGTCGGGCGGGGCTCCTCGGAGACCTCGGCCGGCAGCCGCACCGCCGCCGCCGGCGGCTCGTCCACGCCCGGCGGGACGAGGACGGCGAGCCCGGCGACGGCCGCCAGGAGGACGGCGACGGCGGCGGCCGGCCACCCCTGCCACCACGGCGCGCGCGGCGCCCGGTGCCGCGATGACACGGCCATCCGCTCGGTGTCGACGTCCGCGAGGGGGGCCGGGTCGGGGTCCGGCGGGCTGCTCGGCATCGGTGCGAACGTACGGCCGTCCCGGCCCGGGCGCGGGTGCCGCACCGCCGTCCCGCGCAACGATCCTCCCCGTCCGTCACACCAGTCCCAGACGCGGGCCGGGCCTGACCGGACCGGTCCGTCCGGACCGGTAGACAGGACGCCATGAGCACCACTCCGGTCCGCCCGGCGCCTGCCGCCCCCGGCAACGCGCGGCCCGCCGTGGCGATCTCGGCGACGACCAGCCCCGTGCTGTCGTACGCGCTGGCGCACAACCGGGTGCCGGTGGTGTCGCGGCTGGCGCTCACCAACCACGGCGGCGCGGCGTCCGCGGCCACGGTGCGGCTGGCGGTGCGCGACTCCGAGGGCCCGATCGGCGGCGCGGTGGAGCGGCTGGTCGACCTCGACGCCGGCCGGACGACGGTGCTCGGCGACGTCGGCCTGGTCATGGACCCGGCGGCGATGCTGCAGATCGACGAGCAGCGGCCCGGCTCGATCGAGATCGACGTGCTGGTGGACGGCGAGGACGTCGCCGGCACCGCCGCCCCCGTGCAGGTGCTCGCGGCCAACCAGTGGCTGGCCACCCCGGTGCCGCTGGCGCTGGAGATGCTCGCCGCGCACGTGCTGCCCAACCACCCGGCGACCGGCGCCCTGGTCGACGAGGCGAGCGCGCTGCTCGCCGAGCGCACCGGCGACCCGTCGGTGCAGGGCTACCAGTCCGGCCCGGAGCGGGTCGACGAGATCGTCGCCGCGCTCACCACCGCCATGGCCGCGCGCGGGATCCGGTACAGCGAGCCGGCGGCCAGCTGGGCCGACGTCGGGCAGAAGGTGCGCACCCCCGGCGACGTGCTCGACGGCCGCGTCGGCACCTGCCTGGACACCGTGGTCGTGCTGGCCGCCGCACTGGAGCAGGCCGGCATCCGGCCGCTGCTGTGGATCGCCGACGGTCACGCGTTCCTCGGCTACTGGCGCGAGGAACGCGGCGCCGAGTGCGCGGCCACCACCGACGTCGCGCCGCTGGTCAACCTGGTCGACCTGGGCTACGTCCGGCTGGTCGAGACGACGCTGCTCACCAGCCGCGCCGGCGACGCCCCCACCCCGGACCCCGACGAGCTGCACCGCGCCGCCTACTCCGCCTGGCTGGCCGGCGCGGCGGGCGGCACGAGCCTGGACCGGGTGCTCGGCGTGACCGACGTCCACCGCGCCCGCCGGGACGGGATCGTGCCGCTGCCGGCGCGCACCCGCGGCCCGGACGGCACGGTCCAACTGGTCGAGTACCGGCCCGCCACGCACAGCGTCGCCGCCCGGCCGGTCGAGCGGCCGGCCCTCCCCCAGCTCAGCCGGCACGGCCGCCCCGAGGCGCCCGCGCGGGTGCAGCAGTGGAAGAACAGCCTGCTCGACCTGTCGCTGCGCAACCGGCTGATCAACTACACCGAGCGGTCCGGGCTGCCGCTGACCGTGCCGGGGGCGTCGCTGGCCGCGCTCGAGGACCTGCTGGCCGCCGGCACCGCCGTCACGCTGCTCCCGGCGGACCGGCTGGCCGCCGTGCAGCGGGAGCGCGGCGCCGCCACCGCGCGCGACCTGCCCGAGGAGCTGCTGACCGAGACGCTCACCGAGCGGCGCTCGGTGCACGCCGACGTCACCGAGGGCGGCTACCTCCCGCGGCTGCGCGGGCTGGCCTACAAGGCCAAGACGGTCCGCGAGGAGACCGGCGCCAACAACCTGTACCTGGCGCTGGGCAGCCTGGTGTGGGAGCTGGACGGCCGGCCGCTGCGCTCGCCGCTGGTCCTGGTGCCCGTCGTCCTCACCCCCGCCTCCCGCGGCGGCGGCTACCGGCTGACCCTGGACGACACCGGGACGAGCACGCCGAACTACTGCCTGCTGGAGAAACTGCGCCAGGTGCACGGCCTGGTGGTGCCCGGGCTGGCCGAGCCCGACGGCGACGGCGCCGGCATCGCGCTGGACCGCGCCCTGCACGCCATGCGGGAGGCGCTCGCGGAGGCCGGGCTGCCGCACCGGGTCGAGGCGACCGCCGACCTCGCCGTCCTGCAGTTCGCCAAGTACCGGCTGTGGAAGGACCTCGACGACCACTGGGCGGACTTCGCCGAGAACCCGCTGGTCGCGCACCTGCTGCACGAGCCGACCGAGCCGTTCGCCGACCCGGCGCCGGACACCGCCGGCCGCGTGGACCTCGACGAGCTCGCCGCCTCCTGCCCGGTGCCGGCCGACGCGTCGCAGCTGCGCGCCATCGCCGAGGCCTCGGCCGGCCGCACGTTCGTGCTCGAGGGCCCGCCCGGCACCGGCAAGTCACAGACCATCACCAACCTGCTGACCCGGGCGGTCGCCGACGGCAAGCGGGTGCTGTTCGTCGCCGAGAAGCGGGCCGCGCTCGACGTGGTCGCCCGCCGCCTGGACGCCGTCGGCATGGGCCCCTTCGCGCTCGACCTGCACGACAAGGGCAGCAAGGCCGCCGCGGTCCGGGCGCAGGTGCAGGCGGCGCTGGAGCACGCGGTCGCCGTCGACGAGCAGGGGCTGGCCACCGACCGCGAGGACCTGCACGCCGCCCGCCGCACGCTGGCCCGCTACGCCGAGCGGCTGCACGCGCCCAACGCCGCCGGGCTGTCCTACTACTCGGCGCGGACGGCGGTCCTGGCCGCCGGCGACGACGCCCCGGTGCTGCCGGTGCCGCCGACCGTGGTCGCGGCCGCCGCCGCCGACGACCTGACCGCCGTCCGCCACGCCCTGGCGCTGCTGCCCGACGTCGCCGACCTCGCCCGCCCCTCCCCCCGGCACGCGTGGGCGTTCGTCGACACCCCGCAGGTCGACCTGCTCGCCGCGCAGCAGACCGCCGCCGCCGTGGACGCCGCGATCCGCGCGCTGCCCACCGAGGAGCACCTGGCCCGCGCGCTGCGCGAGGTGCGCACCCCCGCCGACCTGGACGGGCTGGCCCACCTGCTGGCGGGCCCGGCGACCACGCTCGACGTGCTCGACGAGGTGCCGACCGAGCGCTGGGCGACGGCGACCGGCCAGGTGCTCGGCGAGGTCGCGGCCTTCGCCACCGGCGTCCACCCCGGGCTGGACGTCGCCACCCCCGAGGCGCTCGCCCTGCCGCTGGCCGACCTGTACGTCGAGGCCCAGACCGCGCAGGCGGCGAGCTGGCTGGCCCGCCGCGGCGGCCTGGCCGCGGTCCGGGAGAAGCTCGCGCCGGTGCTGCGGCCCGGCGTCAAGCTGCGGCTGCGCGACGTGCCGGACCTGACCGCCGCGCTGTGGCGGCTGCAGCAGGCCGCCGGCATGCTCGCCGCCCGCGCCGCCGTCATCCCCGGACTGTCGGTGCCCGCCGGCTGGAACCCGATCCTCGAACCGGACCTGCTCGAGGGGCAGGTCGCCTGGCTGCGCCGCTCCGGCGCGCTGGCCGACAGCGCCAGCGAGTTCGCCGTGCAGCTGCGCCGCTACGTCGTCGCCGGGCCCGGGCCGGACCCGGCCGCCGCCGCGGCGGTGGGCCGGCTGCGCGACGCGCTGACCGCGCTGCTCGCCGTGTGCGGCAGCGACGCGCGGCGGCTGGCCGCCTGGTGCGCCGACGACGGCCTGGTGTTCCGCTGGACGATGACCCGCCCCGAGCGCGGCGTCGAGCACACCGGCCTGATGTCGCTGCGCCGGTGGGTGTCGCTGCTGGACACCCTCGAGCCGCTGCGCGCCGCCGGGCTCACCGACGCCCGGACGGCGCTGGTCCGGGGCGAGCTCCCCGCCGACGACGCGCTGCGGGCCTTCGAGCTCGGCGTCGCGCGGGCCTCGGTGGCCGAGCGGCGCGACGCCTCCGGCCTGGACGCCTTCGACGCCGAGGTGCACGAGAAGGCGATCGGCCGGTTCGCCGCCGCCTCCCGCGCGGTCCGCCGCCACCTCACCGCCGCCCTGCCCGCGGCGCTGCTGGCCGCCCGCCCCTTCGACGCGCACACCGGCGACGGCCGCGTCGGCGGGCTGCAGCGCGAGCTGGCCCGCTCCCGGCGGGGGCTGGGCGTACGCGGGCTGCTCGAGCAGTACGCCGACCTGGTCACCGCGGTCATGCCGTGCGTACTGGTCAGCCCGGACTCGGTGGCCCGCTTCTTCCCCGCCCGCGCGGGGCTGTTCGACCTGGTGGTCTTCGACGAGGCCTCGCAGATCCGGGTGGCCGACGCGGTCGGCGCCCTCGGCCGGGCCCGCGCCGCGGTCGTCGTCGGCGACAGCCGGCAGATGCCGCCCACCTCGTTCGCCGAGCCGGTCACCGGCGGCGAGGACGACCCGGCCGACCTGCTCGGCAGCACCGTCGAGGACGAGGAGTCGATCCTCTCCGAGTGCGTGCAGGCGCGGGTGCCGCGGCAGTGGCTGTCCTGGCACTACCGCAGCCAGGACGAGTCGCTCATCGCCTTCAGCAACGCCAGCTACTACGACAACCGGCTGTCGTCGTTCCCCGCGCCGACCCACGGGCGGCCGTCGGCCGAGCCCGACGGGCGCGGCATCTCGCTGGTGCGGGTCAACGGCACCTTCCACCGCTCCGGCGCCGGCCGGCTGCTGCGGACCAACCCGATGGAGGCCAAGGCCGTCGTCGCCGAGATCCGCCGGCGGTTCGACGCCTCCCCGGACCGGCTGCCCTCGATCGGCGTGGTCACCTTCAACGCCCAGCAGCGCTCCTACATCGAGGGGCTGCTGCGCGACGCCGACGACGACCGCCTGGTCGAGGCGCTGGACCGCACCGACGGCGAGGGCCTGTTCGTCAAGAACCTGGAGAACGTCCAGGGCGACGAGCGCGACGTCGTCTTCTTCTCGACCGCGTTCAGCGTCAACGACCGCGGCGTGCTGCCGCTGAACTTCGGCCCGCTCAACCGGGTGGGCGGCGAGCGGCGGCTCAACGTGGCGGTCACCCGCGCGCGGCGGCAGGTCGTCGTCTTCACCTCGTTCGACCCGGCGCAGCTGCGCGCCGAGCAGACGGCCTCGGTGGGCGTGAAGCACCTGCGGGCGTACCTGGACCTGGCCGCGCACGGCCCCGACGCCCTGCCGCGCGAGGCCCGCCCGCTCACCACCCTGGACCGGCACCGCGAGGAGATCGCCGAGGCGCTGCGCGGCCGCGGGCTCGGGGTGCGCACCGACGTCGGGCTGTCGGAGTTCCGGGTCGACCTGTCGGTCGGCGCGGCCGACGCCCCCGACCGCCCGGTGATGGCCGTGCTGCTGGACGGGCCGGCCTGGGCGCGGCGGCGCACGGTCGGCGACCGCGACGGCCTGCCGGTCGAGGTGCTGTCGGGGATGCTCGGCTGGCCCGCCGTGGAGCGGGTGTGGCTGCCCTCGTGGCTGCGCGACCGCGACGCCGTCCTCGACCGCCTGGTGGCGGCCGTGTCCGCCGCAGCCCCGACGGCCGCCCCCGCGCCGGCGCCCTCGCCCGCTCCCGCGGACGGAACCCCTCCCGCGGCCGAGCCGGTGGTCGCGCCGGTGCCGCGGGTGCGGCCGGTCCTCGCGGTGGTGGACGACGGCCCGGCGCCCGCCCCCGCGGGGCCGGCCCCGCTGTCGCCCGCTCCCCCGCTGGCCGCCGTGCGGTCGGCCCCGGCCGCCGCGGTGGCGCCGGTGCACGTGCCCGCCGCGGCGCCGCGCGCCGAGCTGTCGGTGGTGGAGGCGCTCCCGGCGCCCGTGACCGCCGAGCCGGAGCCCGCCGAGCCGGAGCCCGCCGAGCCGGAGCCCGCCGAGCCGGAGGCCGCCGCGCCGGAGCCCGTGGCCGCCGCGGAGCCCGTGCCGGCCCGCCGTCCCGCCGCCCGCCGCGCGGCCGCTCCGGCTCCCGCCGGCGAGCAGCGCTTCACCCCGTGGGCGCCCAAGCCCGCCGGCGAGCGCAAGGTCCTGGACCAGCTGGCCGACGCGAGGACCGCCCGCGCCGTCCGCCGGCTGCTGCTGGCCGGCGTCCGGGCCGAGGGGCCGGTGCACCGCGACCGGCTGACCCGGCTCGCGGCCGCCGCCTACGGGCTGACCCGGGTGACCGAGGCCCGCCGCGACGCGCTGCTGGCGCTGCTGCCGGCCGACCTGCTGGCCGGCGACTTCGTCTGGCCGGCGGGCGTGGACCGCGCCGGCTGGACCGGCTTCCGCCGCCAGGCGACCAGCGGCGACCGCCCGCTGGAGCACGTGGCGCCCGAGGAGGTCGGCAACGCGATGGTGGCGCTGTGCCCGGCCGGCGGCACCACCGCCGAGGGGCTCCTGCCGCGCACCGCCGAGGTGTTCGGCTACCGCCGCCGGACGCCGTCGCTGACCCCGCTGCTCGAGGCCGCTCTGGCGCAGGTGCTGGAGTCCGGCCGGCTGGTCCGCACCGACGACGGCGCGATCGTCCCGCCGGGGCCGGTCCCCGGCTGATCCCCCCGCGCCACCTGCCGCCCGCCCCCTGGCCCGGATGCCCCGCCGTGGCGCACACTCGCTGCCTCGTCACGGAGGAGGGTCCATGCGCGAGCCCGGGCGAGGTGCCACCCGGCGAGGCACCGGGCTCGCGGCGTTGGGCGTGGCGATCGCGCTGGGCGGCTGCGGGAACGACCCGCCGACCGACCCGGTCCCGGCCGCGCCGGCGTCCCCGTCCGCGGCCGATCCCACCGGCATGCCGGCCGGATCCGCCGTCCCCGATGCCCTCCCCGGCTCGCCGCCGGAGGTGGAGGCGGCCCTGCTCACGACCGACGACCTGGGCGCGGGCTGGACCGACCTCGGGCCCGTGCCGCTGGAGGAGCGGGGCTCTCCTGGCTGCCCGCAGGCCGGGGTCATCTCGGCCGGGGAGGACCCGGCGCGGCTGGGCGAGGCGCAGAGCTACTACGCCGAGGACGACCCGGACGTCGTGACCTTCGGCGAGTCGGTCTCGGTGTGGGCGTCGGCCGACGTGGCGCGGGAGCGTCTGGCCACCTTCGCGTCGCAGGCGAGGGAGTGCCGGTCGTTCGAGCAGCAGGTGCTCGACGGCAGCACGGTCACGGTGCGGACGGAGGAACGCGACGTACCACCGCTGGGCGACGAGGCCGTCGCACTCGTGCAGAGCTTCGAGCTGTCCCCGGAGCTCACGGTCCTGCGGGACGTCGTGGTCGTGCGGATCGGCGACGCGCTCGTCCTCGTGGACGGACCCGACGTGGCCGAGGGCGACGAGACGGCCGACTCCCAGCGGCAGCAGTTCGACGAGCTCGCCGCGCAGGCGGTCGAGAAGGCCGCCCGCGCCCTCTCCTCCTGACCCGGCCCCGTCGCGGGTGCCGGCGGGGCGCTCGGCGAGGATGGCAGCGTGGACTTCACCGCCGATGTCGCCGACGCCGTGGAGCGGCTGGCCGGCGTCGCGCACCGCACGCCGCTGCAGCGCAACGCCCGGCTGTCCGCCGCGACCGGCGCCGAGGTGTGGTTCAAGCGCGAGGACCTGCAGGTCGGCCGCTCCTACAAGGTCCGCGGCGCGTACACGACCATCAGCCGGCTCGACGACGCCGCCCGCGCCGCCGGCGTGGTGTGCGCCAGCGCCGGCAACCACGGCCAGGGGGTCGCGCACGCGTGCGCCGTCCTCGGGGTGCGCGGCTACGTCTTCGTCCCGGGGACGACGCCCCGGCAGAAGCGGCAGCGGATCACCGCGCTCGGCGAGGGCACGGTCGAGCTCGTGGTCGCCGGGGACACCTACGACGACGCGGCCGCCGCCGCGGCCCGGCACGCCGCCGCGACCGGCGCGACGCTGGTGCCGGCCTTCGACGCGCCGGGCACCATCGCCGGCCAGGCCACCGTGGCCGTCGAGCTGCTGGCGCAGCTGCCCGCGACGCCGGACGTCGTCGTCCTCCCCGTCGGCGGCGGCGGGCTGCTCGCCGGCGCCGGCGCCTGGCTGGCCGAGCACAGCCCGCGCACCCGGCTGGTCGGCGCCGAGCCGGCCGGCGCGGCGAACATGGCGGCGGCGCTGGCGGCCGGGCACCCGGTCGAGCTGGCCGAGATCGACACCTTCGTCGACGGGGCGGCGGTGCGCCGCGCCGGGGACCTGACCTTCCCGATGGTGCGCGACTGCGGCGCGGAGCTGATCACCGTCCCGGAGGGGCAGATCTGCACCGAGATGCTCGACCTGTACCAGGTGGACGGCGTGATCGCCGAGCCCGCCGGCGCGCTGGCCACCGCCGCGGTCGCCGGCGGCCACGTCGCGGTCGAGCCCGGGCAGACCGTCGTCTGCCTGCTGTCGGGCGGCAACAACGACGTGAGCCGCTACGCCGAGGTCGTGGAGCGGTCGCTGGTGCACCGCGGGCTCAAGCACTACTTCCTCGTCGAGTTCCCGCAGGAGCCCGGCGCGCTGCGCCGCTTCCTCGACGAGGTGCTCGGCCCCGACGATGACATCGTGCTGTTCGAGTACGTCAAGCGGGACAACCGGGAGACCGGCGCCGCGCTGACCGGGATCGAGCTGGGCAACGCCGGGGACCTGACCGCCCTGCTCGCCCGCATCGAGGCCAGCCCGCTGCGGATCCAGCACCTGGCCCCGGGGACGACGGCCTACCGCTTCCTGGTGTAGCGGAGTCGCTCGAGTGCGGTCTCCGCACCCGAGCGACTCCGCTCAGGCCACGCGGCCCAGGCCCAGGAGGGTGACGTCGTCGCGGTGCGAGGGGTCCAGCACGGCGAGGACGGCGTCGAGCAGCCCGGACACCTCGGCCCCGCCGGCCGCCGCGGCCGCCTCCAGCGCGGCCAGCCCGGCGTCCACGGGCTCGCCGCGCCGCTCGACCAGCCCGTCGCTGAACAGCAGCAGCCGCTCGTCGCCGGTCAGCCGCAGCCGCGTCTCGGCGTAGTCGGCGTCGTCGAGGACGCCCAGCGCCGGTCCGCGGCCGGCGCGCAGGAACCCGCTGCCGGTCGACAGCACCGGCAGGTGCCCGGCGCTGGCGACGGCGACCTCCCCGGTGGCCGGGTCCAGCTCGGCGACGACGACGGTCGCCATCTCGCCGGGCAGCAGCGCGGTGAGCAGCCGGTTGAGCTCGCCGAGCGCGGCGCCGGGACCGAGGTCGCGCAGCAGCGTCGCCCGCAGCGCGTGCCGCAGCTGGGCGGTGACGGCCGCGGCGGACAGGCCGTGCCCGGCGACGTCGCCGAGCACCAGCGACACCCGGCCGCTGGGCAGCGGCACCAGGTCGTACCAGTCGCCGCCGACCACGTCGTCGGCGCTGGGCAGGTAGCGGGCGGCGAGGTCGACGCCGGGCACCTTGGGCAGCTCGTCGAGCAGCAGGGTGCGCTGCAGGGCCGCGGCCATCCGGTTCTCCTGCGCGACGCGGACCCGCCCGGCGGCGGCCACCTGCCCGCCCAGCGCCCGGGCGGCCGCCACCTCGTGCTCCCGCCACGGCCGGGCGGTGCCGCGGACGGTCTCGGTCCACGCCTCGAACGACCGCCGCGGGGACAGCCGCCCGCTCGCGGTGACCTCCGTCTTGTGCGGGTTGCCGCCCCAGGTCACCTCGCGCGGGGTCTCCGGCCGGAACCAGGCGAGGAAGTCCCCGCCGTCCAGCCCCACGGCCAGCACGCCGCTGGCGACGCCGGCGAGGTCGGCGGCCGCGGGCAGCACCCGGGGCAGCGCGTCGGTGACCGGCGTCCCCGCCGCCAGCAGCGCCTCCACCAGCGGGCCGACCCGCTCCGCCGGCGGCGTCTCGCCCAGCAGCCGCAGCCGGCCGTCCAGCCGCACGGCCGCCCCCGCGGCGGGCAGCAGGTCGAGCACGGTCGGCCGGCTGGTGTCGTCGGCCTCGGTGAGCGCCGGCAGCGGCGTGCGCCCGGCGCGGCCGACCGCCGCGAGCAGGTCCGCCGAGCGCTGCGCGACGCCGACGACGTCCTCCTGCGCGGCGGCGGCGGCCTTGGTGGGCAGCAGCAGCGAGGCGGTGCGGCCGAGGAACTCCGCGGCCACGCGGTCGGGGTAGGAGGGCCGGCGCGGCCCGGCGTAGTGGTGGCAGGCGATGAGGCCCCACAGCCGCCCGCGCTCGATCAGCGACACCGACATCGACGCGACGACGCCCATGTTGGCCAGGTACTCCAGGTGCACCGGCGACACGCTGCGCAGCATGGAGCCGGCCAGGTCCAGCGGCTGGCCGGCGCCCGGCACGGCCGGGGGCTGCAGCGGCACGCGCGCGTAGCGGGCGTCGGGGATCAGCCGCAGCCAGTTGGTGGCGTACAGCGCCCGCGCCTGGGCCGGGATGTCGGCGGCCGGGTACCAGAGGCCGAGGAACGGCTCGAGGTCCGCCCGCCGGTCCTCGGCGACCACCTCGCCGTTCCACTCGGCGTCGAAGCGGTAGACCATGACCCGGTCGAACCCGGTGAGCCCGCGCACGTCCCGGGCCAGCACCGCGGTGAGCTCCTCCAGGGTGGCCGTGTCCGACAGCCGCTGCAGCACCGACGGCAGCCGGCGGTGCCACACCGGGCCGGCCTCGGCCGCGCCCGCCAGCGGCTCCCACTCGGTGACCAGCAGGCCGCCGGCGCGGTGCACCACCAGGTCGGCGGGCCCGCCGGGCAGCTCCACCCGCAGCGGGTTGAGCTCCGCCAGGTCGCCGGCCAGCCCGGCGCGCAGCCGCGCGGTGTCGGCCGGGTCGAGCAGGTCGCCCAGCCTCGCGCCGGCCGGCTCGCCGCCGAGGACCGCGGCGGCGTTCGCCGAGGCGACGACGACGGCCAGGTCGGGCTCGGTCACGGCCAGCAGGGCCCCGTGCGGCTGGATCGCCCCGGGGACGGCGATCGGCTCGTCGGCGCAGCGCAGCAGCGCCTCGGCGAGGAGGGTCTGCTCGGCCGTGCTCTCGGCGGGGGTCACCGACCGACCCTACGAGCCGACTCCCCCGCCCGCGAACCCCGCCTTCTCGACGATCGGCACGGCCAGGTGCAGCTCGAGCAGGTCGAGCACCAGCCGCACCGGGCGGTTGTCGGCCGGGCAGACCACCTGCAGGCCGACGCCGAGTTCGCCGCAGTGCCGCGCGGTGCGGGTGAGCTGCCGCGCACCGGAGGAGTCGAGGAACGTGGTCTCGGTCAGGTCGACGACCAGCGACGTCGCGCCGGACTCGAGCGCGTCGGCGACGGCATCGCCCAGCTGGGGGGACGTCGCGATGTCGAGCTCACCGCGGACCCGGAGCGCCGAGTGCCCCTTGACGGTCGTGCGCTGGACCTCGAACTGCACCGACTCCCAGCCTCTCGCCCGACGTCCGGCCCGCTGCTCCTCAACAGACCGCCCCGGTTCCCGCTACACCGTAGGCGTCACCCGTCCCGGTGTCGCGACAGGTCGCCCGACCGGTCGGCATCCCCCCAGGTTGAGGGGAGGAGCCTCCCCCCGCGCGGGCGCTGCCCCCGCGGGGCGCGGCCAGCACCCTCGTCCTCGCCGATGTCGTCCCGCCGTCAGGAGCCGCCGTGAAGACGCTCACCCTGCTCGCGCTCGCCGGTCTGGGAGCTCAGCTCGTGGACGGCAGCCTGGGCATGGCCTACGGCGTCACGTCGACGACGCTGCTGCTGGCCATCGGCACCAACCCGGCGGCCGCGTCGGCCACCATCCACCTCGCCGAGATCGGCACGACGCTGGCCTCGGGCCTGTCGCACTGGAAGTTCGGCAACGTCGACTGGCGCGTCGTCGCCCGGGTCGGCGTCCCCGGCGCGATCGGCGCCTTCACCGGCGCCACCGTGCTGTCCTCCCTGTCGACCGAGCTCGCCGCCCCGGTGATGAGCCTGATCCTGCTCTCGCTGGGGATCTACCTGCTGGTCCGGTTCACCCTCCGCGGGATCGACCGGCGCAACCTGGGCAAGCCGGTGCGCACGCGGTTCCTCGGCCCGCTCGGGCTGGTCGCCGGCTTCGTCGACGCCACCGGCGGTGGCGGCTGGGGCCCGGTGGGCACGCCGGCGCTGCTGGCCAGCGGCCGGATGGAGCCGCGCAAGGTGATCGGCTCGATCGACACCTCCGAGTTCCTCGTGGCGCTGGCCGCCAGCCTCGGCTTCCTGGTCGCCCTCGGCAGCCAGGGCATCGACTTCGCCTGGGTGGCCGCGCTCCTCGTCGGCGGGCTGATCGCCGCGCCGATCGCCGCCTGGCTGGTGCGGCACGTGCCGCCGCGGCTGCTGGGCTCGCTGGTCGGCGGCGTCATCGTGCTCACCAACAGCCGCACCCTGCTGCGCAGCGACTGGGTGGACGCGCCCGACGGCGTCCGCTACGCGGTGTACGCGGCCATCTACCTCGTCTGGGCCGCCGCGGTCGCCTGGTCCTTCCTCGAGTACCGCAGGGACCGGGCCCTGGAGTCGGCCGACGCCCTGGCCGCGGAGGCCGCGGCCCTCACCCGGTCCGCCGCGAGCGGGTCCCGCGGCTGAGCCCGCCCCCCGGCCCCTCCCCCGCGGATTGGGGGGCCGGGGACCCCACGGGCGCGTCTGTCCCGCCGTCCCGCCACCGCCGATGGTGGTCCCACCACGGTCCAGCACCCCAGCCGACACCAGGAGCGATCCGGATGCAGCCGAACGACGGAAGCCAGGCCGTGTGCCCCTTCAGCGGCGCGGGCGGCGGGAGCCGGATCGCCCGGCGCGGCTTCCTCACGGGCGCGATGGCCGCGGCGATGACCCCCGCCCTCGCCGGTCTCGCGGGCACCGCACGCGCCGAGGAGGCGCCCCTCCCGACCGACCCCACCGCCACCACGGAGCCGGCGCCGGTCCCCGCCGAGACCGCGGCGCACGCCGTCGGCGACCCGCGGGGCGCGGACATCGCGGTGCGCACGGACCGCAGCCAGGAGGCCCGCTTCGGCCTCATGTTCAAGACCCTGCCGGCGTACGCCCCCACCGACGGGCTGCTGCTCTGGCTGGCGGCGGACATGAACGACCAGAAGCCGCCGCTGACCGATGTCAAGGACAGCGACCGCGCGTTCGACAACCCCGGCATGCCGGCCGGCTACATCTACTTCGGCCAGTTCGTCGACCACGACATGACGTTCGACAAGACCCCGCTGAGCCACCGGCTGCAAGACCCGCTGGCCATGCGCAACTACGACACCCCGTGGTTCGACCTCGGCAGCGTCTACGGCAAGGGCCTCCAGGGCAGCCCGGAGCTGTACGAGCAGGACCCCGCCCGCCAGGGCTGGCTCAAGGTGAACCCGCACGACGACCTCGTCGACCTGCCGCGCGACGACCGGGGCGCCGCCTACCTGGGCGACCCGCGCAACGACGAGAACCTCATCGTCGCCCAGCTGCACACCGTCTTCATCCGGCTCCACAACAAGTTCATGAGCCAGGGCATGACCTACGCCCAGGCGCGGCGGCAGACCCGCTGGCACTACCAGTGGCTGATCGTGAACGACTACCTGCCGCGCATCGTCGGCCGCGACGTCGTCAGCAGCCTGATCCGGCGCGACGGGACGATCAAGTACACCGGGACGCTGTACCGGCCCACGCACCCCGAGAACCCGTACATGCCGATCGAGTACTCCGGGGCCGCCTACCGGTTCGGGCACAGCATGATCCGCGCCGAGTACGAGATGCAGGACGGCCACACCGTCCCGATCTTCGGCGCCGACGGGTTCGAGGACCTCCGGGGCAACCGGCCCATCCCGGCCAACCTGTGGGCCGACTGGAACTACTTCTTCGACATCCCGGGCCTCGAGCCGCCGGACGACCGGAACATGGCCCGGCTCATCGACACCGACATCTCCCTGCCGCTGTACACGCTGCCCTCCACGGTCGTCGCGCCCAGCAGCAAGGCCATCGTGGCCCTGGCCGAGCGCAACCTCCTGCGCGGCAAGCGGCTCGGCCTGCCCTGCGGCCAGGACGTCGCCCGCGCCATGGGCATCACCCCGCTGACCAACGAGCAGCTGGGCCTGCGCCAGCCGGGCTGGGGCGGCAAGGCGCCGCTCTGGTACTACGTGCTCAAGGAGGCCGAGCTCGTCAACGCCGGCCGCCGGCTCGGCCCCGTGGGCGGGCGGATCGTCGCCGAGACCATCCTCGGCATCATGGCCCTGGACCCCGAGTCCTACTTCAACCTCAAGCCCGCCTTCCAGTGGCAGGAGCGCAAGACGATCGGCGACCTGATCCTGCTCGCCGACGCCCTGGACCCCCGCTCCCGCATCGTCCTGCCCGACGACGAGGTGCAGGAGACCGGCCCGCTGCCCCTGGCGCCCGACGAGCAGATCAACCCCGAGGCGACCACCCCGGTGAGCTCGCTGTCGCTGGTCGAGTGACCGGCCGCGTCCCGCAGGAGTGGGGCAGCCGCGGGGCGGCCGGCGGAGCTACCGTGCGCACCCTCGACAGCTGACGAACCGACCAGGAGGACGACCGATGTCTCGAGCTGTGGTGACCGGCGGCGCCGGTTTCCTCGGATCCCACCTGTGCGAGGCGCTGCTCGACCGGGACGTCGAGGTGCTGTGCCTCGACAACTTCCTGACCGGGACCCCGGCGAACGTGCAGCACCTGCTGGAGCGCCCCGGGTTCCGGCTGGTGCGCGCCGACGTGACCGACTACGTGCACGTGCCGCAGGACGTCGACTACGTCCTGCACTTCGCCTCCCCGGCCTCCCCGATCGACTACGCCGAGCTGCCCATCCACACGATGAAGGTGGGCTCGATCGGCACCCTGCACACCCTCGGCCTGGCCAAGGAGAAGGGCGCGCGCTACCTGCTGGCCTCGACGTCGGAGACGTACGGGGACCCGCTGATCCACCCCCAGCCGGAGACGTACTGGGGGAACGTGAACCCGGTCGGTCCGCGCGGCGTCTACGACGAGGCGAAGCGCTTCGCCGAGGCCCTGACGTCGGCCTACCGGCGCACGCACGGGGTGGACACCGCGATCGTCCGGATCTTCAACACCTACGGTCCCCGCATGCGGCCCCGCGACGGCCGGGCCATCCCCACGTTCATCCGGCAGGCACTGGCCGGCGAGCCCATCACCGTCGCCGGCGACGGCAGCCAGACGCGTTCGGTCTGCTACGTCAACGACCTCGTCGAGGGGCTGATCCGCTTCCTGCTGTCCTCCGAGCCCGGCCCGATGAACATCGGCAACCCGCACGAGTACCCGGTCATCGACCTGGCCCGGCGGATCGTCGAGCTGACCGGGTCGACCTCCCCGATCGAGTTCATCCCGCGCCCCGAGGACGACCCGACGGTCCGCCAGCCGGACATCGCCCTGGCCCGCCGGACGCTGGGCTGGGAGCCGCAGGTGGCCCTGGACGAGGGCCTCAAGCGCACCATCGACTGGTTCGCCCAGCACCCGGAGGTGGTCGGCGCCCGGCGCTGACCCGCGGCCGGCCGCCGGTCAGCGCCGGCGGCCGCGCAGCGCCTGCGCGACCGAGACGGCGCCGCCGGCCAGCACCAGGCCGGCGACGACGCCGACCAGCACGCTCTGCCGCAGCGACCCGTTGGCCCGCTCCTCCGGCAGCTCGGCCGCGGTGCTGACGAACGCGAGGGCCTGCGGGTCCTCCATGACCCGCAGGTCGACCGTCAGGCCGGCGATCTGGTTGTTCACCCGGCGCAGGTCGTCCTCCACCGGGTCGAGGACCGGCGCGAGGCCACGCTGGATGGCCAGCCGCTGGTTGAGCAGCCGGGAGAGCTCGACCGGGTCGGTCTCCGCCGCGACGGCCTCGTCGAGCGCGGCGACCGGCGCGAGGATCTCCGCCTGACGGAGCAGGAGCAGGTTCCGGTCCTCGATCAGGAGGTCCAGCAGCTCCCTGCTGTCCGCGACGTCGCTCTCGTGCCGGACCGTCACGTAGGTCTCCGCCCAGGTCTGCGCGGCCTCCTGGGCCTCCCGCGCGCTGTCGGCCTCGGCGACGAAGACCAGGGAGCTGGAGACCGGGACGCCGGGGTCCAGCGGCCGGCCGCGCACCTCGACCTCGGCCTCCTCCCCGGCGGCCTCCTCGGCCAGCTCCCGGAACTCGTCGCTGTCCACGTACACGAGCTCGGAGCTCGGCGAGCGCACCAGCGCGCCGGCCGAGGCACCGCTGGTCCGCGGGAACAGCTGCCCGCTCTCCTCGGTGCGCAGCAGCACCTCGGCCTGGGCGCGGTACACCGGCTCGATGACGTACAGCGAGCCGATGGACGCCGCGAGCACCACGACGAAGGTCAGCAGCGCCAGCCACCACCACCGCCGCAACGCACGCAGGTAGTCGCGCAGCCCCGACCCGTCGTCCTCCGCCACGCCGTCCCCCCGCTGTCCGTCGGCGCGCTCCGCCGACGGGCGCGTCTCCGCACCGGCAGTCTCGAGCACGGCGGCAACGTACGGGATCCGGCAGACCTACGGAACCGTCCGCGTCACTGATCCCACCCTCTGAGTGACCGACCCAGCAGGTCGCTCAGGACCGCGTTCGGCTCCGCGAAGCGCTCCCGCAGCCGCGCGGCGGTCCCGGGGTCCAGGGGCGGCAGCGACGCCGGCTGCTCGTTGAGCCGGTTGACCAGGTGCCGCACCCGGTAGAGCGTGCGGCTCGGGACCCGGGCCGCGAGCCGGCGCGCCGGGCTCCCCGGCCGCTGCACCGCCAGGAACGCCCGGGCGAAGCGGGCCGACCGCGGCGCCCGCCCCTCGTTGTGCCGCCTCGTCACGTCCGGCTCGAACGGCGCCAGCCCGGCCAGCTCGAACAGCTCGGCGCAGATCCCCGCGGCGCCGGCGCGCAGGTCGTCGGACAGGTACACCCGCAGCCGCTCCGGCGGCACGGTGTCCAGCAGCACCCGCACGTGCGGCGCGTAGACGCCGTTCCCGACGTACTGCATGTCCCGCGCCTGCGGCGGCGAGCTCACCGCGCGGCCCGGCTCGCGGGCCAGGCCCTCCTCGAAGGTCGCCGCGTCCTCCCAGCCCCGCAGCCGGGCGTAGTAGAAGTGCGAGTGCGCGCGCCGGACGGGGTCCCGGAGGACGGCGACCACGACCGCCGGGGTGCTGTCGACGACCCGGCGCAGCGCCACCGGGTCGTACATCGCCATCGTGTGCTTGGCGACCAGCGGCCCCCCGCCGGCCCCCGGGGGGTAGTACTTGTCGACGGCGTACCCCCAGCCGTGCCCGAACTCGTCGTCCCGGCCGAAGAACGGCATCTCCCGGTGGACGTGGGCGGTGACCTCGGGGTGCTCCGCCAGGTACTGGAACAGGGCGGTGGACCCGCTCTTCGGGGCACCGACGATCATCAGCCTCGGCCCGGCACGCATCCACCGGATGGTAGGGCCGGACGGCGGCCGCGGGCGGTCCACCCGCGCGGAGGACTCCGCAGCGCCCGCTCCGCTGCTTTACTGTCCCGCACCCGCGCCCGAGGTGGAGGAGCGCGGACCGGCGGAGGATGCGGTGGGCCCCTCGAGCGGCGCGGAGGCGCGGTCGTGATCGTGCCGGTGCTGGCCGTGCTCGCGTCCGTCGTCGTCTGGGCCCTGGTCTACCGGAGCCTGGTCCGCCACCCGCTGGACGCGATGGCGATCACCCTCTACTACCTGGCGCTGCAGCTGCTGGTCCGGCCCCTCGTCCTGGCGGTCGGCCTCGACAGCCCCTTCCCCACCACGCTGTTCGAGGACCGCGACACCGAGGCCCTGCTGTTGCGGGGCCAGCTCGTGGTCACGCTGTTCCTGGTCGCGCTGTGGGCCGGCGCCCGCCTGCTCACCCCGCTGGTGCGGCCGGTGGCGGTGATCTTCCCGCAGTCGCGCGGCCCCCTGGCGCCGCGGACGCTCGTCGTCCTCGCGGTCGTCCTCACGGCGGTCGCGTTCCTCGCGACCGTCCTCCTGTGGGTTCGCTACGGCGGGCCGGCCGGGCTGCTCCGAGCCGCGAAGGTCGACCGCGACCTCACCGACAGCCGGGCGCTGCGTGCGATCCCCATGCTGGCGGCGCTCGTCGGCATCGCCGCCTTCTTCTCCGTCCGGCGGGGGTCGCTGCAGCGCATCGCGGTCCTGGGGCTGATCGCGGTCAACGGCTACCTCAGCTGGACGTGGGGCGCCCGCGACGTCCCCGTCCTCTCCGTGGTGGCGCTGCTGGCCGGGGCGCTGGTCTTCGGTGCCGCCGGGCGCCGCGCCGCCGGCCGTGCCGACGGGCGCTGGCTGCGCGACCCCCGCTGGCGCCGCGGCTTCCTGCTCGTCCCGGTCATCGCGCTGCTGCTGGCGTTCTCCCTCCGGGCCGCCCGCGACACCGTGCTGTGGGGAGAGCTGGCCTCCACCATCGAGGGGCAGGGGACCGTCCGTCAGGTCGCGGTCGCCACCAACAACACCTTCTACGACTCGCTGCTGCTCTACCTCGACGACTGGCCCGACGTGTACGACTTCACCGGCGGGGCCGACTTCGTCGACGGGTCGGTCGCCGCGCTGCCCACGGTGCTGGTCGGCCCGCAGGACGCGTTCGTCTCCCCCGCGGTCCAGCTCGCGCAGACCTACATCGACCGCAACAACGGGTTCCCCGCGACGGCGGTCGGCGACTGGTACGTCAACCTGGGCGTCCCGGGGGTCCTCCTGGGCGGGCTGCTCGCCGGGCTGGTCGCCCGCGCCGCCCAGTTCGCCTTCCGCCGGTTCCTGCGCGACCCGCTGGTCTGGGGTCTGAGCCTGGTGTTCATGATCCGCATCTTCCCGGGCGGGGTCTGGGCCACCTCGCCACCCAAGTGGGTGGCGATCGGCCTGCCGCTCATCGCGTTCACCGTGCTGGTGAACCTGTTCGTCCGCCGGGCGGACGAGCGCCGCGCCCTGGCAGCGCCCCCGCCGTTGGGTGCCGACGGCGCGGCCGGCGTCCCCGGGGTGTCCGGTCGTTGACCGCTCCGCTCGCGCCCGGGCCCGGGGAGGCCGGGCAGCGTCAGGCGCTGCGCCGGGACACCACCCTGACCGCGGTGGGTCAGCTGCTCGCCGTCGGCAGCGCGTTCCTGGTGACCCTGGTCGGCGCGCGGGTCCTGAGCACCGGCCAGTTCGGCGCGCTGTCGTGGGCGCTGAGCTGGCTGACGTTCCTGACGGTCCTCGCCCAGGTCGGGCTCACCCAGGTGGCCACGATCGCCTTCTCCCAGCGGGCGCGGCGGCTCCACCTCGCCCTCTTCGGACGGCTCCTCGGGGCCCTGGCGGTGGGGACCGCGCTCACCGCGGCGCTGTGGCAGGGGGCCCTGGGGCCGGCGACCGCTGCCGCGGGCGACCCGGCCGCGGCGTACCGGCCACTGGTCCTGCTGGTGACGCTGTGGCTGCCGGTCGCGGCGGTCGGCCCCGTGCTGGCGGACGTCCTGCGTGCACGCGGCCGGTTCGGGGCGGCCGTGGCGCTCGGCGAGCACGTCCGCCGCGTGGTCCTCGTCGTCGTCCTGCTGGCGGCGGCGTCCGGTGCCGCCGGCGCCGCGACCGCGCGGACCACCCTGGCGTGGACCCTGGCCGCCGAGTGGGTGGTGTACCTCGTCGGGCTGCTGCTCGTGGCCCGGCTGCTGGCCGCGGGCGTCGGCCGGCACGCGGCCGGCCTCGGGCCGGGCGACGAGCCGGCCGGCGGCGCGGTGGCCGACGGGCCCGACCCGGGCGGCTCGCCGTGGGGGCTGCTGCGGTGGGGCAGCACGTTCGCCCTGGCGACCCTGGCGTCGGTGACCGTGCCGCAGGCGGGGGTGTGGCTGCTGGCCGTCGTCGCCCCGGTCGAGGAGGTCGCGGTCTTCTCCGTCGCGGTGCGGATCGCGGTGCTGCTCGCCGTCCCGACGGCGATCGGCATGCGCACCCTGGCCCCACGCATCGCCGCCGCCGCGGCCGCGGGCCGGTTACCGGCGCTGCACGAGCCGGTCCGGCGGTTCGCGGTCTGGTCGACGGTCGTCACCGCGCTGGCCGTGGTCGTCCTCGCCGCCGCGGGGCAGGTGCTGCTGCCGGCCGTCTTCGGCGAGGAGTACGAGGCCGCGCTGGCACCGGCGCTGGTGATGTGCGCCGGCGTCCTGGTCAACGCCTGGACCGGGCCGTGCTCGGTGGTGCTCTCCCACGCCGGCCGGCAGCGCGTCGTCGCGGTCAGCGCCCTGCTGTCCGCGCTCGCCTTCGCCGGGCTGGCCGTGTGGTGGGGCGGGATCGGCGGCGGCACCGGGGTGGCCGCCGCCGCCGCGGTGGCGATGAGCTCGCGCAACCTCGTGCTGGCGCGGGCCGCGTACCGGACACTCGGGATCCGCACGGTCGCGTTGCCCGCACGGAGGAGGTCGTGATGGCCGGTCCGCAGTTCCTCGTCATCGGCGCGGCGCGGTCGGGGACGACGGCGCTGTACCAGTACCTGGCCGAACACCCGCGGCTGTTCCTCACCGAGCCCAAGGAGCCGCACTACTTCGCGCTGGCCGGCACCACCCCGGCGTTCACCGGCCCCGGCGACCGGCAGACCATCAACCGGCTCGCGGTCACCGGCACCGACGCCTACCTCCGGCTGTACGAGGGGGCCCGGCCCGACCAGCTGCGCGGGGAGGCGTCGGTCTCGACGATGTACTTCCCCGAGGCCCTCCCCCGGGTCCGCGAGATGGCGCCCGACGCCCGGCTGGTCTGCCTGCTGCGCGACCCCGTGGACCGGGCGCTGTCCGCCTACGGCTTCATGCGGACCCGCGGCTGGGAGCCGTGCGACACCTTCGAGGAGGCGCTGGCCGACGAGCCGCGCCGGATCGCCGCGGGCTGGCACCACATCTGGCACTACACGGGGATGAGCCGGTACGGCGAGCAGCTGCGGCACGCGCTGGAGGTGTTCCCCCGCGAGCAGCTGCTGGTGCTGCGGCACGAGGACATGACCGCCGACCCCGACGCCGTCCTGGCCCGGGTCTACGCCCACCTCGGCGTGCCGCCGGTCCCGCGCACCGTCGCCCCGGACCCGCACCGCTCGGGCCAGCCGCGCAGCCGGTTCCTGGGCCGGGTGGTGAGCACCCACCACCCGCTCAAGAAGCTGCTGTCGCCCGTGGTCCCGGTGTCGCTGCGCCGGCGACTGCGCCGGCGGATCGTCGCCCGCAACATCGTGCGGATCGGCTACCGGCCCGAGACCCGCCGGGAGCTGGTGCAGGCGTTCACCCCCGACCTCGACCTGCTCGAGCAGGTGACCGGTCTGGACGTGGCCGCGTGGCGGGACCCGGAGCGGCGGGCGAGCGGCCGCGGATGAGCGCCACCGGCGGACGCCTGTTCATGACGCTGCGGCTGCCCGACCGCACCGGCGCGGCGAAGATGGCGCTGGAGTTCGCCCGGGCGCTGCGGGCGGACGGCTTCGACCTGACGCTCGTCCACGGCCCGGCCCCGCGCACCGGCCCGAGCATCCTCCCCGACCTCGCGGCCCTGGGCGTCGCCACCGTCCCCGAGCCGCGCCTGGAGCGGCCCTGGGACCCGCGCCTGGTCGGTGCCCTCGCCGACCGGGTCCGCCGCGACGGAGGCCGGTGCGTCATCGGGGTCAACCAGCGCGACCGCGGGCCGGCCCTGCTGGCGGCCCGCCGCACCGGCGTGCCGGGGGTGCTCATGGTGCAGAACCAGCACCACTTCTGGGGCCCGCGCCCGCTGGCCGCCCTCAAGCGGCGGGGCTACCGGTCCGTCGTCGCGCGGGCCACCACGCTGGCCGTCTGCACCTCCACGGTGGTGCGCGACGAGATGGTCGCCTTCGGCGTGCCCGCCGACCGGACCGTCGTCCTCCCGAACGGCATCGCGGTGCCGCCGCCGGTGGAGCTGACCGGCGAGGAGCGTGCCCGGCTGCGGGCCGAGATGGGCGCCGGGGAGGGCGACGTCCTGCTGCTCAACGTGGGGCGGCTGGACCCGCAGAAGGGCCAGGACGTCCTGCTCGACGCGCTCGCCGGCCTGGCCGCGCCGGTGCACGTGGCGCTGGTGGGCTCGGCCGGCGACTCGGTCGCCGCCCGGCGGACGGCGGACTTCGCGGCGTCGCTGCACCGGCGGGTCCGGGACCTCGGCCTGGCGGGCACCGTCACCTTCCTCGGCTGGCGGGACGACGTCCCGCGGCTGCTGGCCGCGGCCGACGGCTACGTGCACACCGCCCGCTGGGAGGGCCCGGCCCTGCCGCTGGCGGTGATGGAGGCCATGGCCGCCGGCTGCCCGACCGTCTTCACCGACTGCTCGGGCCGGCCGCCGGTGTTCGCCGAGGGCCGGGACGGGCTGATGGCCCGCACCGGCGACTCGGCCTCGGTGCGGCAGCGGATCGGCGAGCTGGCCGCGCTGACGCCCGGGGACCGCGCCGCCATGGGCGCCGCCGGCGCCGCGCTGATCCGCGGCCACTACCGGGTCGAGGACCTCGGCCGCACGTTCAGCGGGCTCGTCCGCGGCGTGCTCGGCGACGGCCGGCCCGCCGGCTGAGCAGCTGGTCGTAGAGCGCGACGTGCGCCCGGACCATCTCCTCCGGCGTGAAGTTCTCCAGGAAGCGGCGCCGCCCCGCCGCGCCCAGCCGGGCGGCCAGCTCCGGGTCGGTGAGGACGCGCACCAGGTCGCGGGCGAGGTCGTCGACGGCGCCGGCGGGTGACAGCAGCCCCGTCTCGCCGGCGACGACGACCTCGGGGATCCCCTCGACGGCGAAGCCGACCACAGGCTTGGCCGCCGCCATCGCCTCCAGGTTGACGATGCCGAACGCCTCCCACCGCGAGGGGATCGCCAGCACGTCGACGGCGCGCATGACGTCGGCGAGGTCGTGCCGCCACCCGGTGAGGTGCACGCGGTCGGCGACGCCGAGCTCGGCGGCCAGGGCCTCGACCTCCGCCCGCCGGGTGCCGTCGCCCACCACGACGACGTGCGCGGCGGGCACCGCCGCCGCGACGGCGGGGACCGCGCGCACCAGCAGGTCCACGCCCTTCTGGTCCTCGATCCGGCCGACCAGCGCCACCAGCAGCGCCTCGGGCGGCAGGCCGAGCTCCGCGCGCAGGCGGGCCCGATCGGCCTCCGACGCGTCGCCGACCGTCATGCGGCTGGAGTACGGGATGACCGTGACGTCCGCCGGCCGGAACAGCCGCTGCCGGACGCCGACGTCGCGGATGAACCGGGACCCGGCGACGTAGTGGGTGGTGACCAGCCCGAGCACGCGCTCGACGAGACGGAACAGGGAGCGCTTCGGCTGCGGCACCCCGTCGTGGCCCGCGTAGGCGTGCAGCATGTGCACGCGCACCGGCGTGCCGGCCGACCACGCCGCCACCCGGCCCATCGCGCCGGCCACCGACGTGTGGGTGTGCACGACGTCGTAGCGCCGCTGCCGGATGTGCGCCCGCAGCCGCAGGAACTGGCGGAGCAGCTCGACCGGCCCGTCCGGGGTGGCCTGCTTGAAGTGGCCGGTGCCGTGCGAGGGGGCGTAGTCGACCACGGGCAGGCCGCTGGCCCGGATCGCGTCGTCCAGCGGGCCGCCGCCCGACAGCGCGATCGTGACGTCGAACCGGTCGGCGGGCAGCAGGGCGGCCAGCTGCAGCAGGTGCTCGGCCGAGCCGCCGACGGTGATGCCCGTCAGCTGCAGCACCCGGATGCGGTCGCTCACGGCCGCCCCTCCCCGACCGCCGCGGTCGGCCACACCGTCAGCCGCCGGCCGAGCAGCTCCTCGAGGTCGCGCACGTCGCCGGCGAGGTCCGCGGCCAGCCGCGCGCGGGTCGCCGGGTCGATCGTCGTCCGGTCCAGGTTCGCCGTGCGGATCCGCTCCCGCTGCCGCTGCGGCACCGCCGCGGTGACCGCGCGGCGCAGGGCCGGGGAGCGCCGCAGGGCGTTCAGCGCCGAGGTGACCGCCCGGCTGCGCGGCAGGCCGGAGGCGTTGACCCGGCGCGAGGGGTCGATGGCGACGTCGGGGTCCACGTCGAGGAACTCCAGCACCCGGCGCAGCTGACCGGTCGGGTCGGCGGCGAACTCCTCCTGGACGACGACGAGCAGCCGGTCCCCGAACCGCGCGGCGAAGGGCGCCAGCTGCTCGGCGTAGCGGCTGAGCCGGGCCAGCTGCCACATGTGGCTCCACCCGGCGCGGGTGCGCTCCTCCTCCGCGGCCAGGCACTCCTCGAACGTCCCCGCGTCGTGTCCGCGCGACCGCAGGTACGACCAGCTGGAGAAGGCCCGGTCCACCGGGTCCCGCAGCATGACCACCAGCCGGCAGTCCGGCGCGCAGAACCGCTCGACGGCCGGGACCGCGGCCTCCGGGTACGCGAGGGTGGTCACCGACCCCTCCCCCCGCCGCCGCTCGGAGCGGCCCCGGAAGAGGTCGCGCCACGTCTGCTCGTCGCGGACGACGGTCCGGTTGATCAGGTCGTCGTCGCCGAGGCCGGTGAACCGCGGCGCGCCCCCGGGGAAGGCCAGGAAGTGCGGCTCCTTCGGCGTGGACACGAAGACGTCCGGGTGCTCGCCGAGGAACGAGGTCAACGCGGTCGTCCCGCTGCGGGCCGCCCCGATGACCAGGAAGTCCGGGGCGCCCGTCACGGGCCGGATGCTACCGGCGCGCGGCCCGTCCGCCCGGTCCTCCGGCGCCGCCGGCGACCCCCCGCATTGGGGTGCCCGGCGACCCACGGCCGGGAGTGTGAGCGGAACGGCCTGAGCCGGAACCTTCTCGGCAGACGAGAGAGGCGGGCAGGCGATGACCGAGGTGTACGAGGGCCGGCGCGGATCCCTGGACGCGGCGCACACGGAGCCGGACGTCCGGGCCGTCGAGCTGACCGCTCCGGCCCTCGCCGCGGCCGACCTCCTCCTGCCCGAGCGCGAGCCGCGGGACCACCGCTGGTCCATCCGTGCCGGCCTCGTCGCCCTGGACACCGCCGCGCTGGCCCTGCCGGCCGCCTGGCTGGGCCTCGACCGCGCCGTCGTCCCCCTCGTCGTCGTCACCCTGCTGGTGCTGGCGGCGGGCGGCGCCTACCGCCCCCGGATCACCCTGAGCGCCCTGGACGAGGCGCCGCGGCTGCTCCCCCGGCTGGGCCTCGGCCTGCTGCTGGTGGCCCCGTTCGCGTCCCTCGCGGGCGGCGACCCGGCGCTGGCGGTGCACGCGCTGTGGGCCGTGCCGTGCTTCGTGGTGGGTCGCGGCCTCGGCTACGCCGCGATCCGCAGCGCCCGGCGGCACCGGCTCGTCGAGGAGCCCACCCTCGTCGTCGGCGGCGGCCGGCTGGGCATGGACCTGCTGGCCACGATGCAGGAGCACCCCGAGCTGGGCCTGCGCGGCGTCGGCTTCCTCAGCGGCGGCAGCCCGCTCGACGACCGCGAGCCGCTCGGCCGGATGGACGACCTCGACCTGGTGCTGGACACCTACGGCGTCCGCAAGGTCGTCGTCGCCTACGGCCCCACCCGGGAGGCCGAGCTGGTCGGTCTGGTCCGCAGCGCGGCGCTGCGCGACATCGAGGTGTACGTCGTCCCGCGGTTCTTCGACGTGGGCACCGCCGCCGGCGGCCCGGACGTCGAGGACCTGTGGGGCATCCCGCTGCACCGGATGCGCCGGGCCGCGCTGCGCCAGGGCGTCTGGCGGGTCAAGCGGCTCATCGACGTCGTCGTCTCCGGGACCGCCCTGACCCTGCTGTCCCCCCTGCTGCTCCTGCTCGCCGGTGCGGTGCGGCTGAGCGGTCCGGGGCCGGTGCTGTTCCGGCAGCCCCGCACGGGCCACGACGGCGAGCAGATCTCGATCCTGAAGTTCCGCACCCTCCGGGTGGCCGCTCCGGAGCAGCACCCCGACCGGCTCGGGTCGGGCGGCTCGACGCGGAGCACCATGCACGCCCGGCAGATCGACGTCGAGCAGCGCAAGACGCGCATCGGCAACCTGCTGCGCCGCACCAGCCTCGACGAGCTGCCGCAGCTGTGGAACATCCTGCGCGGCGACATGTCCCTGGTCGGCCCGCGCCCCGAGGAGTGCACCTACGCCGCCCAGTTCGCCGACACCGTCTACGGCTACCGCGACCGGCACCGGCTGGCCGTCGGCCTGACCGGCTGGGCCCAGGTCCACGGCCTGCGCGGCGAGACGTCGATCGAGGAGCGGGCCCGGTTCGACAACTCCTACATCGAGCACTGGTCGCTGTGGCGCGACGTCGTGATCCTCGTCCGCACCGTCGGCGCGGTGCAGCGGCAGGCGTTCAACACCGCCGTCCGCTCGGCCACCAACCGCTGACGCACCCCCTCCCCTCCCCCTCCCGCTCGGGCGCAGCCCTGCCCGACCCTCCGGAAACGGAAGACCAGATGACCCTCCGCATCGCCAGGACGCCGTCCTCCCGGGGCGCCGCCGACGGGCGGCTCGGCCCGCTGGTGAGCCGCCGCAGCTTGCTGTTCCTCGGCGCGGCCGGCCTCGCGAGCATCCCGCTGGCCGGCGCGACGCCGTCCACCGGCTCCGGCTCCGGTCTCGCCCTCGCCGGGGACGAGGACGACGTGCTCGACGCCCGCGACTTCGGCGCCAAGGGCAACGGCAGCACCGACGACACCCGGGCCCTGCAGCGGCTGCTCGACTCCTCGGCCCGCCGCGGCGCCGTCGCCTTCGTCCCCGCCGGCACCTACCGGTGCACCACCGGCCTGCTGCTGCGGTCCGACGTGCAGCTGCAGCTCGACCGGCGCGCCCGGCTGGTCAAGGACTGGGCCGCCCCGCCCGGGATGATCGACGCCTTCCTCCGCAACGCCGACTTCGCGGTGAAGTCCAACCGGGTGCGGATCACCGGGGAGGGCAGCATCGGGGCGGCGGACCACAGCCGCACCGGCGTCGTGCTCGCCCTGTACGGCGACGACGTCGAGGTCTCGGGCATCACCGTCGACACCTACGCCGGCGGGCAGGCGGTCATGTACGGCGGCGACCGCGGCCGCATCACCGGCATCACCGTCCGCAACAGCGCGGCCGAGACCGGCACCGGCGGCATCCGGGTGATCGGCGGTGAGGACTTCCTCGGGACCGGGTGCCACGTCGAGTCCGGCGACGACTGCTTCCAGTTCGTGCCGATCGGCAACCCCGAGGCCGAGCCGACGCTCTACAACCGGACCATCTCGGGGGGCAGCTTCGTCGGGTGCACCGGCGTCAGCTCCGTGAGCCGGTTCCTGGTCGCCCTGCTGGAGTACACCGGCGGGGACCCTGGGACGACGGACATGGACGCCTCGGTGGTCGACTGCTCCTTCGTCGACTGCCACGGCGCGGCCGCCAACCGGGGCATCGTCGTGAAGAACACGCACAGTCGCGGAGCCATCGAGCGGGTCGCGTTCACCGACTGCACGGTCGACATGGCGAGCGCGCCCGACGCCTCCACCCAGGAGATCCGGGTGCAGACCGACCCGGCGTCCCGGGGCGCGATCCGCGACGTCACGTTCACCCGCACGGACGTCCTCAACCCGCGGAACAGCACCTTGCGGGCCGGCGGGCCGAACATCAGCGGCCTGACCTTCGACGGCTGCACGCTGACCGCGCCGTCGGGCGCCGCCCCCATGATGGTCGTCGTCGACGGCACGGACCGGGCGCGGTTCACCGACTGCACCTTCGTCGGCGCCGCCGGCAAGCGGCACCTCGTGGCCGGGCCCACGACCGCGGTCACGGAGCTGTCCGTGGAGAACTGCCGGTTCACCGGGATCGACGGCGCCTGGGCGGTCGACGTGCTCAACGGGGCCGGCGTCCGCATCGCGGGCTCGACCTTCCAGCCGGCCGCGGGGAGCACCACGGCCCGGGCGATCCGGACGTCGCCGACGACCAGCGGCGTCGTCATCGAGGGCAACGACTTCACCGGGATCACCAACCCCACTCCGATCACCGACCGCGCCGTCGGCACCACCCTGAGCAGCAACCGCGGCCTCTGAGCCGCTCCCGTGCCGGGCGCCTGGCGCGCCCGGCACGAAGACCCTGGTCCTGACGGCGATCCGTCGTCATCGTGACCCGTACGGCGGCCGGCCGCAGGGGCCGGGCGCACGAGCCCGCGCAGCGTCGCGCGTCGGAACGGGGATCCCATGGACGACGGACCGCACACCGCCGACGAGGCCGACGGCCCGGACGCCGGCGGGGAACCGCATGCCGAGGAGGTCACCCGCCGCGCCGTCCTCGCCGTCAGCGGAGGCCTGGCCGCCGTCCCGGTCCTCGACTGGCTCACCCCGGACCGGGCGGCCGCGGCCGGGACCCTGTACGCGCGCGACTTCGGCGCCACCGGCAACGGCACCAGCGACGACACCGCGGCGATCCAGCGGCTGGTCGACGCCAGCGCGCGGCAGGCAGCGGTCGGGGTGCTCCCGGCCGGCACCTACCGCTGCACGCGCAGCCTGCTGCTGCCGCCCGGCGCGCAGCTGCAGCTGGCCAGCGGCGCGCGGCTGCTCAAGGACTGGGCGGCCGCCCCCGGCCTGGCCAACGCCTTCCTCCGCAACGCCGACTTCGCCGTCCGGTCCAGCGGCGTCCGGATCACCGGGCCCGGGACGATCGGCGCCCGCGACCACAGCCGCACGGGCGTGGTCATCGCCCTCTACGGCGACGACGTCCTGCTGCGCGACCTGACCATCGACACCTACGCCGGCGGGCAGGCGGTCATGTACGCCGGCGACCGGGGCCGCATGGACCGCGTGCGCATCCGCAACAGCCGGGCCGAGACGGGGACCGGCGGCATCCGCGTCCTCGGCGGCGCGGACTTCCTCGCCACCGCGTGCGACGTGCAGTCCGGCGACGACTGCCTGCAGTTCGTGCCCATCGGCGACCCGGCCGCGCTGCTGTTCGACATGAGCATCACCCGCGGCACCTTCTCGGGGTGCACCGGCACGAGCACGGTGAGCCGGTTCATGGTCGCCCTGCTCGAGTGGACCCGCGGGGACGGCGGGATGTCCGCGTCGGTCACCGACTGCGCGTTCACCAGCTGCCGCGGGGCCGGCACGGACCGGGGCATCGTCGTGAAGAACACCCACAGCTCGGGCGCGATCGCGCGGCTGCGGTTCACCGACTGCGCCGTCGACATGGCCCGCGCGGCGAACGCGGGCACGCAGGAGATCCGCATCCAGACCGACCCGGCCTCCGGCGGCACCATCCGCGACGTGACCTTCACCCGCACCGACGTCACCCGGCCCGTCAACAGCGTGCTGCGCATCGGCGGGCCGAACATCAGCGGCGTCACCTTCGACAGCTGCACGTTCCCCGCGCCGTCCGGCACGGCCGACGCGGTGGCCGTGGTCGACCAGGCCGACCGGGTGCGGATGGTGCGGTCGTCCTTCGCCGGCGCACCGGGCAAGCGGCTGCTCGTCGCCGGCCCGATCGCCCCGGCGACGGCGTTCGCCGTCGAGTCCTGCCGGTTCACCGGGATCCCGAACGCCGCCTGGGGGGTCGACCTGGTCGGCGCGCCGGGCGCCCGCGTCGCCGGCTCGACCTTCCAGCGGGCCACGGGGACGACGACCGCCCGCGCCGTGCGGGTGTCGGCGGCCTCCCCCGGCGTCGTGATCGAGGGCAACGACCTCACCGGCCTGAACAGCTCACCGAAGATCACCGACAACGCGGCGGACACCGTCGTGCGCGCCAACCAGGGCGCCTGAACCGGCCCCCGGGGCCCGGCTCCTCACGCCCCGCAACGGGCCCCTGACCTGCAGCAACACCAACGACTCGGCCCCCCCAACATGGGGTGCCGACGCGTCCCCCTGTTACGGCTGTGACGGAGCGGTCTCCCCCCGGAGCATTCGGAGTGCCTCATCCGGGAGGCATCGACCACGGGAGCCACGATGGAGACGCCGACCCTCAACCGACGGGACATGCTCAAGCTGTCCGCCGCGGGGACCGCCGCGATGGCGATCCCGCTGCACAGCGCCCTGTCGGCGGCGAGCGCCTCGACGCTGCCGGCGAGCAGGATGCCGGTGCCGTACACCCAGACCTTCAAGGCGCCGCCGGTGCTCGAGCCCACGGTCAAGGACGACATCCGCGACGACGTCTACGGCTTCGTCCCGGCCGACTACGTGCCGCCGGCCGGCAGCGAGCACTACCCGGGCGAGCCCATCCGCGGCAGCCAGTACCTCGGGACCGACTACTACCGGATCACCGAGACCAACGTGCAGGCCCAGATCATCCCGGGCATGTGGACCAAGCTGTGGTGCTACGCCGGGCACAAGCCCGACGGCAGCCTGATCCGCTCGGTGCCCGGCCCGACGATCCGGAGCTACCTGCAGAAGGACCCGGTCACCGGCAAGAAGATGCCCCGGCGCACGGTCATGCAGGTCGTCAACGAGCTGCCCCGCATGCACCCGACGATGGGCTACGTCCCGTGGACGTCGCTGCACCTGCACGGCTCGCCGTCCAAGCCGCAGTACGACGGCTACGCCGGCGACCTCACCAACCCCGGTGAGTGGAAGAACTACGAGTACCCGAACAACTGCACCCCGCGGACGCTCTGGTACCACGACCACGGCGTGCACCACACCGCGCAGAACGTCTACATGGGCCTGGCCGCCCAGTACCACCTGGTGGACGAGGACCTCGAGCGGTCGCTCGGCATCCCCCGCTACATGCGGGAGAAGGCGACCCCCGGGCACCCGCTGTTCGGCAAGCCGCAGTACGAGTTCCCGATGATCCTCAGCGACGCGATCTTCAACACCGAGGGCCAGCTGCTGTGGAACGACGACGGCGAGTCCGGGGTCTACGGCGACGTCGTCCTCGTCAACGGCGTGGCGTGGCCGAACATGCCGGTGGAGCCCCGCAAGTACCGGTTCCGGATCCTCAACGGCGCCCTCGCCCGCGGCTTCCAGCTGCGGCTGAGCAACAACATGCCGTTCAAGGTGATCGCCACCGACGGCGGCTTCATGCAGTTCGCCCAGACGGTGACCACGCTCAAGATCGGCATGGCCGAGCGCTACGAGATCATCATCGACTTCTCGAGCCTCAAGCCGGCGGCCGGTCAGCCGAACACCAAGGTCCAGCTGCTCAACGACGGCGTCGCCAACGCCCGGGACTTCGACCACACCGGCAAGGTCATGCAGTTCGAGGTCGGCCCGCGGGTGACCCCCACGACCACCGACCCGGCGATCGCCCCCGTGGGCGACAACGCCTGGCCGAACGCCCTGGCCCCCGCCCACCCGGTCATGGGTCTGCAGGCCGCCAGCCGCTCCGCGGTCCGCAGCATCCGGCTGCACCGGAGCAACGGGATGTGGAAGATCAACGACACGACGTGGGAGGACGTCGTCCGGTCCAACTACCGGAACATCTTCGCCAACCCCGCGCGCGACGCGATCGAGATCTGGGACGTCACGAACGACTCGGGCGGCTGGTTCCACCCGCTGCACATCCACCTCGTCGACTTCAAGATCCTGAGCCGCACCATCAGCGGCGTCAGCCAGCCGCCGCGCCCGGAGGAGAAGGGCCCCAAGGACGTCGTCTACGTCGGGGAGAACGAGACCGTCCGGCTGCTCATGCGGTTCGAGCACGAGGACGGCCGGTACATGATCCACTGCCACAACCTGTCGCACGAGGACCACGACATGATGTTCCAGTACCAGGTGGGGCATCACGACGTCGACTGCGACGCGATCAACTCCTGCCCGCCGAAGCCGCTCCCGGCTCCGCCCCTGGTCCCCCTGACGGCGCCCGTCCAGGCACCGCCGCGCCCGGGGACGACGGACACGAGCGGCACCTCGGAGACGAGCGGTAGCTCGGAGACGAGCGGTACCTCGGGCACCTCGGAGACGACCGGTACGACGCCGACCGAACCGACCGCCCCGTCCGGCACGGAGAGCACGACCGGCACCACCGGCGGTGGGGCGTGAGTGCGCCGGCGACGGCGCCGGGAGCGGTCGGGGACGCCCCGGACACCGGGGCCGCCCCGGACACCGGGGCCGCACCGGGCCGGGGCCTCGCCCGGTGGCTGTGGGCCGGTGCGCTCGGCGCCGCGGCCGCGGGCGGGCTGCACGTGCTGGTGGCCTACGACCACATCGAGGCCGGGGGGCTGGCCGTCGGGTTCTTCCTGCTGACGGCGCTCGCCCAGCTGGGCCTGGCGGGCTGGCTGGTCGTGAACCGGGTGACCGGCCTGCGGCCGGACCGCCGGGTCGTCACCGCGGCCCTGCTCGGCACCGTGGGACTGCTGGGGCTCTACGTCCTGGCGCACTCGACCGGTCTGCTCGACGCGTTCGCGGTGACCCACGGCTCCGACGGCGGAGCGCACGGCATGCACGAGACCACCGGGCACGACCCGGGGATCGACCCGGTGACCGGGGTCGATTACTCGACCGGCGTGGCGGTGCAGACCTCCCCGATCATGCCCATGTCCGGCGAGGCCGAGCCCGTCCGGCACGAGCCCGACGCCCTCGGCTCCTGGACCGTCGCCGCCGAGGTGCTGACCGTGGCCGCGCTGGCCGCGCTCCAGCCGGCCGCCTGGCGGCGCCGCACGACCAACGCCCTGCTCGCGCTGGCCGGCCTCGCCTGGGCGCTGTGGTTCACCGGAGTCCTGAGCTAGCCGGCATCGACCCGGCCGCGACCGGCGTCCCGCAGTCCGCGGGGACGCCGGTCCGGCGTTCAGACCGTGAGCTTGGCGGCGTCCTTCTTGACCGTCACCGGCTCGGCCAGGCGCTGCTCGTCGACGACCTGCTGCAGCCGGTCGACGGTCTCGGCCAGGCCCGGGCCCAGGCGCTCGCCCGGGGTGAAGGTGGCCGGCAGCTTCTTCAGGCCGTTGATGACGCCGACGGTGTCGTAGTGCACCGCGCCGTCCGGGACGCAGACGAAGTCCGGCATCCGGTCCAGGACCGCCTTGAGCATGGTCTTGAACGTCGCGCGGGCGACGTTCGAGCCGATGCACCGGTGCACGCCGAGGCCGAAGCTGGCGTGCCGGTTGCCCTTGCGGTCGAGCTTGATCTCGTGCGGGTCCTCGAACACCGTCGCGTCGCGGTTGGCCATCGCCCAGGACAGCCACAGCCGGTCGCCCTCCCGCAGCTGGACGCCGTGGATCTCCTCGTCCTTGGCCACGGTGCGCCCGTCGCCGGGGGCCGGCGTGTAGAAGCGGAGGAACTCCTCGGTGGCGCTGTCACGGAGCTCCTCCCACTCGCGGATGAGCCGCTCGCGCTGGTCGGGGTGCCCGCTCAGCCACTCCAGCGCGTGCGCCGTCAGCGCCGTCGTCGTGTCGAACCCACCACCGATCAGCAGGCCGACCGCGCCGAGCACGGCCATGTCGTCGGGGCTGGTCCCGCAGATGTCGGCCTTGATGAGGGCGTCCACCAGCCCGGGCCGGGGGTTGGCCCGGATGTCGGCGATGTAGCCGAACGACCGCATGCCCATGACCTGCATCTGCTGCAGGACGACCTCGTGCTCGGGGGTGCCCGGCTTGGTGTAGACCTGCGCGTGGATCGGCTCGACGTAGGTCATGTAGTCGTTCATCGGGAAGCCGAGCATCGCCATGGTGAGGACGGCCGGGACGATGTTGGCCAGGTCGTCGACGAAGTCGATCCGGCCGGTCTCGATCACCTCGTCCAGCGAGGCGCGGGTGATCTCGTCGATCACGGGCTGCCAGCGGGCCACCGCCGCCGGCGACAGGTAGGGGTTCAGCGCGTTGCGGTAGTGCCGCTGCGCCGGCGGGTCCATGCCGAGGAACATCCCGCCGAGCCGCCCGGGCGGGCCGTAGGACATCCGGCGGTTCTCCACCGGCGGCGGCGGGATCGAGATGCCGGTGTACTTCTCACCCCTGCGCTCGTTGTACGGGTCGTCGTCGTTGGACAGGACGTCGGCCCGGCGAGCGGTGTCGAACAGCTCCTGGTTGCCGGTCACGAACCAGTAGCCGCCGTGGGTGTCGTTCCACGCGATGGGCTTGCTGGCGTGCAGTTCGTCGGACAGCCGCTCGAACTCGGTCCGGTACTGGTCGCCGTGCCGGTCGAGCTCGATCCGCAGTGCGCTGCGCTGGTCTCCGGTCCGGAGGGTGTCGTCGACGGTCATGCGGGTCTCTCCCAGGTGGTCGGGCTGGTGGGCGGTGGGGTGGCCGCGGTCGCTCCGGGACGACGGCCGGGCTGGTTCAGGCGAGGCGGGCGGCCTCGCGCCGGACGGTGACCGGCTCGGCCAGCCGCTGCTCGTCGACGACCTGCTGCAGGCGGTCGATGGTCTCGGCCAGGCCCGGGCCCAGGCGCTCGCCCGGGGTGAAGGTGGCCGGCAGGTGCTTCATGCCGTTGATGACGCCGACGGTGTCGTAGTGCACCGCCCCGGCCGGGTCGCAGACGAAGTCCGGCATCCGGTCGAGCACCGCCTCGAGCATGGTCTTGAACGTCGCGCGGGCGACGTTCGAGCCGATGCAGCGGTGGATGCCCAGGCCGAAGCTGGCGTGCCGGTTGCCCTTGCGGTCGAGCTTGATCTCGTGCGGGTCCTCGAACACCGTCGCGTCGCGGTTGGCCATCGCCCACGACAGCCACAGCCGCTCGCCCTCGCGGAACTGCGCGCCGTGGATCTCGGCGTCCTGGGTGACGGTCCGGCCGTCGCCCGGCGCGGGGGTGTAGTAGCGGAGGAACTCCTCGGTGGCGCTGTCGCGCAGCCCCTCCCACTCGCGGATCAGCCGCTCCCGCTGGTCGGGGTGCCCGCTCAGCCACTCCAGCGCGTGCGCGGTCAGCGCGGTGGTGGTGTCGAAGCCGCCGCCGATGAGCAGCTGGACGGCGCCGAACACGTCGCTGTCCTCGGTCCGCCGGCCGGTGATCTCGGCGTTGATCAGCGCGTCGACCAGGCCCGGGCGCGGGTTGGCGCGGATCTCGGCGATGTACCCGTAGGTCCGCATGGCCATCTCGATGCTCTGCTCGATCACCCGCTCCATCTCGGGGGTGCCGGGCTTCGTGTAGACGGCGGCGTGGGTCGGCTCGACGTAGACCTCGTAGTCGGCCATCGGGAAGCCGAGCATGGCCATCGTCAGCACCGCCGGGACGATGTTGGCCAGGTCGTCGACGACGTCGATCCGGCCGGTCTCGATCACCTCGTCCAGGGCCGCCCGGGTGATCTCGTCCAGGACCGGCTGCCAGCGGGCGACCGCGGCCGGCGACAGGTAGGCGTTGAGCGCGTTGCGGTAGTGCCGCTGCACCGGCGGGTCCAGCAGCAGGAAGTTGCCGCCCAGCGACCCGGGCGGGCCGCTCATCGCCTTGGCCTGCTCCGGGCTCATCGACGGGATGCTGATGCCCCGGTAGCCCCGGCGCTCGCCGTGCGGGTCGTTGTCGTTGGAGAGCAGGTCGGCCCGCCGGGCGGTGTCGAACAGCTGCTGGTTGCCCGAGACGAACCAGTAGCCGCCGTCGGTGTCGTTCCAGGCGAGGGGGGCCGTGGCGTGCAGCTCGTCGGCCAGCCGGACGAAGTCGGTGCGGTAGGCGTCTCCGTGCCGCTCCAGCTGGATGACCCGCGGCGCCCGCTCGTGCACCGGTGCGGGGCTGACCTCGTCGACGCTCACGCCTGCTCCCTCTCCCTGCCCGCCCGGCCGCTCCGGGCGCGGACGTCCGCCGTCCCCGTGACGGCGTTCACAGTTCGATGAAAGAGTATCGATCGAATCGTTCGGAGCAAACCCTTGCCCCGCGCGTCCCCCGATCGGCCGGGCGCCGGTCAGTCGCCGCGGAGCAGCCAGTCGGCGGCGGGACCCCGGAAGCCGGTCAGGCCCTTGTAGGCGGCCATGTCCTCGGGCAGCTCGGCCAGCACCGCGCCCAGCCGGCGCCGCCACGGCGGCACGGCGGCGAGCTCGCCCAGCGACAGCAGGTGGGTGCGGATGAGGAAGCAGACGGCGTTCGAGACGCCGAGCCGGATGAGGTGCTGCACCTCCACGCGCAGGTGCAGCCGGTCCGGGAGCGCCGGGTCCGCGCCGATCCCGCGGCGCTCGGCGGCCCACTCGGCGCGCGTCTCCGTCGAGGTGTCCAGCCGGCGGCCGACGGTCATGGACCAGTTGGTCCGGCGGAACTCCTGCCCGGGCTGCAGCCGCAGCAGGAACTGCTCGGCCCGGGCGACGACGCCCTCCTCGGCCACCCGCGGCACCGGCCCGTGCACCTCGGCGAACCGCATGCCGACGTCGAAGCCCAGCGACCAGTCGGCGGCGAAGGTGACCAGCCCGGCGTCGACCCACAGCGCCCCCTCGCGCTCGTCGAGCAGGACGACGTCCTCCTGCACCTGGCTGCCGAGCAGCGCCAGCGGCCCGCCCGGCAGCGAGTCGTCGTCGCCGACCGTGAACGAGACGGCGGTGCCGGTCAGGTCGTTGCGCCAGTCCCAGCGGTCGCCGCGCACCCGCAGCGCGGTGACCCCGGGGAGGGTGGCGGCCAGCTCGGGCAGCAGCGTGGTGAGCGCGTCCCACGCGGCGACCCGCATGTGCGGCAGCTGCCGGCACCGGCCGGGGTCGGCGGCCAGCACGTCCCGGCGCAGCGCCAGCTCGGCCGCGTGGTCCGCGTCGACGTCCAGCACGCCCGCGCCCCAGCTGCCGGCGGCGGTCGCCACGACGCGGCGGGCCGGCTCGACGTTCACCGAGTACCGGAAGGCGTCGGCGGCGAACGGGAACGGGAAGCGGGCGGTGCGCTCCGGCAGGACGGCGGCGGTCACAGGTCGAGCTCCAGCTCGTCGCCGGCGCAGCGGGAGACGCAGGCCATGACCGCGTTCCCGGCCGCGCGCTCGGCCTCGGACAGGTACAGGTCGCGGTGCCGCGGCCGGCCGGCGGTCACCGGCAGCCGGCACTGACCGCAGACGCCCTGCCGGCACAGCGACGGGACGGCGACGCCGGCGACCTCGAGCGCCTCGAGCAGGCTGGTCCCGGCCGGCACGGGCACCCGCCGGCCGGTGCGGGCCAGCCGGGCGACGAAGGGCTCCCCCGCGTCGAGGTCGGCGGCGGAGAAGCGCTCGGCGTGCACCCGCTCGGCGGGCCAGCCCAGCGCGGCCGCCGTCTCCTCGACGAAGGCGATCAGGCCGGCCGGCCCGCACACGTGCACGTGCGTGCCGATCGGCCGGTCGGCGAGCACCGCCCGCACGCGGGCGCGCAGCGAGGCCGCGTCGGCGTGCTCGGTCAGCCGGTCGCCGCACAGCTCCCGCAGCTCGGCGAGGTGGGCGCCGGCGCCCGGGCGGCAGCCGTAGAGCAGCTCGAACGACCGCCCCCACCGGACGGCGGCGCGGGCGTGCGACAGCAGCGGCGTGATGCCGATGCCGCCGGCGACCAGGACGGCGTGCCGCGCGGTCGAGACGGGCGCGAAGGCGCTGCGCGGCCCGGTCGCGCCGATCCGGTCCCCCGGCCGCAGCCGGTGCACGAACGCCGATCCGCCGGCCCCGTCGGGGCGCAGCAGCACCGAGATCCGCCACTCCGCGGCCGGGGAGCCGTCGCCGGTGAGCGAGTAGGCGTTGTGCCGGCCGCCGCAGTCGAGCAGCAGGTGGCTGCCGGGCGGGTATCCCGGCAGCGTGCCGCCGCCGGCCCGGCGCAGGGTGAGCGTCCGGATGCCCGGCGCGGCGTCGGCGACCGCCGCGACCTCCAGGGTCGGGCCCGCACCGGCGGGGGCGGCCGTCGCCGGGGCGGGGAGCAGCGCCGTCACGTCCGCTCCTCCGGATCGGCGGCGGAACCCAGGTGGGCGCCCAGCCGGCGGGAGAGGTGGGCGTGCACGTGCAGCCGCCGCCCGCAGCCGGCGCAGGCGGCCTCGCCCGGCGCGGGCGCGCTGGTCTCGGTGGTGGCGCCGCAGGAGGCGCACCAGACCCGGCGGCGGCGGGTGTCGGTGACCGCCGCGCGGATCTCGGCGTCGAGCACGCCGAGCGCGGTCGCGCGCGCCCGGACGGCGAGGACGTCGACCTCCGGGCCGGCCACCATCAGCCGCCAGCCGACCCGCGCCCGGTCCACCTCCGCGGTGAGCAGGTCCAGCACCGCGTCGTCGGCCCGCGGGGCGGTGTGCGCCCGCAGCGGGACGTGCGCCGGCGCGGCCGCCCGCCAGCGCGCGACGACGGCGGCGCCCCGCGGCCCGAGGCCGAACAGGGCCAGCCACCGCGCGGCGGGGTCGACGTCCGGGACGCCCGGGTCCTCCCGCGGGTCGCTCGTGACCGCCGTGCCCACCGCCGTCTCCCTCCGCCGTCGTCCGCCACGGTCCCACGGCGACGGCTCCCCCGGAGGAGGGCGGAGTCGTGGTCCCCGCGTCCACCTGGCAGGCTGGCGCGCACGGGCCGACGGGAGGGGCGGGATGGACATCGCGTTCAGCGTGACCCTGCCGGTCGAGACCGACAGCGTCCCGTTCGCCCGGGGACTGTGCCGCCAGGCGCTGGAGCACCTCGGCGTGCAGCAGGCCGTCATCGACGAGATCGCGCTCGCCCTCACCGAGGCGTGCGCGAACGTGGTGCAGCACAGCGGCGAGCACGCCCGCTACGAGGTCGGGGTCTCCATCGACGACCGGCGGTGCCTGATGACCGTGTGGGACGACGGCGAGGGCCTCGACCCCGCGGCCGCCCCCACCACCCGCGCGGGCATCGAGCGGGCGGAGGGCGGGACCGGTCTGCTGCTCATGCAGGCCCTGGTGGACCGGCTGGACTTCCGGCACGACGACGACGGCCGGCACCGGGTGACGCTGGAGAAGCAGCTGGCCGGCCGCCCGCCCCTGCGCCTGCTCTAGGCGTGGCGGGCCGGGACGGTCGTCAGCGGACGGCGAGCGCCCCGACCTCGTCGAGCTCGAGGAGCCGGGCCAGCCGGGCGGCGCGGGCGGCGGCGTCGCGGGCGGCCGGGTCGGACCCGGCGGCGCGCTCGCACAGGCAGGTGAGCTGGCGGACGGTGATGCGCCGCCACGCCAGGCGCCGGCGGTCGGCGTCGACCTCCGCCGTCGCGGTCGGCGCCGTCGGCTCGGTTCCGTGCATCGCCGTCCTCCTCGGTCCTGCCGTCGCACCCGTCTGCCGGGGCGACGCTCCCGAAGATAGATCGGGAACTGTCGAAACGTCCAGTCCGTGGGGCCGCGCAGGCCGGCGGCGGGGGTACGGACCTGATCCGGCGGCCCCGGCGCTCACCCGGCCGGCCGGCTGCGCGGCAGCCCGAGCCGGCGCTCGGCGACGATCTCCCGCTGCACCTCGCTGGTGCCGCCGTAGATGGTGCTGACCGGCGCCTTGCGGAACGCCTCCTCGACGTCGCCGCGCAGCGGACCCTCCCGCAGGAGCGCCCGCTCGCCCAGCAGGCCGGTGAGGACGGCGACCCGCCGCTGCTCGGCCTCGCTGGAGAACAGCTTGGCCATCGACCCCTCGACGCCGGGCATCCCGCCGGTCGAGGCGACCCACCGGACCCGGAGCCCGAGCAGCCGGGCGACCTCGTCGTCGACGGCCAGCCGGGCGAGGGACTCGGCGACGGTGGGGTCGTCCAGCAGGGGCGCGCCGTCGTCCCCGGGGGTCTCCCGCGCCCAGGCCGCCACCCGCTCCACGAGCGTCGGGCCGCCGGGCGCGACCGCGGTGCCGCGCTCGTGCACCAGCGCCACCCGCATGACGCCCCAGCCGCCGTCGACGTCGCCGATCCGCATCCGGTCGGGCACCCGGACGTCGGAGTAGAAGGTGGCGTTGGTGCGCTGGCCGCCGAGGGTGTGCACCGGCTGGACCTCGACGCCGGGCGCGTCGAGCCGAGCCAGGAGCAGGGTGAGCCCCTTGTGCTTGGCCACCTCCGGATTCGTGCGGGTCAGCAGGAACACGTGGGTGGCCACGTGCGCGGTGCTGGTGAACATCTTCGAGCCGTTGACCACCCACTCGTCGCCGTCGCGCACCGCGCGCATCGAGGCCGCCGCGACGTCGGAGCCGGACCCGGGCTCGGTGTAGCCGAGCACGATGACCACCTCGCCGCGCAGCGCGGCCGGGACGATCTCCCGCTTGGCCTCCTCGGTCGCCACGGCGAGGATCGTGCGGGCGACCATCTCGGTGGTGATCCAGCCGTCCATCCGCAGGCCACGGGCGCCGATCTCCTGGAACACGGCCAGCGCGTAGCCGGGGTCGACGTCGGTGCCGCCGTACTCGGCCGGCCAGCCGGCGCCCAGCAGCCCCTGCTGCCCGAGCAGCGCGTGCAGCTCGGGGTTGTGGTGCGTGCCGGTGGCGTGCTCCAGCTCCGCCCACTCGGGGCGGACGTGCCGGTCGGCCCACGCGGCGGCGGCCGCGCGGAACGCGGCGAGGGAGTCGTGCTCGGTGAAGTCCGGTGAGGACCTCGTCCTCCCCACCCCTCGCACGCTCGGGGCGGTGCCCCGGACGAGGCCGCGGGCTTCGGAATCCGGGCCGAACAGGTCGGCGGCCAGGGCGCGCAGCTCGTGCCGGGGCGCGCCCAGCGCGAGCGGCCACGCCGTGGCCCGCCGGTGGTACAGCTGGACGTCGTACTCGAGCGTGTAGCCGTAGCCGCCGTGGAAGTGCAGGCTCGCCGCGGTGGTCTGCTGCGCGGTCCCGGCGGCGAACAGCAGCGCCATCCGGGCCAGTGCCCCGGCCCGCGGGTCGCCGGTGTCGCGGGCCCAGGCCGCCTCGTGCACGAGCAGCTCGGCCCCGTCGCCGGCGGTCGCCACGTCGGCGAGCCGGTGCTGCACCGTCTGGAACCAGCCGATCGGCACCCCGAAGGCGTGCCGCTCCTTGACGTAGTCGACGCCCAGCCGCAGCGCCTCCTGCCGCACGCCCTCCAGGGCCGCGGCGGTGAGCACCCGCAGCAGCGACAGGGCCGCGGCGTGCGCGGTGCGCGCCTGCTCCCCGATCGCCAGCACGGTGCGCCGCGACCAGGCGGCGGTCGTGACCTCCGCCAGCGCCGCCGAGCCGAGGTTGGGCAGCAGCCGCGCCGCCGTCCCCTCGGGGCGGGACAGCGCGACCAGTTCGTCGCCGTCGAGGGCGACCACGACGTCGGCGACCGCGGCGCCGGAGACCGGGCCGGCGGAGCCGGCGCGCAGCGGCCGCGGGGCGAGGACGGGCAGCACCCGGCCCTCCCCCGCGCCGTCGAGCAGGTCGCGGGCGCCGGCCCGGGCCAGGGCGTCGGCGGCGGCCAGCGCCTCGACCAGCGGCACCGGCGCGACCCGGCGGCCGGCCTCGATCGCGACGACCACGAGGTCGGCAGTGCCGGCCCCGCCGCCGCCGAGCTCCTCGGACACGCCCATCGTCGGTGCGCCGGCGGCGACCAGCGTCCGCCAGAGCGCGTCGTCGTGGCCGCGCTCCTCGGCGGCCCGCACCCGCTCGGAGCTCGCCTCCTTGCCGAACAGCTCGGCGAACGCACCCCGCAGCGAGAGCTGGTCCGCGCCGAGCGAGAGGTCCACGTCAGGCCACCGTGGCGGGCTGGTTCGCGGGGTCCAGGGCGGCGTCGGCAGCGGCGTCGGCCCGGTCGGGCTCCGGGGCGTCCGCCGCGGCGAACCGGTAGACCGTGACGTCCTCGCCGGGGATCTCCTCGAACACGATCCGCAGCGGCATCCCGACGTACAGGTCGGCCGGGTCGATGCCGACGGTGTTGCCGAGGACGATGCAGCCGCGCGGCTCCTCGGCCAGCTTGGCCAGCACCACCGCGTAGGGGACCTCGGCGTCGAACGCGCCGGGCCCGCGGTGGACGACGCTGAAGCTCCACACGGTGGCGTCGCGGCTGACCGGCGTCCAGGTCTGGTCCTCGCTCAGGCAGGAGCGGCAGGCCGGGAACGGCACCCAGTTGTAGTGCCCGCAGTCGTCGCACCGGGGCACGCGGAACTCGCCCGCGGCGAGGCCGTCCCAGAAGGGCCTGTTGGCCGGCTCGACCTGCGGCAGCGGCTTGAGGTAGGTCATGTCTGCTCCTCGGGTGGGTGGTCGGACGGCGGGTTCAGTCGGCGGCCATGACGAGGACGCCGGCCATGCCGTGCACCGCCCAGCCCTGCTGGAGCGAGACGCCGATCCGCGCGTCGGGGACCTGCCGCTCGCCGCACTCGCCGCGCAGCTGCCGGACCACCTCGATGGTGTGCATGCCCGAGGGGTCGCCCGCGTGGCTGTTGGAGAGCAGGCCGCCGTCGGTGTTGGTCGGCATCGAGCCGCCCAGCCGGCAGTGGCCCTCCTTGACGTAGGCCGCGCCCTCGCCGAGCTTGCAGAAGCCCATCTCCTCGAGGTCGCGGATCGTGGTGATGGTGAAGCAGTCGTAGAGACCGGCGACGTCGATCTCGTCGCGGCCGATGCCGGCGATGTCGAACGCCCGGTCGGCCGCGCGGCGGACCGCCTTGCCCTCCTCGGGGAACCAGGGGTCGTTGATCGTGGTGTAGAAGTCGGTGTAGGTGGACTCCGCGCCGCCGAGCACCCACACCGGCGTCGTCCGCGCCGACCGCGCCCGCTCGGCCGAGGTCATGACGATCGCGTAGCCGCCGTCGTTGTCCAGCGAGCAGTCGAGCAGGTGGAGCGGCTCGCAGATCGGCCGGCTGGCCAGCACGTCCTCGACGGTGATCTCGCCCTTGCGGCCCATGATCGACTCGGGGTTGAGCGTGGCGTGGTACCGGGTGAACACGGCGACCTCGGCCAGGTCGGCGTGGGTGACGCCGAACTCGTGCATGTACCGCTGGGCCCACAGCGCGTACCACGTCGTCATGTAGGCCCCGGACCGGGAGAAGCTCCAGTCCGGCACCCGCGGGGCCCTGTCCTGCACGGCGGTGCCCCGCGGGCCGACCAGCGAGCCGGCCTTGCCGTAGAAGAGGACGACGACCTCGCACATGCCGTTCTCGATGGCCAGCGCCGCCTTGGCCAGCGCGCCCGACGCGCCGCCGGTCTCCATCAGCCCCAGCGGGCGCTCGCCCAGCTGCGCGGCCCAGAACTGCGTCGCCGACGTGCCCGGCAGGTGGTCGGACATGCTCATCGGGATGATCCCGTCGACCTCCTCGATCGGGATCCCGGCCTCGTCCAGCGCGCCCTTGATCGCCTCGAGCTGCAGCGAGAACGAGGTCCGCTCCGGCAGCTTGCCCTGCTTGGTGGTGTACACGCCGGCGATCGCCGCCTGCCTGGGTCGGGGCACGGTTCTCCCTCTCGCTCGGCCACCCTCCGGGCGACCCCGATGAGACACTTGCTACCCAACTTGTATCGCACGTATCGTCCGCCGGGCAAGGGCCGCGGACGAGGGCCCACCGGGGACCGGAGGAGGCGGGCATGGCCTCCGGGCTGAGCGAGGAACTCCCGCCGCCGGCCGACCCGGACACCCGGGACCGGATCCTGCGGGCGGGCATGGAGTGCGTCGCCCGGTACGGCCGGGCCAAGACGACGATGCGGGACGTCGCCCTCGCGGCCGGGCTGTCCCGGGCGACGCTGTACCGCCACGTGGCCGACCGCGGCGAGCTGTTCAACGCCATCCGCGAGTTCGAGCGCGCCCGCGACCTCGCGCTGATCACCGAGCGGGCCGCGCGCACGACCACGCTGCCCGATGCCGTCGCGGTGATCGGCGAGGTGCTCGCCGCGACCGGCATCCGGTACCGCCAGGGCGAGCACCTGGCCGCCGGCGACGAGAGCCTGGCCCGGTTCCTCGGGCTGCGGCTGGGGCGCGACCGGGAGCGGGTCGCCGCGCTGGTCCGGCCCTACGTCGCGCGGGCCGCCGCGGCCGGGGAGCTGCGCCGCGGGGTGTCGGCCGCCGAGGCCGAGGAGTGGATCGCGCTGGCGCTGACCCCGGCCGGCGCGCTGACCGGCCTGCGCTCGGTGGACGTGCGCGACCCCGCCGCCGTCGGCCGCTGGCTGGCCCGCCTGACCTGCTCGGGCCTCGTCGCCTGACGCCGGCCTGCGCGACGGGGTGTGCCCGACCGCGCGCGGATGGAAGTGCGCAGCCGGGCGGCTCAGCCGCCGAGCACCGCCCAGCCGCCGGCCGGCAGCGTGACCCGGTCGCCGTCCAGCCGCGCCTCCCCCGCCCGCACGTCGCGCGCCCCGGGCGCCCGCAGCGTCACCGGCGCCGGAGCCGTGGAGAGGGCGACGAGCAGCCGGCCGCCCGCCCCCGAGGACGCGTAGACCAGCGTCTCGTTGGCCACGTCGAGCACCTCGGTGCGCGCGGCGTGCAGCCAGGGGTGGCGGCGGCGCAGGCCGAGCAGCTCCTGGTGCAGGGCGAACGTGGGCAGGCCCAGTCGGGAGAGCTCCTCGGGCGTGGCGGGGAACGCCGGCCGGACGGCGTCGTCCCCGCCGGGCCGGTCCTCCTTGACGCCGCGGAAGGCGTGCTCGTCGCCGGCGTAGACGGCCGGGGTGCCGCCGACGGTGGCCAGCACGGCGACGGCGTGCGCCAGGTGGGCGGGGTCGGTGAGCCGGCTGGCGATGCGGGTGACGTCGTGGTTGCCGAGGAAGGTGTACGGGACGAACCGCTCGACGAACCCGTCGTGCCGGCGCAGCGCGTGGGCGAGCTCGTGCAGGTTGCCGTCGTTGAGCGCGCTCCACACGGCCTTCCACAGCTCGTACTGGGTGACCGAGTCCAGCCGGCTCTCGGCGACGAAGCGCGGGTAGTCGCCGTGGATCACCTCGCCCATCAGGTAGGCGCCGGGGTGCCGGGCCCGCACCCGGTCGGCGACCTGCGCCCAGAACGACGTCGGGACGGCGTAGGCGGCGTCCAGCCGCCAGCCGGCGATGCCGCGGTCGAGCCAGTGGCACATGACGTCGGCGACGTGGTCGACGACCGCCGGGGCGCCGTGGTCCAGGGCCACGAGGGAGGAGTGGCCCTCGAAGTCGTCGTACCCCGGCTCGACGCCGGGCCGCCAGGCGTCGGGGCCCCCGGGCCAGCGCAGCCGGAACCACGAGGCGGTCGGCGCCGACGGGCCCTGCTCGAGCACCGCCCGGAACGCCGGGTGGCCGCGGCCGACGTGGTTGAAGACGCCGTCGAGCAGCACCCGGATGCCGCGGGCGTCCGCGGCGGCGAGGAGGGCGTCGAAGTCCGCGTCGTCGCCCAGCCGGGGGTCGATCCGCCGGTGGTCGGTGGTGTCGTAGCCGTGGGTCTCCGACGCGAAGACCGGGCCGAGGGCCAGGCCGTTCGCGCCCAGCTGCGTGACGTGGTCCAGCCAGGCGGTGAGGTGGCTCAGGCGGTGGGCGACCGGGGCGTCGGGGCCGCGCTCGCGCTCGGCGCCGACGAAGCCCAGCGGGTAGACGTGCCACCAGATGACGTGCTCGACCCACTCCGGCTCGCTGACCACGGAACCCACCCTGACATCCGTGTCGGCCCGCCGGTCCGGGCGGGTAATCCGCTCACGCCCGAGCCCGCGGCCGCGAACACTCCGCGTCCTGCCCGGACGCCCGTCGGGGCAGCAGCGAAGAGAGAGGACGATGGAGAAGATCAACGACCGGCTGCTCAACTGGGCCTCGATCCTGGAGGACTCGACCCGCGAGCAGGCCGAGCGCACCGCCGCGATGCCGTTCATCCACCCGCACCTGGCCCTCATGCCCGACGCGCACCTGGGCAAGGGCGCGACGGTGGGCTCGGTGATCCCGACCGACGGCGCGATCATCCCGGCGGCGGTCGGCGTGGACATCGGCTGCGGGATGATGGCGGTCCGCACCCAGTTCGACGCCGCCGACCTCCGGGGCGACCTCGCCGTCCTGCACGGCTGGATCTCGCGGGCCGTGCCGCTGTCCGCGGGGCGGTACAACAAGCGGCTGACCGAGACGGCCGCGCCGCGGGTCGAGGAGCTGCGCGCGCTGCCCGGCGCCGGGCAGGCCGACGGCGCCGCGCCGAACTGGCCGCTGCAGCTGGGCTCGCTGGGGTCGGGCAACCACTTCATCGAGGTGTCGCTCGACGAGGCCGACCGGGTGTGGCTGTTCCTGCACTCCGGCTCGCGCGGGGTCGGCAACAAGCTGGCGTCCAAGCACATCGCGATCGCCCAGCAGCGCTGCCGCGAGCAGGGCGTCGAGCTGGCCGACCGGGACCTCGCCTACCTGGAGGAGGGCACGCCGGAGTTCGACCGGTACATCGAGGCGCTGCGCTGGGCGCAGCGGTTCGCCTTCCTCAACCGCGAGGAGATGATGGACCGCGTCGCCGACCAGCTCGGCCGGTTCCTGAAGACGGACGTCGAGCGGCGCGACGAGATCTCCTGTCACCACAACTACACCGAGCGCGAGGAGCACTACGGGCGCGAGGTGTGGCTGTCCCGCAAGGGCGCGATCTCGGCGCGGACCGGGCAGTGGGGGCTGATCCCGGGCTCGATGGGGGCGGCGTCCTACGTCGTCGTCGGCCGGGGCAACCCCGAGTCGCTGATGTCCTCGCCGCACGGCGCGGGGCGCAACCACTCGCGCAACGCCGCCCGGCGGCTGTTCACGCGGGCCGACCTGGAGAAGCGGATGGCCGGCATCGCGTGGGGCCACTCCGACGCGTTCCTCGACGAGCACCCGGATGCGTACAAGCCGATCGACCGAGTCATGGACGACGCGGCCGACCTGGTCGAGATCCGGCACACGCTGCGCCAGATCGTGAACGTCAAGGGCGACTGACCCGCCACCCGGCCGGTCCCCTGAGCGTCGTCGTGCTCTGCCCACCCCTGAGGGCAGAGCACAACGATCCGCGCACCGAGGTGGTCCCGGGAGCCTCCGCCACTGCCCACGGCCGGTGGGCAGTGACCGAGCGTCCGCGGAGCACATGTGCTTCCGGGAACCTCCGCCACTGCCCACGACCGGTGGGCAGTGACCGAGCGTCCGCGGAGCACATGGTCGCCGCCGCCCTACGGCCTACGGTGGCCCGGTGCCGGATCCTGACCCGACGACGGCGGCGTTGCCCCTGCTCGACGAGCACGCGACCACCGTCGCGGCGCCTCCGGCGGCGGCCTGGCGGGCGGTGCTGAGCACCCTGCACGACACCTTCGCCGCACCTGCCGCCCGCGCGGCGGCCCGCGCCCTCGGCTGCGACCCGGCGACGGCAGAGGGCTGGGGCCGGCCGGGGCCGGGCTCGACGCTCCCCGGCTTCCGCGTCGTCACCGCCGACGAGCCGCGGCTGCTGGAGATCGCCGGCCGGCACCGGTTCTCCCGGTACGCGATCGTCGTCCGGCTCGAGCTCACCGCCGGCGGCACGCGGGTGCGGCTGGAGAGCCGCGCGGCGTTCCCCGGCCCGCACGGGCGGCTGTACCGGCTGGCCGTGGTCGGCAGCGGCGGGCACGTCGTCGCCGTCCGCAGGCTGCTGGCCGGCGTCCGGGCGGCGGCCGGGAGGAGCATCGACAGCGGGCCGACCTAGGGTCCGCGGCATGGCGGAGCGAGAACTTCGGACGGTCCTGAGCGGCGGCGCCTTCTTCGAGGGCCCGCGCTGGCGCGACGGCACCTGGTGGGTGTCGGACTTCTACCGGCACACGGTGAGCCGCGTGACGACGGACGGCGAGGAGACCGTCCTGTTCGAGGTCGAGGGGCAGCCGTCCGGGCTGGGCTGGCTGCCGGACGGGTCGCTGGTCGTCGTCTCGATGAGGGACCGCCGCCTGCTGCGCTGGGCCGACGGCGAGCTGTCCACGTACGCCGACCTCGCCGGGCACTGCGGCGGGCACCTCAACGACCTGGTCGTCGACGGGCAGGGCCGGGTGTTCGTCGGCGACTTCGGCTTCGACCTGATGGGCGGCGGCGACGCGCACGCCGCGACGCTCAAGCGGGTCGACCCCGACGGCTCGGTGCACGTGGTCGCCGACGGGCTGCAGTTCCCCAACGGCGCCGTCATCACCCCCGACGGCGACACGCTGGTCGTCGGCGAGACCCTCGGCAACCGGTACACCGCGTTCGACCTGGACGGGGACGGCGGGCTGTCCAACAGGCGGGTGTGGGCGTCGCTGGGACCCGAGGTCACCGGCCGGACCACCGAGGAGGTGCTCGGCCAGGTCACCGTCGCCCCGGACGGCTGCGCGCTGGACGCCGAGGGCCACATCTGGTCGGCCGACGCCGTCGGCGGCCGGGTCGCGCGGATCTCGCCGGAGGGGTCGATCGTCGAGTCGGTGCCCGCGCCCGAGGGCCTCGGCGTCTTCGCCTGCATGCTCGGCGGCGAGGACGGCACGACGCTGCTCATGTGCTGCGCGCCGGACTTCTACGAGCACAACCGCGCCCCGGCACGGGAGGCCGTGCTGCTGGCCACCGAGGTGGGCGTCGCCCACGCCGGCCGCCCGTGAGGCCTCTACCACACGTGTGACGCATCCCCTCCTCCGGCCGGGTCCAAAGGCCCGGTCGGAGGAGGCCCGGCGTCCCTAGCGTTCGTGGCACCGACGAGACGGAGGCGCCGTGACCGCAGTCCAGCACCCACCGACCGCAGCGACCACCCGCACCCCGGCGGTGACGCCCGCCCGGGAGACCGCCACCCCCCGCTCGCGCCGCGGCACGGCGCTCGCCGGCTCCCGCGCGCTCGGCGCGGAGACCGTGCGGCTGAGCCGCGAGCTCGCCGCGATCGGCCTGGGCCTGGAGCGGGAGCCGGCCCCGACCGCGGACGAGCGGTTCGCCGACCCGGCCTGGCGTGACCACCCCGGCTACCGCCGGCTCGGCCAGGGCTACCTCGCGTGGTCGGCCTCGCTGGACCGGCTGGTCGACCGGTACGAGGCGAGCGGCGCGGGCTGGCGGGAGGTGGAGCGGGCCCGGTTCGCGGTGCGTGCCCTGGCCGCCGCGGCGTCCCCCACCAACACCCTCGCCGGCAACCCGGCGGCGCTGAAGCGGGCGCTGGACACCGGCGGCGCCAGCGTCGTCCGCGGGCTCGGCCGGATGCTGGAGGACGTCCGGAGCAACGGCGGGATGCCCGCGCTGTGCGACCCGGCCGCGTTCACCGTCGGCCGGAACCTCGCGACCAGCCGCGGCGCCGTCGTCTACCGGGACGACGTCGTCGAGGTCATCCAGTACGCGCCGACGACGGCCGAGGTGCACGCCCGCCCGCTGCTCGTCATCCCGCCGGTGATCAACCGCTACTACCTGTTCGACCTCCGCGAGGGGCGCAGCTTCGTGGAGCACGCCGTCGGCCGCGGCTTCTCGACGTTCATCGTCAGCTGGCGCAACCCCGGCAGGCAGCACGCGCACTGGGACCTGGACACCTACACCGAGCGGCTGCGGCGGGCGGTGTCGGTGGTCCGGCAGGTCACCGGCTCCCCCGACGTCAACACGGTCGGGTTCTGCGCCGGCGGCATCCTGCAGACCCTGCTGCTCAACCACCTCGCGGCGATGGACGACGCGAGCGTGCACAGCGCCGCCTACGGCGTGACCCTGCTGGACTTCGGCGAGCGCGCCCCGATCGGCGCCTTCGCCGGCAAGTTCGTGACCGGCCTGGCCCGGCGGGTGTCGCGGGCGCGCGGCGTGCTCGGCGGCAGGTCGCTGGGGTCGGTGTTCAGCCTCATGAAGCCCGGCGACCTGGTCTTCGACGGCCTGGTGAACCAGTGGCTGCAGGGCGAGCCGGTGCCGGCCTTCGACGTCCTGGCCTGGAACGCCGACGCGACCAACCTGCCCGCCCGGCTGCACGACCAGTTCCTGCGGATCTTCCGCGACAACACCCTCGTCCAGCCCGGCGCGGTGACCGTGCTCGGCACCCCGGTGGACCTCGGCGAGATCACCGTGCCGACGTTCGTCACCGGCGCGGTCACCGACCACCTCACCCCGTGGCGCGGCTGCTACCGGACGACGCGGCTGCTGTCCGGGCCGAGCACGTTCGTGCTGAGCAACGGCGGCCACATCCAGAGCCTGGTCAACCCGCCGGGCAACCCGAAGGCCCGGCACTGGGTCGGCGGCGAGACGGTCGCCGACCCCGAGGAGTGGCGGGCCGGCGCCGAGGAGCGGATCGGCAGCTGGTGGGAGACGTGGGCCGACTGGACGGCGGTGCGCTCCGGGCCGCGGGTGCCGGCGCCGGCCGAGCTGGGCAGCGTCCGGCACCCGGTGCTCGACCCGGCGCCCGGCCTCTACGTGCGCGACCGCACGCCCGCCTGACGCGCAGCGACCCCCGCCCGGCGGGTGCCGGACGGGGGTCGCTGCGCGAGGTGCGGTCGATCAGTGCACGGGCCCGCGCCCGCGCCCGGCGCCGCCGCCGCGCTTCTTGTTCTGCTCGCCGATCTTGGCGATCATCTGCTTGATCTTCTCCTGGTTCTGCGGCTTGCGCGCCTCCTGGACGAGCTTCGCCGCAACGCCCGAGGCGATGAGCTTCCGGAACATGCCGGCCATCTGGGATCTCCTCCTGTCGTGGACCGTGTCGTGTCGCTGGACCGTCTCGGGTCCGTCGGACCGTCGATGCCCGGTCGGGGATCGGATCAACCGCCGGGTGCACTCCGGCGACGTCCTGCCCAACGGCCGGTGACGCTGGGTGGTGCCGGTGCGGCGTGTCGGCGATCGGCGTGCCGCCCCGCGCGGCGCGGGCCGGCGGGTCTCGATACGCGCAGGTCCGCCCAGGTCAGGCCGGGGTTCGGGACGCTGACACGCCACGGAACCGGACGCGGTCGCCAGGCGTGTCCGGCCCCGCTCGCCCGGATGTGGGGCGGAAGGGGCGGTCCTACGGTCATCGCGTCCGTCGGGGCCACAACCCGTCGCTGAAGAGCTGGCGACACCCGGCGGACCCGCCGAACCGGGCACGGGCCGCAGCGCCCGCCCGGGCCGGGGACCCACGGTGAGCACTGGGGTGAAGCCTGCGCTCGGACGTCGTCGTCCGGGCGGGGCCGGGCGATTCCCGCGTCCGAACCCGACAGCTAACCCGGTAGGCGGATCCGGAGAACAAGGAGAACCCGCCGTCCATGGCGATCGTCCGCACGTCCTCGCACGCCCGCATGCCCCGCTCCGCCCGAGCCGCCGTCGTCGCCCTGGCGGCCGGCGCCGGTCTCGCGCTGACCCCGTCCGTCGCCTCGGCCAACGCCGTGCCGGCCGCCGTCCCGGCCACCGTGCCCGCCGCCGTCCCGGCGGCGGTGCCCGCGTCGGTGCCGAGCTACGCCGCGCCGACCCCGGCGGCCCAGCGGGCGGTCGACACCGCGCTGGCCCAGGTCGGCAAGCCCTACGCCTGGGGCGGCGCCGGCCCGAACAGCTTCGACTGCTCCGGGCTGGTCCAGTACGCCTACCGGTCCGCCGGCATCAACCTGCCGCACTCCTCGCGCATGCAGTCGCGGATCGGCCTGCCCGTCAGCCTGTGGCACATGCAGCCCGGTGACCTGCTGTTCTTCTACAGCCCGGTCGGCCACGTCGGCATGTACATCGGCAACGGGATGATGGTCCACGCCTCGACCTACGGTCAGCCCGTCAAGGTGGTCTGGGCCGGATCGGTGCCCGGCTACGTCGGATCGGCCCGCCCCGCCTGGTGAGCACCTCCCCGGAGCCCCGTCCGCGCCGTCGCGGCCGGGGCCCCGGGGCGCTCAGCCGCAGGGGGAATGCGGCTGGTCGGCGGGGGCCAGCGAGAACACGGCGTCCGGGTCGCGCGGCCACGAGGTCAGGAACAGGTAGCCGAACCGGGTGTTGAGGTGCGCCTCGGGCCCGGCCTCGACCACGGCCCGCGCCAGCGTCGTCGGCGCGTGGTTGCGGTAGCGGGCGAGCCGGTCGCCGTCGGCCAGCGTGACGACGTCGTCGTCCACCCCGAGGACGAACACCGGCCGCCAGTCGGCGAGCCCGCCGGTGTGGCAGAGCAGGATCGTGCTCCGGTGCGGCGAGTGCCCGGCCGCCCGCCGGGAGCAGGTGCTCCCGGTCGCGAGGCCGGGTCGAGGCATCGGGTTCACGTCGTTGGGCACGGTGTCCTCCCCCAGGTGGTGCTGTCGGCGACGGTCCTCCCCCGCCCGCGCGCGGGCATGCGCCGGACCGGGCCGGGACCACGACGACGGGTGACGCGCTCCCCCGCCCGGGTGGCCGGCGCCCGGCCGGCGTGACGCTGCGCGACCACGCGCGGACGCCGCGCCGCCCGGCGGGCCCGTCCGTGACGTAGCGCGACGAACTCCCGCCTCCCGGCGCGGCGGCGGGTGTAGGACCACTGCGTCCACCCCGCCGAGACCCAGCGGAGCAGCGATGTTCCTCACCGACACCCCGATCGTGGAGCACTCCGCCGACCCGACGGCGGTGCAGGACGCGGCGATCGCGTTCGTCCTCGCGCAGGAGGCGGCGGCGGGCCGGGCGGCCCGCGACGTCCGCGGCAGCCGCACCCCCGGCGACGTCGTCAGCGGCGACCGCACCGTGGAGGTGCGTGCGGTCCCCGGCTCGGTCCGCGGTGAGGACGTGTGGCTGGAGTCGCGGCTGTACGACATGGCCCGCGCCCACCCCGACCGGTTCTGGTTCTACGTCGTGGAGAACACCGGGCAGGGCGACCCGGCGGCGTTCCGGCTGCTGCGCCTCGGCGGCGAGCCGCTGCAGCGGATGCTCGAGCAGGCGACCAAGCGCCGCTACTACGCCGTCCCGGTGCCGGCGGGGTTCGGCGAGGAGCCGGTCGTCGCCTCCTGACCGCCGCCGGCGGGCGGACCGCCGAGAAGGCCGGCACGGCGCCGATCAACCCGAGCGCGGCGATGCCGATGGCGATGCCGATGGCGATGCCGATGGCGATGCCGACCTGCCGGAACGTCCGAGTGCCCCCCACCGCCATGCGGGATCGCTCCGGCGCCCGGTGAACAGGACGTGAGGTCGAAACCCGGACGCAGTAAGAACTTGTACTGGGTACAGGTTCGGGTCTAGCGTCGGCGCCCATGAGGAGATCGGCGGACGATGCGCAGACCCAGCGCTGTCCCGTGTCCGCCGTCATGGGGCTGCGGGAGCGCAAGAAGCTCGCGGCCTGGCGCCTCATCCGGGCGACCGCGCTGCGGCTCATCGGCGAGCGCGGGTTCGACGCGGTCAGCGTGGAGGACATCGCCGCCGAGGCCGGGGTCTCGCGGACGACGTTCTTCAGCTACTTCCCCAGCAAGGAAGCCGTCGTCTTCGACCTGGACCCCGAGGAAGTACGCCAGTGGCGGAACCTGCTGGAGAACTGTCGTACCGACTTGCCACTCTGGGACGCGCTGACCGACCTCGCGTTGGGCCTGGCGCGGATCCTGGCCGAGCGGCTGCCGCTGCAGAAGCGGCTGCTCGAGCAGTCCCCGGGGTTGTGCCGGTCGGCGCGCGGTGCCTGTGACGGCTTCGAGCCCGAGCTGCGCGAGTGGCTGGGCCGGCGCTGTCCGGACGCCGACGACGTGCGGACCGCCCTGGTCCTGAACACCGCGCTGGCCGCGATCACCACGGCGGTCGACGCGTGGGACCCCGACCAGCCCTTCGAGGAGTTCCTGCAGCTCGTGAGCGACTGCCTGCGCTGGGCCGGCGCAGGACTCGCCACTCCCTGACGCACCGCGCACCTGAGATCCGAGGCCCGGCTCTGACCCGCCGGGCGCACCACCGCACGGGACGACGCACCGGCGGCCGTCCCGCACCGCACCACCACTCGATGCACTGCGCCCTGCGCAGGAAGGACGGCTCCACCCATGTCCGCACCAGAAGGACTCGTCACCCCCACCGCGGGTGGCATCGCACCCGACCAACCGCCGCCGGCGCCGCCGGTCACCGACGGGCCGGACCCCAAGCGGTGGCTCGCGCTCGGGGTGATCGCGATCGCCCAGCTGATGATCATCCTCGACGCGTCCATCGTGAACGTCGCGCTGCCGGTCCTGCAGGCCGACCTGCTCATCAGCGACGCGAACCTCCAGTGGGTCGTCACCGCGTACACGCTGGCGTTCGGCGGGCTGCTGCTGCTCGGCGGCCGGATCGCCGACTTCATGGGCCGCAAGCGGGCGTTCATCGTCGCGCTCGTCGGCTTCGCGATCGCCTCCGGCCTCGGCGGCATCGCGCCGAACGAGGGCCTGCTCTACACCGCCCGCGCGCTGCAGGGCGGCTTCGCCGCGCTGATGGCGCCGGCCGCGCTGTCGCTGGTGACCATCACCTTCACCGAGCCCAAGGAGCGGGCCAAGGCGTTCGGCGTCTTCGGCGCGATCTCGGGTGGTGGCGCGGCGATCGGGCTGATCCTGGGCGGCGTGCTCACCGAGTACGCCTCGTGGCGCTGGACGCTGGGCGTCAACGTGCCGATCGCGCTGGCCGCGGCCGTGCTCGCGATCCCGCTGGTCCGCGAGAGCCGGGCCGAGGGCGACCGGCACTTCGACATCCCCGGCGTGCTGCTGTCGGGGCTGGGGCTCGTCAGCCTGGTCTACGGCTTCACCAAGGCCGCGGAGGAGGGCGCGGGGTGGGGTGACCCCGTCACCGTCACGCTCCTGGTGGTCGCCGCCGTCCTGCTGGTCGCGTTCGTCGTCTGGGAGTCGCGGACCGCGAACCCGCTGCTGCCGCTGCGCGTGGTGCTCGACCGCACCCGCGGCGGGTCGTACCTGCTGTTCCTGCTGGTCGGCGCCGGGCTGTTCGCGATGTTCCTGTTCCTGACGCTCTACTTCCAGCGGACCCTCGGCTACACCCCCCTGGAGGCCGGCTGGGCGTTCCTGCCCTTCAGCGGCGGCATCATCGTCGGCGCCGGCGTCGTGTCGCAGCTGCTGCCCCGGGTGGGGCCCCGGCCGCTGATGATCGTCGGTCTCACGCTCGCCACGGTCGGCATGCTCTGGCTCACCCGGATCGGGGTGGAGAGCGCCTATGTCACCGACGTGCTGCCCGCGGAGCTGCTCATGAGCCTCGGCCTGGCCGCGACCTTCGTGCCGACGGCCAGCACCGCGCTGATCGGGGTGGAGCAGCGCGACGCCGGCATCGCCTCGGCGGTGCTGAACACCGCGCAGCAGGTCGGGGGCTCGCTCGGCCTGGCGATCCTCACCACGGTCTACGCGTCGTCGGTGACCGGGTGGTTCGAGGACAACGCGGCGCGCCTGGCCGATCCGGCCTTCGCCGCCACGGCCGAGGCCCAGGCGTCGGTGAACGCCTACCAGGGCGCGTTCTTCACGGCGGCGGGGCTGTTCGCGGTCGCGTTGGTCCTGGCGGTCGTGCTCATCCGCGCCAAGAAGGAGGACCTGCCCACCGAGGCCGCGATCGCGGCCTGACGGACACCTCCGGCGCGGCGGCGCCGGTGGCCGGGTGCGCCCGGCCGCCGGCGCCGTCGCCGTTCCCGGCTGCTCCCGGTCGCACCGTTCCGGGCTCACGGGTTCCGGTTTCCCCGATCGAGGTGTAGGACGGGAGGACGTCGGCCGGAGGGGGATCCGCGATGACGACGACCGAGCTGCGCGAACCGAGACAGATCGAGGACGCGGCGATCGAGTACGTGATCGAGCGGGAGCTCGCGGAGGGCCGGCAGGCGCGGCGGGACGAGGCCGCCGACGGGGTGGTGCGCGGCGACCGCATCATCGCGGTCAAGGCGTGCGGCACCACCTCGTGCGGCGCTGAGCTCCTGCTGGAGTGCAGCCAGTACGTCGCGGCCCGGGACGACCCGGAGCGCTCGTGGCTGTACCTGGTGGAGAACGTCGCGCAGGGCGACCCGGCGCTGTTCCGGCTGATCCGGGTCGGCGGGGAGCGGCTGCAGGAGCTGGTCGAGTTCGCCCGGGAGCGGCGCTACTGGACGGTGCCGGTGCCCGTGCGGGTGTACGACGACGAGCTGCGGATGGTCTGACCGCCGGGCGCCGGGAGCTCAGGACGCGACGCCGTCCACGATCTCCTGGCAGGCGGTGCACCGCGGCGCCGAGCGCTCGAAGTGCTCCGGCGGCAGCAGCAGCCGGCAGGTCGGGCACCAGCGGAACGACTGCCGGCGGCGGGTGGCGATGTCGCGCGCCGCGGCGCTGAGCGCGGCCGGGCGCAGCCGCAGGTCCTCGCCCGCGAACGGCCGGTCGTCGACCGGCTCGTAGCGCAGCCGGACCGGGCCGTCCCAGTGGCCGCGGGGGCGGGCGAGGACGAGGTCGCGGCCGTCGGCGCCGATGAGCACCTGCACCGGCTCGCCGGTGCCGAACCACTGCCGCTCGGGGCGCAGGTCGACGACGTCGTCCCGGCGCTGCCAGCCGCGGCCCAGCAGGCGGTGCAGCATCGGCACCGGCACCTGCAGGAGGCCGGCCAGGTCGGCGTCGTCCACCCGGCTGTTGTTTCCCCGTCGCGCACGCGGTCACGCATGCGGGCGGCGGGGCGGGTCTACGGTCCTGCCCGTGGCCGGGCTGCTGGTGACCGTCAACTCCTCCGCGGGGACGGCGGACGACGAGGCGGTCGAGGCCGCGCTCGCCGAGCTGCGGCGCGGTGCGGACGTGGCGGTCGTCGAGACCTCGCATGCCGACGAGCTCGTGGACGCCATCCGCGCGCACCCCGACCGGCGGCTGGTCGCGATCGGCGGCGACGGCTCGGTGCACGCGGCCGTGCGGGCGCTGGACGCCGCCGGCGCGCTGTCCCCCGACCGGCCGCTCGGGGTGATCGCCCGCGGGACGGGCAACGACCTCGCCGGGTCGCTGGGCCTGCCGCGGGACCCGGCCGAGGGCGCGCGGGTGGTGCTCGAGGGCCGGCCGCGGCCGCTGGACCTGGTCCGCGACGACGCCGGCGGCATCGTGGTGAACGCGGTGCACGCGGGGGTGGGAGCGCGGGCCGGGGCGCTGGCGATGCACGTCAAGCCGGCGCTGGGGACGGCGGCGTTCCCGGTCGGCGCCGTGGCGGCGGGGGTGTCCACGCCGGGGGCGGACCTGCGCGTGGAGGTGGACGGCGCGGTGGTGTCGGCGCCCGGCTGGGCCGCGGACGGCGAGACCGGCGTGCTGATGGTCGCCGTCTGCAACGGGCCGACGATCGCCGGCGGCCGGCCGCTGGCGCCCGACGCCGAGCCGGACGACGGGCTGGCCGACGTCGTCGTGGTGACGGCGACCGGACCGGTGGCGCGGACGGCGTTCGGGCTGGCGCTGCTGCGCGGGGACCACCTGGCGCGCGCCGACGTGACCGTCGTCCGGGGGGCGCGGGTCGCCTACTCGGGGGTCGCGGTGGACGTCGACGCGGACGGGGAGATCACCGAGGACGTCGCCGCGCGGACGTGGACGGTGGACCCGCGAGCGTGGTCGGTCGTCGTCCCGGGCTGACGGCCACCTCTGATCAGGGCGCCGCCGGCGTACGGAAAACGCAGCGGGGTCCGGACGCGGCGGCCAGCCGGCGATCCAGCGTCCAGAGCGGCACGGCCAGCTCCTCGGCCAGCGCGACGTAGGCGGCGTCGTAGGCGGTCACGGTCGGGTGCAGTGCCCAGACCCGCTCCCCCAGCGGCTCGAACGGGAAGACCGCGATCGGCATCTGCACGAGATCCCGGTGCGCGAGGGCGGCGGTCTCGCGGCCGAGCCGACCGGTGAGGACGGCCCGCCGGAGCACGTTGGACACCTCGACGTACAGGTGCGAGGGCGCCACCGGCTCGTGCTGCCGCAGACCGCCGCGCGCCCACTCCCCGTCGGCCCCGGCATCTGCGAGAGCCGCCACCACCACGGAGGCGTCGACGACGATCGTCACCGGCGGTCGTCGTCGCGCAACCGGGCGATCTCCTCCGCGGACAGGTGCGTGCGGGTCGCCAGCAGCCGGTGCTCGACGCGATCCCACAGCTCAGCCGGGCTGGGCCGGCGAGCCAGCTCGACCAGGCGTGCACGGACGTACTCCTGCAGGGACTGGCCGGCCCGCGCCGCCCGCGCCGCCAGCTCCGCGCGCGTCTCGTCAGGGACGTCTCGGATCGTCATGGAGATCGGCATGCATGCAATCTAGCAGCGTCACCTGCAGTGTGCTGCACCCGCTTGCTGCGTGCGTGCGGCAGGCTGTCCGCCATGACAGGCGATGGTCCTGAGTGGCCTCGTTCGGCGGGCTCCGGTCCGGTGGTGGTGGTCGGCAAGCTGGTGGCCGACCAGGTGCTGGAGCTGTCCGGGCCGCTGGTGACCGGCGGGCAGCAGCGGGTGGTGCGGACGACGACGGCCGGCGGCGCGCCGGCCAACGTGACCGCGGGGCTGGCGCGGCTCGGGGTGCCGGCGCGGCTGGCCGGCTGGACGGGGGCCGACGCGCTGGCCGACGGCCTACTGGCGGGGCTGGCCGACCGCGGGGTGTCGCTCGCGGTGGTACGGCGGGGCCGGGCGCCGCTGTCGGCGGTGCTGGTGCACCCCGACGGCGAGCGGACGCTGCTCACCGACCGCGGCGAGGGCGGGCTGGAGGCGGCCGACGTCGCGCCGGCGTGGGTCGCCGACGCCGCCGTCGTCCACCTGGACGGCTACGACCTGCTGCGCTATCCGCGGGCGCTGTGCGAGGCGGCGGCGCTGGCACACGAGGCCGGGGTGCCGGTGAGCGTGGACGTCGCGGCGGCGACCCGGATCGCGCGGCACGGGACGGCGGCGTACGTCGAGCTGCTGGCCGAGCTGGAGGCCGACGCGCTGTTCTGCAACGCCGCCGAGGCCGCGGCGCTCGGCCTGGGCGGCGAGCTGCCCGGGTGGGCGCCGGAGCTGGTGCTGGTGCACGCGGGCGCCGGGGCGACGCGGGTGGTCACCCGGTCGGCCGCGCTCGAGGTGCCGGTGCCGCCGGTGGCGTCCGTGCGGGACACCACCGGCGGCGGGGACGCGTTCGCCGCCGGGGTGCTGGCGGGGTGGCGCGCCGGGGTGCCGGTGGCCGAGGCGGTGGCCGGCGGGCACGCGGCGGCCGCCGTGGTCGCCGGGGTGGTGGGCGCTCTGCCGCCCCGGTGAGACCGCAGGGTCAACGGGCGCGCGCGTCCGGCCGCGGCTTCGGCAGCGGCTGGCGCTCGCGGAGGCCGGCGTCGAAGCGCAGCGTCGGCTCGAGCGGCGTCTCCTCGTCCGGGCCCGCGTGCCGCCCCGGCCGGGGGAGCTTGAACTCAGCGGTCTCGTCGAGCAGGTGCTTGGCCACAACGCCGTCCTTCCGTAGTCGGTCGAGCACGCAGAGTATGTGGCTGCTGCCACTGGCGGGCGACTTCTGGGAGAAGCGGGATGGGTGGGACATCGCTGTGACGGCGGTCATCCCCCGCCGGCGCTAGAAGGCTGGCGGTGGTCTGCCTCGCCGGTGGACCACGGTCGACATGCCGGCAGGAAAGTAGCTCTGACGGCGGCGGGCCAGCCGTTCCAGCTCCCAGGTCCACGGGATGCGGTTGGCTTTGCGCGAGTTGTGGGTCCGGCACAGGACCTGCCCGTTCGTGAGGCTCGTCGCTCCCCCGCGGCTGTGCGGGTGCACGTGATCGGCTTCCAAGCGCTGGGTGGCGGTGCAGCGGCCGAACAGCCAGGCGTGGTGCTCGCACCGGTGACCCGCCCGCGCCATGAGGGCAGCGCGCTCTGCTCCGACGAAGACCCGTTGCGGGTCGCGGGCGCGGCGCCCGTGAACGAGTGCGCGGACTCCCCCGAGGAGCCGACCTCCGAGCACGAGAGCGACGAGGGCGGCGAGCCACGGGTGGGCGGACACGGCCTCCGGGACGGATGAGAGCACGTCCTGGAGGAGGTCCGTCGGATCTCCGTCCGGCTGCTCGTGGGCCATGGGGCCCTCTGGTCTCACCATGCGGCTATCGATCGGTGCCGCGCGGGTCTTGAGGCCTGGCCTGCTGGTTCCCCCGAGCGGCGTACACGACGCTCCGCGCGGCTGGAACGGGCATGGCCCATCCGGGAGGGGCCACGTGTCGTCTACTGGGCTGGTGCACCGCTCTCATCGTGTCGCCGGCGCGCTCGTCGGCTCAGCCGTCGGAGACGCGCTCGGGGCGCCGTTCGAGTTCGGCCCGCCCGGGCAGTTCACCGCGCGGTTCCCCACCCCGGCCCGCGGGTCGAAGACGGAGATGTGCGGTGGCGGGGCGATCGGCTGGGAGCCGGGCGAGTTCACCGACGACACCCAGATGGCGCTGCTGGTGGCGCAGTCGCTGGTCAAGCACGACTGCCTGAACGAGGCCGACGTCTTCCACCGGTTCCGCGCCTGGGCGGCTGCCAACCCGCCGGACATCGGCAACCAGACCCGCGCCGTGCTCGGTTCGGGGAGGCCGTGGGACGTCGCCGCGGCCGAGCACTTCGCCCGGTCCGGGCACGCGGCCGGCAACGGCTCGCTGATGCGGACGACGCCGGCGGCGATCCGGTTCGCCAAGGACGGCACCGCGGCCACGATGGACGCCGCCCGCCGCATCTCGGCGCTCACCCACGGCGACCCGTCGGCCGGCGAGGGCTGCGCGGTCTTCCACGAGCTGATGCGCGTGGCGCTGGACGGCGGGGACCCGCTGGCGGCGATCCCGGCGGCGCTGGACTTGGTCGCCGAGGAGCACCGCGAGCGCTGGGCCACGGTGCTCGCGCCCGGCTGGACGCCGGACCAGGCGACCGAGCGCAACGGCGCGGTGTGGCCGACGCTCGGCCAGGCGGTGTGGGCGCTGCGCACAGGCCGGGACTTCGCCGAGGTGCTGCGGCTGGTCATCGACCTCGGCGGCGACACCGACACGGTCGCCTGCGTGGCCGGTGCACTCGCTGGTGCGGTGTACGGGATGGGCGGCATCCCGAGCCGGTGGGCCTCGGCGGTGCACGGCCGGGTGCCCGGCCACGGCGACACGGTGTGGCGGCTGGCCGACCTGCAGCAGCTGGCCGCCGCGCTGGACTCCGGCGTGCAGCAGAGCTACGACCCCGGCGTCATCCCCCGGATCGGCCCGACCGAGGTGCTGCCCGGCATCTGGGCCGGCAACCTCGACGGCGCCCGGTACAGCGACACCGACTTCGCCGTCATCTCGCTGTGCCGGCTCGGCGAGCCGTTCCCGCACCCGGTGCACCGGATGGCCTACATCGCCGACAACGACTTCAACGCCGACCTGGACGTGATGCTGGCCGACGTCCTCGACGACATGAAGGCGCTGCACGACGAGGGCCACCGCATCCTCGTGCACTGCCACGGCGGCGCCTCGCGCACCGGGCTGGTGCTTCGCGGCTACCTCGTGCGCGAGCAGGGGATGTCGGTGGAGGAGGCGACCGCGCACGTCGCCGAGCGCTGGCCCCACCTGGGCCTGTGGAACGCCAGCTTCACTGCCGCGCTGGAGCGCCTCGCCGCGCGCTGACGCGGGCGCCCGCGTCAGCGGGCCCTACTGCTCCTGGGCCGCGGGCGGGGCGGGCTTGGGCCGCTCGCGGAAGCCCGGGTCGAAGCGCTGGGTGGCCTCGGGCTCGGCAGCCTGGGCGGCCTCGTCGTCGTCCTCGGCCGCGTGCCGCCCCGGCCGGGGCATCTTGAACTCGGCCGTCTCGTCGTTCAGGTGCCTCGCCACGATGGCTCCTCCCCCTGCTCGTCTGGGCACAGACTACGGAGCCGGGACAGGGCTCGCGGCCGCGCTGCCCTTACAGGGCCGCCAGCACGTGCCCCAGGACTCGGGCATGTGCCGCATGCCCTCTCGACTGGACGAAGTCCCACAAGCCTCATTCGTTCACAGTGGTCCCACATCCGGACCGTCGAGTTCCGCCGAGGGGTCGAAGCGCCGATAGGCGATGTGCACCCGCCTCACGTTCGGAGAGAGATCGACATGGTCATCGCACGCCAGCTCCCCACCGCTCGGACGACGCGGTGAGCGAGCTGGCGAAGAGCGGCCATGTCTCGCTGGCGAGCGAGCAGGTGGAACCACGCCGCATCCGCGTGCAGTTCTCCTGGACCAAGCGCCGGTCGCAGCCGGCCGTCGCCTTGACGGTGATCGCCACCGACGAGGAAGGACGGGCGATCAGCCCCGACCACCACGTGAGCTACCAGGACCCGACCCTCAAGGACGGGCGCAGGACCTTCGAGCTGCTCATGGACCTCGAATCGGCTCCGGAGGAGGCCGCGGCGGTGGCGTTCAACCTGGTCGCCAGCAGCCGGAGCCTCCGCGATCTGCCCGGCCTCACCGCGAGCGTTCGCGACCAGGCGGGCGAGCTCCTCGTCGAGTACCCGATCAGGGACCTGGCACGGGAACGTTCCTTGCTCGCGCTCGAGCTGCACCGCCGGACCGGCGAGTGGCGTGTGCACGCGGCGGGAGAGCCACGCCCTGACGGCCGGGTCGGGTTGTTGCGCTCCTTCGGCATCGACCCCTGACCTCCCGCGGCCATCCACACCGCGCACTGGCGCTCCGCCAACCTCGCCCGAAGGAATCAGATGCCACGCCTCGTCACGCGCACATCGCGGTGCGCGTCCACCTGCTCGTCGAAGTGCCGCCGATGAGCACGACTCCCTTCCCAGGGCTGGGTTCCGGCAGCTCTTCGACGTCCAGCGGTGCGGGTCTCGGCTTCCCCGGCTCGTCAACGCCCGCCTTCCCGGGGTTGACCGGCGGGGACGGTCCACTGTCGGGATCGGCCGACCTGCTCGGTGGATCCGGGTGGTCCTCCCCGGGCCACCAGCGCGACTCGGACGCGCGCCCTCCGATGACCGTCCTCGGCGGAGCTGTGCTGACGCCCCTGCTCACCGTCCCGCTGCTCCTCCTCGACGCGTGGTTCTGGCACGTGATCGGCTGGTCGATCGCTGCCTTCGGGACGGCCGCCTTCCTCATCGCCTTCACGCTGATCGACACCGGTCGCCGCGCCAGCGCGTGGTACCTGGGCCGAGAGGGCGCGGTACGCACTCTCCGGCTGTCCGCGATCGCGCTGGCGCTCCTGATCGCCGCCGCGCACAGCTACCTGTTCGCGGACTGGTTCTCCCGTCTCGAGATGTTCGCGTGACCCGCCCTCGCCGCCGTGTCCGGTGGCCTCACCTCGTGGCTGTGCTCGGCGCGGCACTCGTCGGAGTCGTCGCCGTCGCGGGCCCTTCGGCGGCCGCGCCCTCCGGCACGGGGACCGAAGCTCTCCAGCAGCTCGGAGGATGCCTGACGTCCTCCCACCACCTGGACGTCCTGCTGCTCGTCGACCAGAGCAGCAGTCTCAGGACGAGCGACCCGGAGGGCGCCCGGGTCACAGCTGCACAACTGCTGCTGGCACGCCTGGCCGACACGGCGGAGCGAACGGGGAGCACCGTGGACCTCGCCGTCGAGGGCTTCGATGCCACCGTCCAGGTCACGACGGCATGGACGTCCCTGACCGGCGACACGCTCCCGGCGGCGCAGCAGCAGATCGCCGAGTTCGCCGAGCGTGACAACGGCGTCGACACCGACTACTGGACCGCTCTCGGCACGGCACGCCAGCACCTCGTGGACCACAAGAGCTCTGACGATGCCAATCCGTGCCAGGCCCTCGTCCTCTTCACCGACGGGAAGTTCGATCTGACTGTCCGGGACACCCCGGAACTCCAGGAGCAGTACGGGACGACAAAGCCGATCCCTGGCGCCGAGGACGTGGACATCACCACCCCGGAAGGCGTCGACGCGGTGGTCGCGGCCGGCGAGGCAGACCTCTGCCGCTCGGGCGGCATCGCCGACGCCATCCGCAGCGACGGGATCCTGCTGATCGCCCTCGGGCTCAACGCCAACGGCGCTCAGGACCTCAGCTTCCTCGCCGGCATCGCCGAGGGTTTCCCCCAGTCCTGCGGGGCGCAGCCCCCGTACGGCTACTTCATCGCCGCGAACGACGTCGGAGACTTGGTCCTCGCGTTCGACGCAGTGGGGGACCCGGGCAACCCACCCTTGCCCCCGACCGAGATGGGGGTCTGTCCGGGTCGTGTGTGCGCGCAGCAGGCGCACACCTTCACGCTCGACTCGTCGATCCAGGGGATCCACGTCGCCGGCACGAGCAGCGCTCGCGGCATCGACGTCTACGTCCAGCCGCCGGGGACCGATCCAGTCGGGCTGAGATACGACGCTGCCAGTCCTGCGGGGAGCACGGCTGCCGGCGACGTGACGCTCGACTACACCTGGTACGCGGACGGCGCCTTCTCCATCGACGCCCAGGCGCCGGCCAGCGGGGACAACTGGTCGGGCACCTGGCGGGTCGTCTTCGTCGACCGGACGGGGCAGAACCCCGAGGCCGTGTCGAAGATGCAGCTGACGATCCAGGCAGATCTCCAGGCCGCCCTGGCACCGGCGCCGCCTCTCGAGTGGCGAGCAGGCGAGAGCGTCGGGCCGGCGTTCTTCGAGCTGGTCCGGGCCGACGGCACCCCCGCCATCCTCGGGGACCCCGCCCCCACCCTGGCCCTCGACGTGTTCCTGCGGCCGAGCACCGGTGCCGACGTGCCTCTGGCTGGCGGCCTCACCTTGCAGCAGATGCAGGCGGGGGTGGCCCTCCCCGTTCCGCCGGACTTCCCCGCCGGGGGCGCGCAGCTCGTTACCCGGCTGCACGTGACGACGGTGAGCGGGCTGGTCCTCGACCCCCAGGTGCGCAGTCAGCCGATCACCGTCGCAGCGGCCTTCGGCTTCCCCGCCCCGACGGGCTCGGTCGACTTCGGCACAGTCGCGGGGCTCGATGCCACGAGCGGGCAGCTGAGCATCGAAGGCCGGGGCTGCGTCTGGGTGTCCGATGGCGGCGCCGTCTCGCTGCAGACCCAGCCGGCGGACATCGAGGCAGGAGATCTGTCGGTCTCCGGCGGCTCGCCATCGGATGAGGCGCCTACGTGCAGCGACAAGCCGGTCTGGTCGGTTCCTGTCGAACTCGCCTCGGGCCGATCGGCCGCAGGCAACGTGACCGGGCTCTTCACCGTCCACCTGGCACCGGTCGACGCCGACGGTGCCGCGGTGACCGACCGGGAGGTGACCGCGCAGGTGCCGTTCACCGCGACTCTCGAGCGGGTCGCGAACGGTTCCGTGTTGTGGCTGGCGTTCGCGGTGGCCCTCCTGGTCGGGATCGGGCTGCCCGCCCTGGTCCTGCTGCTCGGGCGCCGGCTGGCCGCCCGATTCCCCGCGCGACCGCTGCAGTCGGCGCTCCTCGACGTCCTCGTGGGGCCGAGTGGCGTCCGGATGGCCGGCGGTGGCGCGCTGGCGGCCCCCGAGCGCTGGGACGTCGTCGCCCCGCCCACGTCCGGCCGACGACGAGCTCGGCTGTCCGGCGTCCCCGTCCGGGCGCGGGCCGGCACACGGCTCAGCGATGCGGGATTCGCCGAACCCGAGGAGGAGCACCGCGTCGGCGTCTCCGGCGCGCCGGGGAGCCGCTCGTCGCGGACCCTCCGCCCGCGCCTCCCCCTGGCGCTGCAGGGGTCGTGGACCTTGCTCCTCGATCGAGTCCGGGCTGGATCGGACGCCGCGGAGGTACCGGCCCAGCTGCTCCTGGTGACCGATTCGGCATCGACCGCGCAGCAGCGCGAGGACCTCGTCGCGCGGGCCCGGGACGAGGCACCGGCGGCCGTGGACTCGCTGCGTGACGCCGCCCGGGCACAGCAGCCCGACGGAGCTGACGGCGGTCAGACGTCGACGCCGGATGCCGCAGAGCGGTCCCTGAGCACCGATGATCCGTTCGGACCCCATCCGGTCTCGTCCCCGGAGCCGGGCAGCGCGCCGGCCACCCGCCGGAACGCCGATCCCTTCGCCCGGGCGGACAGCCGTGCGACGGACCCCTTTGCTCTGGGCGGGTCACCGGCTCCTGCCGCCTTCCCGGTACCGGACCCCCGCCCGGGATCGGACGACCGGCGGAGCACGCCGCAGGTCGACGACCCCTTCAGCCGCTGACGACCCCGATCACCAGGAGAAGCAACCGTGTACAAGATCTGCGTCGTCGGCCTCGGCGGCTCCGGCGGGAAGACGCTCCAGTTCCTCATGGACCAGCTCGGCGCAGAGCTGGCCAAACTCGGCTGGGGCGAGGACCACCTGCCTCGCTGCTGGGAATTCGTGCACGTCGACGTACCGCCGGTGCCTGACGGAGTCGGGGCCGGGCTCCCGCCGACGGTCCCGAAGCAGGGCGGCACGTACATCCCCGTCAGCAGCCCCACGGACAGCTACGCGGTGCTGGACCGGGCGCTGCAGTCGAACCTGATCAGTCAGCCGACGGGGAGCCAGCTCCGCCAGCTCGTCCGCTGGCGCCCGCACGCTGCCCGCGTCACCACGCCCATCACCTTGGGGGCAGGTCAGTACCGCGCCGTCGGTCGGCTGCTCACCCTCGCCCGCGCCGGCGTGGTCTACGACCGGCTGGTGCCCGTCGCCGAGCGGCTCAACCAGGCCGGTTCCGACCACGACCTGGCAGCGGTCGCCCGTCTGCTCGGACTCCCCTCCTCCGGGACGCAGGGATCGATGGTCCTCGTCGTCTCCTCGCTCGCCGGCGGCACTGGCGCGTCGATGACGCTCGATGTCTGCAACCTCCTGCGGGCGGTCGCCGCGCAGGTGCCGAACTTCCGGGCCGAGTCGCTGGCCTTCCTCTACACGCCGGACGTCTTCGACAAGCTCGAGCCCGGGCAGCGCGCCGGTGTCAACGCCAACGCCCTGGGCACGGTCTCCGAGCTCATGTCGGCGATGGCTGCGCGGCAACGCACGTGGACGCCGGCGGAGTGGTCGGTCTACGGCGGCGTGCCCCGGCCGCCGGGTGTCGGCCGCGGCCCCGAGCTCGTCTTCCCGGTCGGGTCCTACAACGGGATCAGCGGAGCCCGGTTCGGGGACGGCAAGGCGGACACCATCTACCGCGGGTTCGCGCGCTCCTTGACCGCTCTCTTCATGTCCGAGGCCCAGCAGAACCAGCTGATGGCCTACGCCATCGGGAACCTCGGCGTCATCGCCGGCTCGGTGGCCGACAACTCACTGCTCAGCCTCCAGCCCGCCCGTGGCGGGGCAGATGTGGAGTCCAACGAGCCGCTCGTCTTCGGCTCCCTCGGATTCGCGTCGATCGGCCTCGGCCGTGACCGGTATGCCGAGTACGTCGCGCAGCGCCTGGCGCGACAGGGCGTCGAGCGGCTGCTGCGGGGTCACGTCGACCTGGCCGTCCGGCAGGGGCTCCGGAGCCCACAGCAGGCCGTCACCGACACCGCGGTGGAGTTCTACCCGCAGTTCCTCGCCTGGGCCGGCCTCCCGGACGTGCGCGCCCGGGACGGCCAGGTGCTGCGCGGGCTCGTCCATGACGTCTGGCCCGAGGACGCGCGGGAGGCGCTCAGCGCCCGACTGACCCGGGACGTCCTCGGCCCCGCCCTGCAGCCCGGCGTCACCGGCAGCGGCGACTTCTTCGCCCACCAGATGGCCGGCTACATCACCTCGACCTTCGACCGGAATGTCCTCCCACAGGCAGACAGGGAGCTGCGGGAGGGCGCGGTCCGTTGGGTCCCCGCGATCCAGGCCCGGCTGGAGTCCGCTCTGCTCCAGGTCATCGGCGACCGAGGCATCCCCGCCGCCGAGCGGATCCTGCAGATGTTCGCGGCCGACCTGCAGTACGCCGCGGAAGCCCTCGACCAGGCCGCCGGGATCGCCCAGTCACCGCAGGCCATCGCCCAGAACGTCACGGCCGAGCTGCAGACGCTGACCAACACCATCGACGTGCACCACGGCGCCATCGGCCAGGCCACGGCGAAGCTGCGCCAGCACTACACCGAGGCCTTCCTCCGACGCGCGGCGGCGATGGTCGGTGACCTCCTCACCCAGGCGCAGAGCGACCTGCTGCAGCCGCTGACGACGGCGCTCGGCCAGTGCCGCGGCGAACTGGAGTCGTCGGAGGCGGTCTCGGCCCTGTCGGCACCCACCGCGACGGTCGCGACCGACCTCGTCCAGCAGTGGCCGGTCGGCGACGACGTCCCGCCCCGGTTCGCCACCGCACAGAACGAGGTGCTGCTGGAGGACATCGGCAGCTATCCCCGCTCGTACGCCGACCACCTGGTCAGGACCTTCAGCGCGGGCGGCGGGTCTGCCTCGCTCACCCCCGCGCGGAGCGAAGAGCTGGCGCTCTTCGAGGCGCTGACCTGGCTGCACTCCGACTCCCGCAGCCGGCTTCGCAGCGCAGACCGACTGGCCGGGCTCGATGCGGTAGGGGTCCCCGCCCGGATCGGGCGGCGCTCGGAGTGGTGGCCGCAGGCGCTGTCGAACGTGAGCTCCTCTCGGCCGGCGAGCTACGAGCTGCAGCTCCACCACCGGGCAGTCCTCCAGGGCGCACGAGCGTGGGTGGGCCGGCGCGGCGAGGTGCTCGGCAACTTCATCGCCGAGGGACTCGACGTCTACCTCAACCGCCCGGGTGCCAGCGCGCACGAACAGGCCGAGATCGCGCGGCGTTTCGCCGATCGGTTCGGTGCGGCACTGCAGCTCGCGGCCCCGCTCGTCGGTGTCGACGCGCAGATGGTGCGTGCGGTCCACGACCGCCCGGTCATGGTCGGGTATCAGTTCAGCGAACTGCCCTTCGGGACGAGCCCGGGCGTGGTCGCGCAGCTGGTGGAGGGTCTCAAGGCCGACTCCTCGGTGGAACCGCTCACCGTCGAGCGCTTCGAGCAGGCGGTCAGCACCGTCTCCCGCAACCGGATCGACATCCTCGGGACGTACGCGCACCTGTACAACCCGATCGTCTTCTCGTCCCTGCAGAAGCCGATCCGCAAGCAGTGGACCGAGTCCGCCTCCGCGCAGCTCCGAGGGGCGTTCTGGACCATGCGTCGCGGGCGCTCGCTCACCGACTTCACGCCCGTCTCCAGCACGTGGCTGCAGTCCGTCGTCACCGGGTGGCTCGTCGGTCGCCTGACCGGCGAGGTGCTGCTCCCGGGCGAGGGCCCGATCGTCGACGGCGGCGTCGCCGTCTGGTCGACCGACCTGCGCGAGTTCGCCCGCCTGCCCCACCCGCTGCTCGGCGCCGAGGTCCCGCAGCGGGACGCGCCGGGCTGGGGCCTCGTCTCAGCGGTGGTGGAGTCGCTCCCCCTGGCCATCGCGATGTGCGATGGGGACACGCAGATGTCGGCGCTCCGGCCCTACCAGTCACTGTTCCAGCTCGGCCGGCACCTGCAGGACCCTCGGGGCGGCACGCCGTCCGAGGCACTCCTGCCCTGGCTGCGTGACGGGATCGGCCGCAGCGGAGAGGGCCCCCGGGGGGTCCTGACCCCGCCGACCAGCGTCGAGGAACGCCTGCTGGCGGCTCAGGAGTGGTGCCAGGCGTTGCAGGCAGACGCGATCAAGCTGCTGCCGCAGGACCCGCAGTTCCCCGGCCCCCGGGGCGGCTTCAGCGAGATCACCCCGCACAACTTCTGGGACGTCCCGCGGGAGTGGGAGCTCGCCCGTCAGCTCGTCACCGCGACCGAGCAGCTCCTGGTGAACCTGCAGGTCCCCGCTTACACCGGCGCCGGTCACCAGCCGCCGGCGAACCCCGACCACATCCAGGTGCAGGTGTGAGCACCGACCAGACGCCCAGGACCCTGGTCCTGGCGCGACTGCGGGACGAGCCCGTCGCCGACGTCCTGGACGTCGTCCGGGACTGGACGGCGTTGGACCTCCTCGCACCGTCGCTGTGGCTGGACGTCGATCCCGAGTCCTCGGGGCCGGCGCTCTCCCTCGTCGACCGGGATGGAGCGCGGACGTATCCGGCGGAGTCGTGGCTGGCCCTCAACGGCGTGGTCGACCTGCGGATCGTGCTGCTCCAGGTGTTCGCCGACAGCGAGCCGGTCCCGGTCAGCGACGGCGTGACGCACCAGCTGCTGCAACGGATCGGACTGGGCGACCTCCCGCTGGTGAACCTCCTGGTGCCCGCCACCGCGGACACCGTGGTGCCGGTCGAGGCCACGCTGACCTCCCGTCCCAACGTCGTCCTCCAGACGCGCGACGGGCAGGGGCCGGGGGCGGTGACACGGCCGGTTCCGCACGAAGAGCTGCCCCAGCACGCCGCGGCCGGCCTGGCGATGGTGGGCGGCCTCTGGACGGCGATGGACGAGGCGCCCTTCGATCGCTCCGGCATCTGGCCCGGCCAGCAGGTCGTCGTCGCGCGAGCCCACGCACGCCTGCTCGACTCGCGCGCCGTGCTCGCGGGTCTGTCCGACGCGGTCCACAGGGATGAGGGACCGCTTCCCCGTCCTCGGTCGTCGTCCGGTGAGCGGCTCACCGAGGTCACCGAGACACAGGCGCTCCCCACGGCCGAGAGTGCGGCCGTGGGAGTGGTCGACGCACACGCCGGCATCACCCGCTTCCGGCCGCCGGCCGCCTTCCAGGCGGCGCGGCCGAAGCCGGTCGGCTTGTTCAGCGCCGTGTGGATGTTCCTCACCTACCTGTGGGCGGCGGTCCGCAACGCACCGCGCTCTTGGGTGGACGCGGTCGTCCGGCGGACGGCGCGCGGCCTGTCTGCTGCAGTCACGTCCGCGTTGTTCGGCTCCGACTCCGCCTACGAGGTCGTCGTCCTCGGAGTGAGGCCGGACGGCTCGCCCGCGGCCGCACACCACGAGGACGACGTCTCGGCCCTCGTGGAGTGCGCCCAGCAGATGGCGCACGTCGCGTCCCCCGGTACCGAGTTCGCGGTCGTGGACACGAGCGTCTTCTGGAGCGAGATGACCGGCGTGGGCGTGAGCCTGGCCGACGGCTCGGACACGCCCTCCGCCGTCCACATGCCGATGCTCGGTCCGGATCGGCAGGTGGTCGACCGGCCCGAGCTGATCGTCCGGCCCAGCTCCACGGCTCCGCACGGGCTGCCGGTCGGGGCACTGCCGAACGTCAGTGAGCTCACGATCGACTTCGATGACCCCTATGCGGCGCTGCAGGCGTACCGGCTGCTCGGCGAGCAACTCGAGCGGCCGGCGTCGTCGGACGACCCGTTGCGCTTCCAGGTCGTCGACAACGCTCGCAACTCGCTGAGCGCTTGGATCGTCCGCCAGCGCAGCTACGCCTGGCGGGTGGGGTTGGAGCTGGCGCAGGAGCTGGAGGCCGCCCGGCAGACGCTCGCCGAGGTCGTGCGCTGGGAGTCGGCGGACCTGTCGGCGACCGCGCCACGGCAGGTGCTCGACGCCCAGCGCCGGTCCCGGCGCTTCGTGCTCGCCTCCCTGGCCGTACTGGTGGTCCTCCTGAGCGCGGACGTGGCTCTCGTCCGTCTGACCGACCTGGTGACCTGGAAGGTCGGGGTGATCAGCGGAGTGGTCCTCACCCTCGTGTGGCTCTTCCTGTCCACCCGGGTGTTCGTCCGCAACCAGCGTGAGCTGTTCCGGTGGCTGCACGTGCGCGACGAGGGACGGCGCCACCGCCAGTGGGCCCTGGACTGCTCGGTCCACGTCGCTCGCGAAGTGCACCGCCTCGGAGTCCTGTACCGGCAGAGTCGGCAGTGGGCCCGGGTCCTCAGCGCGGTGGTGCACGACCCGTTCGGGACCGGCGTCGCCGCACCGGCGGACGAGCCCTATCCCGACGACCTGAGCGGCTCGCTGCCCCTGGCCACGGCGGTCGGTGTGGCCGAGTTCGATCAGGAACGACACAGCCAGCTCGTCCACGAGGCACGGCGAGCCCAGCTCGGCGTGGGGTGGCTGACCGCCCAGCTGCACCGCCGGATCGAGCACGCGTTGTCGGTGAGATCGAAGCGCTACGGCCGCGCGGAACACCGCACCGTCTGGGGGGACCCGGCCTACAACCCGCAGGGACCGCTGGCGGAACTCGTCCGGAACCTCGGCACCGTGGAGGACCGCCGCACGGCCGCGGTGCAGGCCGACGACCACCTGGTCTCCTGGCTGCGCGCACTGGGTGAGGACCGCGGTCTCACCTGGTCTCTCGACGAGGTGTATCCGCAGGTCACCGTGACCGCTGGTGCGGTGCCCGGGACGATCTCCGGGCAGGGCTTCCTGTTCCCCATGCTGCGACCCATCGACCACCTCGATGCCATCGGGTTCAGCGCGACCGGTGCCGCTTCGCTGTCCAATCAGGTCGAGCGGAGCGTGCTCGCCGCCGTCGGAGTCCCCGTCCCGCCCGACACCGCCGAGCTGCTCCGGGTCCGCTCACAGGACGCGCGCACGTCCATGGACCGCTTCGTGGCCCGCCTAGACATGACGCGGCAGGTCACGCCGGATCACGTCTCGCACTTCGCCTCGGCGTCCGAACCGATCGTGCCGACCCCTGGGCCCGGTGAACCGCCGTCGTCCGGGATCACCGTTCGGCTCTGAACGTGGCCGTCGACCCACTCCGCGGCCGAGGCCCGGTTCGGCGGGCGAGGAGCTTCTCGCCCGCCGGACCGGCCGGCGTCTCAGGAGGCTGCGGATGCGCGGGCGAGCGCCGTGATCACGGTTCCGGGCGCCGGGGTGGGCTCGCTGAGCACCACCGTCCCCGGTCGGTGCGGCCCCGGAGCCGCGTTCGCGTCCGGCGCCGTCAGGACGACGCAGCGGCGGGTGACGGCCGCGGTGACGGGTTCCTCGTCCGGTTCCTGATCGGAGATGGACACGACCAGCCCGGACTGCACCTGGGTGGCGATCCACTGCTCGGTCGTCCCGCGCACTCCCGTCCGGAACCCGATCTCGCCGACCCACTGCCGGAGAAAGCTCTCGGCGTCGTCAGCGAGGTCCAGGGCCCGGGGACCGTGAGCGCGGTCGCTGACTCCCACGACCTGGACCGTTCGCTGGTCTGCGGCGCCGGCGATCGCCTGGAGCCCGGTCAGCACCCCGGCGACGGTCCCGGCGAGCAGCCGCGGACGCATGGAGGCGGAGAGATCGACCACCGCGGTGATCGTCTCCCCGCGGCGGGCGACACTCACGCGACGCGCCAGGACGGCGGGCTCGCGCAAGGACCCCGGAACGGGGATCGAGCCGCTCTCCTCCCCGGAGGCATCGACGAAGGCGCCGTCGTACGGAACCGCCGTCCACGTCTCACCACGGCGCTCCAGGCGCAGGACGAGCATGGGCGCGCCGGCGACGGTCGTGATGCCCGGGTGCTGGAGCACCTGGGCGATCACGCCCGGCTCCGCGCCCGCGACCTCGACGGCCAGCGAGAGGGCCGACGACGTCCGGGGCTCGACCAGGAGGTCGATTCGCTTCACGTCGCCCTCGACCACATCGAGGTCGAGCAGCCACGTGCCCTTGGGCGAGAAGGGTTGTTGCCGCAGCCCGCTGGTGGTGTCGCGCGGGAAGACCAGCGGCCCTCCAGCCGTCACGAGCCGCGCCGACACGTCGTCGGTTGCGCTCAGCCCCTGCCACTCGATCCGGCACCGGCCGCCCGCCAACATGTACTGCTGGTTCGGGGTCATCAGGACCGTCATCGACTAGCTTCCTCCTCCGGCCATGCCGTCGGCCCTCAGCCGCGACGGGATGCGATCGCAGTGTGACAGAGCGCAGTCCCTTCGTACGTCACCTCGCCCGACCGCTCTCGTCGAGGCTGCCGACGCACGGCAGACCGATCACCAGCCAGAAGGGGACCACCCGTGGCCTCGTCCCTCTACCGTGAGCTCCGCACGGCCCGTGACCAGCACGGCATCGCCCCGGATGCCAGCGACGGCGTGCTCATGCTCGTCGCACAGTCCATGAGCCAAGACCCGGAGCAACTCACGGACCTGCTGGCGGCGAAGGGCCTCAGCCTCGATCCCGCATCGGTGGTCGGGCTGGTGTCGGTGGTGCAGGCCAACGGGAGCTCGTCGACGAGCTCCGCGAGTGACGACGAGCCGATGTCCTTCCTACAGCGCATCGACCACCTCCCCGAGGCTCCGCCGGCGCCCCCCGCGGCGACGTCAGACGCGGCCCCCTCCGAGCCCACGGTCGTGTCTCCTGGGGTCACCCCTGGCCCCAGGACCAGCCAGTCAGCGACCGCGCGCCGGCAGAAGCAGCGGCCTCCTGTCCCTCCGCCGGCCGCTGAGGGGGCGGCGACCGAGGAGGCCTCCTCGGACCCCGCTCAAGGCCCGACGCCGGACGAGGCCACCGCCTCGTACGACGACGGGATGCCAGACGATGTCGGGACGACGACGCCGGTCGAGGAGAACGAGCCGCCGGCTGTGGAGCCCGCTGTCTCGGACCTGGACCTCGACGCGATGTCCGACCACGTCGACGTCTGGTCGGCAAGGGAGAACGGCATCGACTTCCACCGCGTCGACCGGGGCGCGGTCGAGCTGAGCTGGCCGCGACTGGATGCACACCAGGGCGCGCTGGTGTACCTGGTCGTCGGCTCTGCGGTGGGCATCCCGGTACGGCCGAGCAAGGGCACCCGCCTGGCCCTGACCGAGGGCGACTCCGCTCGCGTCACGGCCGGGAGTGGGCCCTACTTCTCCGTCTTCAGCTACTCGTCGGCGGACATCGCCTCCCTGCCGACGGCGGTGGCGGTGCACCACGCTGCCGGCCAGATCGTGCCCGAGGTGTCCGATCTCCAGGTCAGCACGCGGCCCGACGAGGTCGTCCTCACGTGGACCACGCCTCCGGGAGTCGAGAGGGTGCGGGTCCTCCGGGGTCGTGAGGCCGAGTCCCTGCCATCCGGGTTCGACGCGAGCCTCGAGATCCCCGCCAGGCACGGGCACGCGAGTGACCGCGACGTGTTGCCTGGACGTCGATACCAGTACCGCGTGATCAGCCAGTTCACCGGGAGCGCCGGCGAACTGGCGCTGTCGTCCGGTCGGGAGATTACGGCCGAGATCCCTGCCATCCCCGAGCCGGTCGTGGGCCTCACCGCGGAGGTCACGGGCGAGCCGCCGGTGGGCAGGGTCGAGCTCCGCTGGCCGACACCGCCGCTGGGCCGTGTGGTCATCTACCAGTCGTCAGCGGTTCCCGAGCACGCGGCTACGAACCTGGTCATCTCCACCGCCCAGCTGGAGGCCCTCACCCTCGGCGATCCCGTCGGCGAGCCGGCGCTGGAGGACCAAGGCTCGTCGGCGATCACCGGACTGCCCCTCGCGATCAGGAACGGACCGCGACGGGCGTTCACCCCGGTCACCGTGATCGGCACGCACGCGGCGGTGGGACCGGCGGCCGTCGTGAACCTGCTGGGACGGGTCACGGACCTCGAACTGACCGAGCGCGTCGATCGTCAGCTCCTGCGATTCGCCTGGCCCGCGGGCGCGACCTTCGCGGTGGTCGAGCGCGGCAGCATCGGCGCGGCTCCGGATGGCACGCCACCGATCCGCGTGTCCCTCGAGGAGTACGAGCGGCAGGGTGGTCTGCGCCTGCAGCTGCCCGTGACCGGCTGTGACGTACACGTCCGCGGCGCCGTCATCTATGCCGGGGAGTGGACGACCGGGCCGGTCACGTCCCTCACCTACCCGGGCCGGTGGGTGCTGCGCTACCGGTTCGAGAAGGTCGGCTTGATCGGACGCCGCCGCAGTCTCCAGATCCGGGTCGACCGGCCCTGGCGTGACGTGCGGCTGGCCCTCACCCACCGCGACGACCGGCTTCCGCTCCACGTGTACGACTCGCCCGGGTCGCCGCGCCCCTTCCAGCCCATCGACGGGGCGAGCGTCCCGCCCGGCGAGTGGCACACCGTCGACGAAGTGACCCTCCCAGCGCGCGGGTTCTCCCGTGTGTTCGCCCACCTGCAGGACGCCGTCCCCATCGTCATCGACCCGGCTTTGGGCGCCCGGGTCCGGGAGACGCCGCCCACTCCGCTCCGGAGCGGTCGAGTGCGCTGTGTGCGCTGCATGCAGCCACAGGACGAGTCACCGCAGCTGTTCCGCTGCGCCGGCAGTTGCCCAGTCGGCGTCGACCACGTCCGGTCGACGTTCGCCGGGTACGCGGTCCAGGGCCGGCCGGTCTTCCCCTACGCCGGGCACCCGGTGTCCGTCGCCACCTGTCCCAGCTGTCACGAGGCGTCCGAGGAACGGGTCTGCAAGCTGTGTCATGGCGTCCTGCCGCCGGACAGCAGCATCAGCGACCCGGTGAGCGTCGCCATCGTGGGTGCTCGCGGCACGGGCAAGACCACCTACATCCTGAGTCTGCTGGCCTTCCTCCAGCAGGTCTGGGGCCCTGCGAGCGGTGCATCAGCGGCTCCCGTGGACGCCCACACGAGCGGGCGCCTGCGACAGCTGCTCGAGCCGGCGGCCATGGGACGGACGGTGGGCTCCACGGTCCGGGCCGAGCAGAACCCGGACGTGCTGGCTCCCATGCTGCTTCGGCTGGACCACCGGGACGGCCGTCAGCGGACCCTCGCGCTGTACGACGTGGCCGGCGAGGACGTCGAGAACCCACTGGCGGTTCGCCCCTACGGAAGCACTCTGGCGAACGCGGACGCCCTCCTGTTCCTGGTCGACCCACTCCAGCTGCCGCCGATCCGCAGCCTCCTCGAGGGGCAGGTCCCACTGCCACCGATCGCGGGCAACCCGCTCGTGGTGATGGAGAACGTGATCGCCGAGATTCGCCGGCGCACCGGGAGCCCCACCATCGACGTGCCGATCGCCGTCGCGCTGAGCAAGATCGACGGGATCCACCGAGCGGTCCGCACGCCCGGGACGAACCTGACCGACCTCCTCAACGGCGGCTCGGCGCTGATGTACGACCCCACCGCCGACGACTCGCTGATCATGGACCCGGCCGACCGCCAGCGGACCCATGAGGAGACCAGGAGCCTGCTGCTGACCCTGGGCGCCGGCCAGTTCGTGCACATGGTGGAGGCCGCGTTCACGCGGACGGAGTACTTCGCACTGTCGGCCCTCGGGCATGCCCCGGCAGGAGGCACGACACTGTCCGCCGCCGGCGTCTCGGCCTTCCGCGTCGCCGATCCCCTGCGCTGGCTCGTCGACCGGCGCTGGCCCGTGAGGCGCTGAGCACGTGCTCCGAGGTCAGTTCACTTACACCGCGTCCAGCCGACCGGGGGTCTGGGACACCCATCCCGGATGGAAGGTGCAGTCAGTGGCCGAGGTGCCCGGCGGTACCGGGCTGGGCAAGGACGTCGTCTCGGCGGCCGCGCGGAACGTCGGGGGCTTCGCTCCACCGGCGATCCCCGAGCTGGCCTCGCGCGCAGACGTCCAGGCCCTGCCTCGATGCCTGCGGCTGGACCTCCTCGACGACGAGCTCGTCTGCGTCAGTCACCTCGTCGCGGCCGGCCCGGACTACTCGGGACGCCCGAACTTCTTCGCGCACGGTCTGGTCGTCGAGCCAGGAAGCGGGTTCGACGCCGACGAGGACGCCGAGGAGGGGATCGTCCGCCCGGCCGATCTCTGGGACGCGGAGGTCTGGCTGCGGCCGGTCGGCGCCCAGCAGGTGGAAGCCGCGGAACCGCGAGACGACCTGCACACATTGCAGCCTGGACGGCTGGGGGACGCCGAGCTCGAAGAATTCGTGAAGGCCCACCCGAACCAGCGGGACTTCGTCCTGGCGGCCATCGAGCGTGCTGTCGATGGCGGTGGCCCACTGGTGCTGGTCGGTGACCACCCCGAGTCGGTCGTGCACTGGCTGCGTCTCGTGGGGTCCCTGCTCCTTCCTGCCGCCGTCTGGCGGCTGCCATTCAGCACCTACGAGCGGATCCAAGAGACTGAGACACCGGCTGCGTGGCGATTCGCTGCGGTGGGAGTGCCCTCGACGGACATGGCCACAGCCGCCAGGCTCCCTGGCACCCGCTTCGCCGTCCTCGACGACGAGGGCTCCCCGGTGCGCGCCGCTGCCGGCCGGTGGATGCTCCCCGACGGCAGCGAGCTCGTCGCCGGGGAGTGGTCCAGGCTGGCCGAGGTCGTGGTCCTCACAGGCCTCCTGCCCGCAGTCGCCGAGCAGCTCGAATGGCTCGCCGACGAGCTGGGCGACAGCACGATCGACGAACCACTGTGGGCACTCGGCGCGGCCGTCCTCCTCGTCGACGACCTGCCGTGGGACACCCTGGCCGAGGACGCCGCCGCTCTGGTGCTGGGACGTTGGCCTCGGGATCTCGACTCGGGCGCGGTGGTGCCTGCGCTGCTCGAGCGGGTGCGGCTGCAGCGGAGCGCGTCGGAGATCGTGGCCGCCCTGCAACGTCGATCCGCGGGTGCCCCGACCGGCCTCTCGAGGCAGCTGGTGTTCCTGGAACCGGTCCGAGAGGCACTGGCCTCCCCCGCCGCCTTCTGGCGTTCGGACCGCGCCCTGCCGCGAGAGCTGCCGGACCTCGGGCCGGCCGCTCGGGAAGAGCTGGACCAGATCCTCGCCGCCGCCCTGGACTGGGCCGCGAGCAGCGGAGCTGTCGGTCCTCGCGCGTTGCTCGAGATGGCCCGATTGGTGGACTCGGCCAGCGACGTGCGCGGCCGGATGGGGATCGTCGCGCGGCAGCTCATCACGCCTCGGCTGCTGGAGCCCGAGCTCAACCCGCGCCAATTGAAGTGGCCGCCCATGAGTGCGTGGCTCTGGCACCACATCCGACCGGCCCTAGCGGAAGACCTCAGGCGCGGGCAGGAATCGGGCCAGGACGATCCAGGCAAGGTCCTGTCCCAGGCCACTCACGAGTGGCTCTCGAGCATCTCGCTCCCGACAGGGCCCCTGACGGCGATCGGACTTCGCGGCACTGGCCCGGTCGAGTGGGAGCTGGCCGCCTATCGGACGTTCCGGAGACGGCCGGGGGCGCCGAGCCGGTTCGAACGGGCCGCCGCATTTCTCTCCGTCGTGAACAACGCGGGCTACGAGACGGCCGACCGAGCCGTGGAGGCCCTGCGAGCCGCCTATGGCGCCACGACCGGGCTGAGCGCTGGCGAACTGGCGATTCTCATCGAGTGCGCCCCGCAGTCCATGCCGTTCGCCCGGATCGTGGTGGAGCTGCTGGGGAAGACCGCGCCTTCCGCTGAGTCGGCTGCGCTCGCCGCGCAACTCTTGGCGCGTGAGGAGCTGACCGGCGGCCAGGAAAGGGTCCTGGCTCGTCACCTCGCGGTTGCTCGCCGACGACCGGCGGTTCGACAGGCACCTCATTTCTGAGGCGGATGCCGTCACGGGTGTAGCGCAACACCTGCCAAGAGCCGGACGAAGAAGTAGCGGAACACGCTGGGTCTAGAACTGCGGTGCTGCCCAGCTTCTGCACGAGGGTGGCGTGGAGCAGACCACCCTCCAAACACCTCCAGGAGCAACAATGCGTCTCCGTAGTGCCGCGGCATCCGGCCTCTTCCTCACTGCTGTTCTCTCTGTCGGTTTCACCGGCACGGCTGGCGCGGCCGATCTCAACTGCAGCGACTTCGCCACCCAGCAGCAGGCGCAGGCGGTCCTGACGGCGGACCCCAGCGACCCCAACAACCTCGACTCGGACCACGACGGCATCGCATGCGAGAGCCTTGCGAGCGGCGGCCCGGCCGAGGACGGCACGGTGACGGGCGCTGGGGCCAGCACGACCCAGGTCACCACCCGTCCTGCGGGCGGTGTCGCCGCCGGCGATGGCAGCTCGTCCTCCGAGGACGGCAGCGTCCTGCCCTACGCCCTCGGTGGGCTTGCTCTCGCTGCGGCCGGCGGAGCCGCGGTGTCGGCGCGCCGGAGCTCGCGGGCGCGCGCCTGACCGACGGCGGTGCTCGATCGCGCGCCGATGACCACCCGTCGAAGCCTCATGGAGGCCTCGACGGGTGGTCCGGTGCGCATCGCGGGGGTCTACCCCCCGCCGCTCGTTCCGGGGCTCGCGCCGGCGGCCCACGAGGACGTGCTGGCAGCACACGCCAACCGCCCGCCGACGATCACGCGGTACGACCGGGCACGCCTGTACGGCCGCAACAAGTTGGACCGATCACGCGCCCCACAGGTGTGGGCCGGGGCATCCGCCTGCCTGACCGGCGCTGCGGTCCTGGCAGCCCTCGTCATGCCGCAGTCCGAGCCCCGGCATGTTCGCGTGGACGATCCCGTCGCGGCCATCTCGGCGTCGGACTCCCCGTTCCTGCTGGATCTGCAGGTTGCGCAGGCCGCACCGACGGTTGAAGAAGCCCTCGCACCGCAGCTGCCCGCGAGCGAGCCTGTCCGCGTGCGCATACCCGCCCTCGACGTGACGACCCGGGTGATGGAGCTCGGTCTCGAAGAGGACGGCTCGATGGAGGTGCCTCCGGGCGCCTACCCCGTCGGTTGGTACGACGGCAGCCCCACCCCAGGCCAGATCGGACCTGCGGTCCTCGCAGGTCACGTGGACTGGGCAGGCGAACCGGGCGCCTTCTACGGCCTGCGCGAGCTCCTGCCCGGCGACGAGGTCGTCATCGACCGCGCCGATGGCACGACTGTGGTCTTCGCCGTCGACCGGGTCGAGGAGCACGCGAAGGACGACTTCCCCACCGACGACGTCTACGGCGACCTGACCTACTCCGGGTTGAGGCTCATCACGTGCGGCGGCCGCTTCGACGAGGACTCCGGCGACTACATCGACAACATCGTCGTCTTCGCCAGCCTGGTCGCCGTGGACTAGGCGTGCGCGCTCAATGAGCCAGCAGGCGGTGCACGAACTGGATGGCGATCGACCCCTCCCCCACCGCCGAGGCCACCCGCTTGACCGAGCCGTGCCGGACGTCGCCGGCCGCGAGCACGCCCGGCACGCTGGTCTCCAGCGGCAGCGGGCGCCGGCCGAACGCCCGGAGGGCATCGTCGCTGAGGTCGGCGCCGGTCAGGACGAACCCGTCGTCGTCCCGCTCGATCGACGGGGGCAGCCAGTCGCTGTGCGGCTGGGCGCCGATCATGAGGAACAGCGCGTAGGCGCTGACGATCTCCTGCTCGCCGGTGGCGCGGTCGCGCAGGACCAGGTGGTCCAGCCAGCCGTCGCCGCCGCCGTCGACGACCTCGGTGCCCGTGCGGACGTCGATGTTCGGCGTCTCCTCCACCTGGCGGACCAGGTAGTGGGACATGCCCGCCGCCAGGGACGCGGCCCGCACGACGAGCGTGACGCGCTTGGCGTAGTGGGCCAGGTGGATGGCGGCCTGCCCGGCGGAGTTCGCGCCGCCGACGATGTAGACCTCCTCGCCGGCCACCAGCGGCGCCTCGGAGGAGGCGGCGCCGTAGAAGACGCCGGAGCCGCGCAGCGCCTCGAGCGGCGCGACGCCGAGCCGCCGGTAGCTGGCGCCCATCGCCAGCACGACCGCGCGGGCAACCACGTAGCCGCCGGTGTGGAGGGTGACGACGATGCCGTCGCGCTCCCGGGCCAGGTGGGTGACCTGCTGCATGAACGCGAAGCGGGCGCCGAAGACCCAGGCCTGCTGGTAGGCGCGGCGGGCGAGGTCGGCCCCGCTGAGGCCGCGCGGGAAGCCCATGTAGTTGCGGATCGACGAGCTGGTCGTGGCCTGCCCGCCGATGCTGCCCGAGTCGATGACCAGGGAGCGCAGCCCCTCCGACGCGCCGTAGACGGCGCCGGACAGTCCGGCCGGCCCGCACCCGATGAGGACCAGGTCGTAGCGGTCGCCGGAGGACTCGATCGTCGTCCCCGCGCTGCGGGCGATGTCCATGTTCGAGGGGTTCTCGACGACCCGGCCGTCGGGCATCACGATCAGCGGGAGCCGCCGGTCCAGGCCGACGTCGGCGAGGATCGCGCGCCCCTCCTCCGAGCCGGCCAGGCTGAACCGGTGCGGCATCGCGCACCGGCCGAGGACGTCGCGCAGCTCGTAGGCGCGCCCGGACCACGTCTCGCCGATCACCTCGATGGTGTTGGGCACCAGGCGGCGCGCCTCGGCCCAGCGGAGGAGGAAGGCCGACACCGCCTGGTGGAAGAGCTCGTCGGGCGGCGGCGCGGGCCGCACGAGGTACTGGTCGATGCGGCCGCGGGCGATCGCCTCGAAGATCGCGTCGCCGGCGTCCGCCCTGCCGACCTGGCTCCAGGCGATGAGCAGGGCGCGCTGGGCGTGTGGGAACAGCGGGCGGACGGCGGCGAGCAGCTCCAGGCCGCCGGCGCTCTCGGGCGCCAGCACCAGGGCGACGTCCTCGCCGGTCGCGGAGAGCTCGGTCAGCGCGGCGAGCGCCGCCTCGGCCGAGCCCAGGCAGCAGACGCGGTAGTCGGTGGCGTACCGGGCGCGCAGCTCGCGCTCGACGTCGGCGAGCAGGGCGGGGTCGTCGTCGACGGCCACGATCAGCGGCGCGCTCCCGGGCATGTCCGGGGACCGTAGGAACGGCCTGTCCGCGCGCACCAGGTACGAAGGTCACTGCTCGGGCCTCGCGGGTCACTCCGTGAAGCGCGCGTAGGCCTCCAGGCAGGAGGTGCAGGTCATCCGGGTGCTGTCGAAGGCCTCGGGAGCGGCCGGCCGGCGGCAGGTGCGGCACCAGCGGAACGAGCGGCGCCTCCGCGTGGCGATGGCCCCGGCGACCTCGATGACCTCGGCCGAGAACCACCGGAGGTCCTCGCGGGTGAGCCGGCGGCCATCGGGCGGATGCACCTCCTGGCGCGGGGCCCAGTCGGCCATCGGACGGGCCAGCACGAGGCCGGCCGCGTCGACGCCGACCGACAGCTGGGCCGGCTCGCCGCTGACGAACCACTGCATGCCGTCGTCCGGACCGGCGTCCTCCCGCCGCCAGCCGGCGCCCAGCGCGCGGAGCACCTCCGGCCAGCCGACGCGAAGCAGGTCGGCGAGGGCCTGCTCGTCGGCGGTCGGGTCACCCTCGCGTCCCCAGGCGAGTCCGCAGGCCCGGCACTCGAGAACCGGGTCGCTCTCCGGGTCGCGCAGGCATCCGCCGAGCGCGACCAGCCCACGCTCGGCCAGGTCGAAGGAGTCACCGGCCGGTAGCCCCCACACGATCGGGACCGACTCCTCGCGCCCGCACTGCGGGCAGATCCGCCCCGCCTGGATCCCCACCGAACTGCTCATGACCCTCCCCGTGCGTCTCCGCCGCCCCCCGTGACGGCGGAGCCGGAGCGTGGCAGCGGCCACCGACAACAACCGGAGCGACATCCACCCGGTTCACCCCATCCGACGCCTGGGGCATCGCCCTTGCTGGCGCGTAGAGGCCGCCAGGAGCAACGCGCGTCGCTCTGCAGCCGTTCGCATCCCCGGCCGCGCCGGCCTGACTCGCTCTCATTCCGCGGGCTGTCGCTCGAGGCAGTCCGGCCCTCATCGCGGTCCGGTATCGACGGCCACGCCAGCGCCGCCGTGTTGACCGGCTCGGTCGTCTGATCGGCGCCTCCGCGACATCGGCCGTACAGATGGGGCCGTTGTGAGTATCGATGCGACTCGCTCCTCGAGGAGATGGGGTAGTTCCCGTCTCGGAACTACGGTCACTCGGGTGAGCAACAAGGCAGCGCTGCAGGGGATGACCGAGGAGCAGGCCGAGGAGATGCTTGACCTCATGCGTCATCAGGTGGTCGTGCTCACTCGGATCCGCAATGAAGTGGGCTTCCTGTCCGTGCTCCTGGTGGTGCTGGTCGTCGTTGGACTCGTAGCAGGCTTCGCCCTCTGACCGCGTGCAGCGCCGCCAGCTCGGCACCCCTGTGAACGGCGGCTGTTACCACTCGGGTCCCACCACAGCCGCCGGGGCTCAGTCAGCTCGCACCTTGCGAGGAGGTCGCTCGAAGTGCCTCCCGTCCACCCCGAGAGCGCCGGCGCCGTCTCTTCGAGAGATCGTGTCGCCGGCCATCTAGCTGATGTGCCCGGCGAGGTCTGGGCAGCGACGGACCACGCCATCGCCCAACACACGCCCGCGCCCCCTTGGGCGTGGCAAAAGCTTCCATACGAGTCACATTCCGTGCGCACGGCATCACCTCTCTTTACTTAACCCGGCCGTCACGCCGGAGGGACGGTTTCTCGCTGGTCATCTGACGTGGTAGCCCGAGACCGGTAAGACGGACCGAGATCCGTGCGGGGCGTCCTCGGCGTTGGTCGATGTCATCGAGGCCAATTCAGACATCAGTCTCGACAGGCGAGGGGCCCTCACTGCCATGACCCGGAGCGCATGCCGGAGTCAGAGATGCAACTGTCCCTGCCGATCTACTCAGGCAGGGTGACGCGATGCCCCACAGTGAAGCCAATCACGGTCTCGGGCGCGCAGTATGCGTTCGCCCATCAACAGCTACCGGTCAGTGAGGACAAATGACACGCGCACTCCGGCCCGACTTCGCGACTGCATCGGTAGGCCTCACCCTTCCGGCACAGCACAAAAACCTGGCACGACTGCACGACTGGCTTCTCGATGAGGTGGGCCTTCTAGAAGGGGAGTCCGTCCTCGCGACGACGAACTACCAGCAGGGCTCCTTCGGTCGGTTGCCCAATCACGTCCTACTCGTGACGAACAAGCGCATCGCATTCACGCATGATGGCGGAGTCCGGTCCATCCCACTGTCAAAGATCGACACCAGCCGTATCGGCTTGAAGGCCGGGATGATCAACGGAGAACTGACTCTCCAGACCGACGCGGGCGAATCCCTGCACTTCAAGAAGGGCGTCAGCCTCTCCATCCAGGAGGTGGCCCAGCTGATCATCCACAGCGCTGATGGGGAACGGATGCAAGGAGCGCCCACGCAGCGAGTCAACGAGGCTCCGACCGCCGCACGGTCGGGCGCTGCCGACAACACTGCCAAGGTCACAGGGTCCGGCAACCGAATCCTTCGGGCCAGCGTGACCGGCGTCCTGCCCATTCGGATTGAACACTTCGGCAGCGAGCACATTGCCGTGTGGGAAATTACCGAAGCCGGCGATCAGGGAGACCTGCTGCTGAACACCATCGGTCGCTATTCCGGCACCTTCGTGTGTGCGCAGCAGGGCCCACTGTCGGGCTTCGAGGTCTCAGCCGATGGAGGCTGGAGCTTGGAGTTCGTTGGCTGGGATGGGCTCAAGGCATGGGACGGCATCGTTCGAGGCGCCAATGCGGACGTGCTGCGGCTCGCCAATCCTGCTCGCGGTCTCATGAGCGCCACCCTCACCTATCGAGGAAATGAGCACCTCGCGGTCTGGGCTCACGGGATGAACGAAGACCTGTTAGTCAATCACGTGGGCGCCTGCCACGGCCAGATTCGAATCCCTCCGGGTACCGAATTCCTCACCATCGATACGGTGGGTCCCTGGGAAGCTGCCCTGGACTAGCCGACCAATCAACAGCTCATCTCCTTGATTGCTACGCCGGCATCACACCAACACACAGTGAGCCAGAGGTAGGGGCATTGATTGCCGTTCCTTCGAGCGATACCGAACAAGTGCTCAGCAGGCTGTCCTCCCTGCGACAGCACCGACAGGACGGGCACCGCTCCCCCCACAAGCCACTGCTGGTCCTCCTAGCGTTGGGCCGGCTAGCCACCACGGGTTCTAGCGACCTTCCCTGGTCGGTGGCCGAGGAGAAGCTGGCGAACCTCCTGGAGGAGTTTGGGCCGACGTCGAAGACCGGCCGCGCGCAGAGCGCGGCGTACCCGTTCACGCGTCTTCGGGCCGATGGCGTGTGGATGCTCGACCGCGACGTACCCATGGACAACGTCGGACCGCTGCGGGAAGGAGTGACCGGCCGCCTGGAGTCCTCCCTAGAGGCCGCCCTCCAGGATCGGCCCGAGCTCGTCGACGAGGCCGCACGAAGCCTCGTCGAGAGCCACTTCCCCGGCACCGTTGCGCCGGACGTGCTGGTGGCTGTTGGCCTAGACCCCGACCTGCTCGAGGGCGGAGCACCATCCCGCCGGGTCGGCACCGCCGACCGTCGCCGCAGCAGCGCCTGGCCCGCCGCCGTGATCGAGGCCTGGGACCGGCAGTGCGCCTTCTGCGGCTTCGACGGGGCCGCCGGCGGAGGGGTCGTCGGCATCGAGGCCGCGCACGTCCGCTGGTTCAAGCTCGGCGGGCCCGACGACCTGGACAACGGGCTGGCCCTGTGCTCCCTGCACCACAAGCTGTTCGACCGAGGGATGCTCGGACTGGACGACGACCTGGCCATCGTCGTCTCGCAGCGCTTCTCCGCCCGGACGGCGCAGGGGCGCGCCATCTACGACTTGCACGGTCACCGGCTTCAGCCAAGGCCGGGCACTCCCCTCCCGGCCCCCACCCATGTGCGCTGGCACGCGGAACAGGTCTTCCAGGGAGCGGCACTGGCGAGGACGGCGTGAGCGAACGCCTCGACGACGCGGTGGCGCGGTTCCTGCGGCCGGAACAGCTGTGGAAGCGCGAAGAGGTCCTCCGGCGTCCCTGCCCCATCCCCGCCGTGCCCGGCGTCTACGGCTGGTGGTTCGACAAGTTGCCAGCATCAATGGACGTCTCCGCATGTCGGCGGTTCGGCGACCGCGTCCTGCTCTACACGGGCATCAGTCCGAAGCGGCCGCCGATGAACGGACGACCGCCGAGTCGAGGTCAACTCCGCCAGAGGATCAAGACGCACTACACGAACAACGCCGAAGGCTCGACACTCCGCAAGACGCTCGGCTGCCTGCTCGCCGACGAGTTGGGCATCCAGCTGAGGCGGGTGGGCTCCGGGAACCGCCGGACGTTCGTGGATGGGGAGCACGACCTATCTGCCTGGATGGCTGCCCATGCGCGCGTCAGCTTCATTGCGCACGAGCGGCCTTGGGAGCTGGAGGACGAGCTGATCAAGCGGCTCGACCTGCCACTCAACCTCGAGGGAAACGCCCACAACGCCTTCCACCCCGAGCTGACCCGCGTCCGAAAGCTGGCCGTGGAGGCGGCGAATGCCCTGCCCGTCCTCCCCAATCCGGGGCGTCGGAGTCGCTAGTTGCCAGCAGAGCACCCAGATCGACGAGTCGGACCACAGCGGAGCGTTGCCGCCCGGTTACGTTCCAGTACATGGGGGACGTGCCTGCCGGCCTGTATCAGCACCTGGTCACCGAGCGTCTGGAAGCCGATCTCGACGGCCTCTCGCCGGAACTCACGCAGCTGGGCGTGCTGGACCCATCAGACGCCCACGTCGCCCTCACACGACACGTCGCCCAGGCCGCAGCTCGGGCGATCCAGGCGGCTGGCGGCAGCGACGACCGTGCGGTTCTCCGGCAGGTGGAGCTGACCAATCGCATCCTCGCGGCGATCGGCGAGCTGACCGCGGATTCGACGGCCGACGAGCAGAGGATCCTCACCCCGCCCCGGACACTCCTCGGGATCGCCGAACCGAGTGGCACCCCCGGCCCACCAAGCCTCCCGGCACGCCCCGACATCCCGCTCAGCACCAGCGCCCTACTCGTTAACGGACCCAACGAGCCGCGGATCGGACGCGAAGTCCAGCGCGAATTCGCCTCCGCCGATCACGTCGATCTCCTCTGCGCTTTCATCAAGTGGCGCGGCCTGCTGCTCATCGAGGACGCCGTCCGTCGACTGGTCGCCCGCGGCGGCCGACTCCGCGTCATCACGACGACCTACATGGGCGCCACTGATCAGCGCGCGCTCGACCGCCTGGTCGAGCTCGGCGCCGAGGTCAAGGTCTCCTACGAGACCCGGACGACCCGGCTACACGCCAAGGCATGGCTGTTCCACCGGTCAACTGGCCTGTCGACGGCCTACGTCGGCTCCTCGAACCTCTCGCACACGGCCATGCACGACGGACTCGAATGGAACGTGCGCCTGTCCGCCGTCGAACAGGCCCACCTGCTCGCCACCTTCGAGGAGACCTTCGCCAGCTACTGGGCCGACGCCTCCTTCGAGACCTACGAGCCCACGCGCGACGGCGACCGGCTGCGGCAGGCCCTGAACGCCGAGAAGGGCGGCCCCTCAGACCTGCCCATCCAGATCACCGCCCTCGACGTCCGGCCCTTCGGGTACCAGCAGGAGATCCTCGACAAGCTCGACGCCGAGCGCACGGTGCACGGGCGCTGGCGCAACCTCGTCGTGATGGCCACCGGCACGGGCAAGACTGTGGTGTCCGCGCTGGACTACCGCCGGCTGCGAGCCGCCGGCGAGGTCGACAGCGTGCTGTTCGTGGCACACCGCGAGGAGCTGTTGACCCAGAGCCTCTCGACCTTCCGCCACGTGGTCCGCCAGGGCGACTTCGGCGAGCTCTTCGTCGGTGGTCAGCGGCCGCGGGAGTGGACGCACGTCTTCGCCTCGATCCAGTCCCTCAGCCACCTGTCGCTGGACGAGCTGGATCCGACGCGCTTCGACCTCGTCGTGGTTGACGAGTTCCATCACGCGGAGGCATCGACCTACCGCCGGCTGCTCGACCACCTCAAGCCCAGGGTCCTACTGGGGCTGACCGCTACTCCGGAGCGCACCGACGGCGCCGACGTCCGGTCGTGGTTCGACGGACGGACGGCGGTCGAGCTGCGGCTGTGGGAGGCGCTCGAGCAGGGCCTGCTGGCGCCCTTCCAGTACTTCGGCATCCACGACGACGTCGCGCTCGACCAGCTCCGCTGGCGCCGCGGCCGGGGCTACGACACCACCGAGCTGACCAACGTGTACACCGGCAACGACTACCGCGTCCGCCTGGTGCTGCAGGCCGTGCAGGACAAGGTCGAGGAGCCCCGTCGCATGCGCGCCCTGGGGTTTTGCGTGAGCGTCCAGCACGCCGCCTACATGGCCGAGAAGTTCACCGCGGCCGGCATCCCGAGCCGCGCGGTCACGGCCACGTCCTCGCGGGAGGAGCGGAAGGCAGCCCTCGACGCACTGCGGGACCGCACCGTCAACGTCCTCTTCGCCGTCGATCTCTTCAACGAAGGCCTCGATGTCCCCGCCGTCGACACGGTGCTGTTCCTCCGCCCGACGGAGAGCGCCACGGTGTTCCTGCAGCAACTCGGCCGCGGTCTACGGTTGGCCGAGGACAAGCCCTGCCTTACCGTGCTCGACTTCATCGGCGCCCAGCACAAGGAATTCCGCTTCGACTTGCGGTTCCGGGCGCTGACCGGCAGCTCGCGGCGGGGCCTGCAGCGTGACGTCCAGGCGGGCTTCCCGCGTCTACCCGCCGGTTGCCACATCCAGCTGGACCGAATCGCCGAGCAAGTCGTCTTGGACAACATCAAGCAGTCCCTCTCCGTTTCGTGGAAGGGCCTAATCAGCGAGGCAAAGCAGACCCAACGACCGTTTCTGGGCGAGTTCCTCGAGGACACCGGAATCGAGCTGGAGGACCTGTATCGAGGAAGTGGCCGGAGCTGGCTCGACCTGAAGCGTGCCGCTGGCTGGGACGAGACCCCAGCTGGACCCGACGACGCAACCCTGGGTGCCGCCTTCGGACGCATGCTGCACGTGGACGACGACGAGCGGCTGCGGTTCCTCCGAGAGGCCGCCACGGGCGCGGGCACTGACGCCGACGAGCGGCGCAGTCGGTTGGCCGCGATGCTGCACTTCTCCCTCTTCGGAGCGCGCACGCCATTCAGCAGCATGGAAGCCACGCTGGCTCGGTTGCTGGAGAACCGCGGGCGCGCCGATGAGCTGGGTGAACTCACTGGCGTGCTGCACGACCGCATCGAGCGGGTGACTCCCGCGCTGGAGATTGCCGGCCCCCGGCCGTTGCACGTCCACGCGCGCTTTAGCCGCGACGAGGTGCTGGCCGCCTTCGGCATGCGCGACCTCAACGGGACATGGGGTTCGGGCGTGCGCTGGGTGCCCGCAGACCAGGCCGACGTCTTCTTCGTGACGCTGCTGAAGACGGAAGCACACTTCTCTCCCACGACGATGTACGCCGACCGGGCTATCTCGCCGACGCTTTTCCAGTGGGAATCCCAGAGCACGACGGCCGAACGTTCGCCGACGGGCCAGCGGTACATCAACCACCAGGAGATGGGCACGACTGTCCACCTGTTCATCCGCGAGTCGAAGACCGCCGACGGCACCCTCGGCACGCCGCCCTACCTCTACGCCGGGCCGATGACGTACCTCTCTCACACCGGGGAACGCCCCATGCGCATCTTGTGGCAGCTCGAGCGCGCACTGCCCGCTGATGTCTTCCACGTCGCCAAGGTCGCCTGAATGAAAAAGGCAATGCCGGCGAACGGCTAGACCGTTAAACGAGGTGCCTGCACCACCTGACCTTCGGATGACGGGCAGTCATTAGGCGAGCGGGCCCTGCCCTCAATCTTGTCGCATAAGCGCTGAGCGACCGGACCCTCAACATGCACCGCGTCCCGGTGGACGCTGTTCCTCGACCGTGTGATGTCAAAGGGGCTTGGGCGCGATGCCTCGAAACTCCGCGGCGGGGCAGCTCCCCTCGTTGCGGGCTAGCTTGGCGAGAGCCACGGCACCAAGATTGACGCCGACGACGTCCGCCAGACGCAAGAGATAGAGCAGCACCTCGGCCAGTTGGTCACTGAAGCGGGCCTTCAAGTCGCCCTCGATTCTGGCGCCGGCCGGGAACCACCGCACCATCTCGGCAATTCACCGATCTCCCCGGTCAAGGCCAGGGCTAGCGACTTCACGTCGTGAAAGCGGCCCCAGTCCCGGGCTTCGGTGGACTCCCGCCTCCGCGCCATCGAGTCCTCAAGGTCCGCCACGCGGGCCAGTATGGGTGACCGAGCCGTCCAGGAATCGCCTCTACAGTGACGCCAGCGGCCCGACGGGCTTCCCCGCAAGGACATGCCCCCACCCGCACGTTCATTCGTGCTGCCCGGGGACAGGTCCTTGCCACTACTTCGCACGTCCGCTGCCGGACTCGCCGACCTCGCGCGCGCCGGCCGGCTGGGCTCCACACTGGCCAAGCAAATGACGCACCGGATGAACCGCACCGCGTCGGCGTCCGAGATCCGCTCGTGGGACGTCAGCCTCGCCGCGCTGGCCGCCGACCTCGAGCAGACCGACCTCGGCGGGGTCGAGGTGCTCGTCGAGTACCAGCTCCCCCTGTCGAGCAAGCGGGTGGACGTCGTCCTGGCCGGTGAGCACCCGCGCCGGGGCGGCCCGTCGTACGTCGTCGTCGAACTCAAGCAGTGGACGGCCGCAACACTCTTCGAGGAAGAACCCGAGCTTGTCGTCCAGCCGACGTACGGACCACGACCGATCCTGCACCCGGTGGCTCAGGTCCGCGGCTACGTCGAGTACATGCTCGACTTCCTCGGCACGCTGCACGAGACGGACGATGTCCTCACCGGCCTGGCCTACCTTCACAACGCCACCGACGATCGCGTGTCGGAGCTCCGCAACTACCCGCAGGACGCCCTCGGCCGGTTCTTCACCGCCCAGGACAAGGGCGCCTTCCTCGCCCATCTGCGCAGCCGCCTATCCCCCACCAACGCCTCGGTCCACGCCGATCGGCTGCTGCGATCCTTCGTCGCCCCGAGCCGGCAGCTGCTTGCCGTCGCCGCCGAGGAACTGCGCATCCGCGAGCAATTCGTGCTCCTGGACGAGCAGCGCGTCGCCTACGACCTCGTCCTCCACGAGGTGGAGAAGGCGCGGCGGGGCAACTCCAAGAGCGTTGTCATCGTCTCCGGCGGCCCGGGCACCGGGAAGAGCGTCATCGCGCTCTCCCTCCTCGGCGAGCTGGGCCGGCGCGGCATCCGGGTCGCACACGCCACTGGATCGCGGTCGTTCACCCAGACGCTGCGCAAGGTGACCGGACGGCGGGTGGCCTCGCTGTTCCGCTACTTCAACCAGTTCATGGACGCCGAACCCAACAGCCTCGACGTCCTCATCGCGGACGAGGCGCACCGCCTACGTGAGACCTCGGCGAACCGCTGGACCAAGGCTGAGCTGCGTACGGACAAGCGGCAGGTCGACGAGCTCATCGACGCCGCCCGTGTGCCGGTGTTCCTCCTCGACCAGAACCAGGTCGTGCGTCCCGGCGAGATGGGCACCATCGAAGACATCGAGAAGCACGCCCGCGAGCGTGGCCTCGACGTCCACCAGGTCGACCTCAACGCTCAGTACCGCAGCGGCGGTAGCGCCGAGTACGTCGAATGGGTCGAGCGTCTGCTCGGCCTCCTCCCAGGCGGGCCGGTCCCGTGGACGGGCAACGAGCGCTTCGAGGTGCGGACGGCGCCCTCGCCCTCGGCGATGGAGATGGCCCTCGCCGAGAAGCTCGCGTCTCGGCAGAACGCGCGCATGGCGGCCGGCTACTGCTGGCCGTGGAGCGACCCTCGGCATGACGGCTCACTCGTGCCTGACGTGCAGATCGGCGACTGGGCTCGCCCGTGGAACCTCAAGGGCGACCGAGCGGTCGGCGACGCCCCGCCCGCGGCGCTCTGGGCCAGCGACGAGCGCGGCTTCGCCCAGGTGGGCTGCGTCTACACGGCACAGGGATTCGAGTACGAGTGGAACGGTGTGCTGCTCGGACCGGACCTCGTGTGGCGCACCGACCGCTGGGAGACGGTCCGCAGCGCGAACCGCGACCCCGATTTCCGCAGCACCAAGCGGGTCAGTGACTCCGACTTCGATCTGCTGGTGCGCAACGTCTACAAGGTGCTGCTGACCCGCGGCCTGCGGGGCGTCTATCTCCACTCCACCGACGCAGAGACCCAGCAGTTCTTGGAGGAGCTCGTCCGGTAGCCAGGCCGTGCGGGCGCTGCTCGCAAGCACGCCGGGTGCTGCCTGCGCCGGTCGCTGATGGCACAGTGACCCCCACCAGGCGCTGCCGCCCGGGCGTCGCCCGACCAAGGGGAGCGGCGGCATGCACGCACGGTCCACGAACATCCACGGCGACCCGGCCCGCATCGACGAGGGCGTCGCCTACCTGCGCGACGAAGTACTGCCCGACCTCGTCAAGCTGGACGGCTCCATCGGCATGTCGGTGCTCACCGACCGGGACACCGGCCGCTGCATCATCGCCACCGCGTGGACCGACCGGGACGCCATGCGCGCCACCGCCGAGGGCGTCCGCCCGTGGCGGCACAGCGTCGAGCACATGCTCGACAGCCAGCACTCCGACGTCCAGGAGTGGGAGATCGCCGTCATGCACCGCGACCGCCCGGCCGGCGACGGCGCCGGCGCGCAGGTCACCTGGGCCCGGATCACCCCCGACCACGTCGACGAGCTGCTCGACGCCTACCGGCTCAACCTGCTGCCGCGGCTGCGGGAGCTGCCGGGCTTCTGCAGCGTGAGCCTGCTGGTCGACCGGCGCGCCGGCCGCACCGTCAGCGTGACCAGCTTCGAGACCCGCGACGCGCTCGCCCTGGTGCGCCGGCACGCCCGCTCCCTGCGCGAGCAGTTCGCCCAGGCCACGGGCGCCAAGATCGTCGACGCCCACGAGATGGACCTTGCGCCGGCGCACCTCCGTGTCCCCGAGACGGTTTGAGCAGCACCACGGCCGTCGGTCAGTTCTCGCAGCCGACGCCGTCACCGTCGCGGTCGAACTTCTGCTCCCATCCCGGATCGCCCGCGTAGATGGGGGCGGCGCCGGCCGCCCGGACGGCATCGCAGTTCTGGTAGTAGACGCCGGAATCGGGTGCGGGAGCTGGGGCTGGCGCGGGAGCCGGAGCAGGCGCGGGGACAGGAGCCGGAGCGGGCGCGGGCGCACCCACCGGCTCCCGCTGGGGCGCTGGCGCCGGCACGACCACGACCGGGGCGGGGGCAGACTGCGTCGTCGCCGGCGCCGGCGTGGGCTGCGGGATGTTCGCGACGACGCCACCCGGCAGGGGCTCGTTCGGGCAGGCCGACAAAACGGTGACCATGGCGTTGCGCTCGGCCTGGGTCACCCACAGGCCGTAGGTGACCTTGACGGCGACCTGCCGGGCGACATAGGCGCAGCGGTAGCCACGGGCCGGGGGAAGCCAGGTCGCGGCATCGCCGTCGCCCTTCTGCTGGTTGAGGCCACCGTCGACGGCGAGCAGGTTGAGCGGGTCGTTGTAGAAGGCGACACGGGTCCCGCTGTCCCAGCCCTGAGCGCCCTTCTGCCACGCGTCCGACACCGCGACAACGTGGTCGATCTGCACCTCGTCGCTGGTGTTCTGGCCGCGCTGGAAGCTGATTGTCGAACCGGAGTACGGGTCGGCCAGCGTTCCGGTGAGGACGACGCAGTTGTGGGTGCCCGGCTTGAAGGTGTCGTTGCTCAGGTCCCGGGCGAGGACGTCGTTGCGGGTGTCGCAGCCGTTGCGGTCGGTGTCGGTCCAGCTGCCGCCGAAGAGGTCCCGGTCGTATCCGGTGCGAGGGGCGCGGCCACGCACCTCGAGGGCCGCGACCGCAGCGAGGGCCGTAGTCGGGGCCGCTGCGGTGACGGCTGCCGTGGCGGCGTCGTCGGTGAGCAGGCCGGTGGCGCTCACATTGGCACCGCTGGCCGCCTCGGCGGCCTCGACGTCGTCCAGTTGCTCCTCGGCGGCGACGACCGCGGCCTCCGGATCCTCCGTGGCGGAGGTCTCGGCCGGGGTGCTGGCGGATGACGAGGACGCGTCGTCGACCGCGGGACCGTCCGCGTCCCCGGTTCCCGGCAGCGCAGCGCCACCGACGATCACAGCGGCGAGGCCGGCCGACGCGAGCACGGTGCCGGCTCGACGCGTCGCGATGAGAGCCCAGCTGGCGCGGCCGGTGACGACCGCAGTCGCCCCCACCGCGACTGCCGTCAGTCCGGCCATGATCAGTGCCCCACCGAGACCACCGGCGGCGATACCGATGACGACCAGCAGTACTCCGACGCCGAGAACTGCCATGAGCGGCTTCGGCACGGCCGGACCGCCGACCGCACGGCTTGTCGCCGGCGCCGCAGCCATGGCAGTAGCGGATGAGAAGGGCTGCGACGTGGGAAGCGGCGCGGTGATCGGCCGGGACTCCCACGGCGGCCGGGGCTTGCTGCGCGGAGCCGACCGCGGCGCCAGGATCGGATCGGGCCTCACCGACACGTCCACGGACGGCCAGCTCACGTCGACCGCGGCACCGGCCGCAGTGCTGGCGCCGTCCCAGGCGGCGAACGCCGCGAGGACCTGCGCAGCGTCAGCCGATCCGTAGCCGAAGCGGACGTCGCGGGAAGTCACCTCGGCGCCTGGCAGGCCGCTGGCGTAGTCCCGCAGGGCCTTTCCACCGACCGTCAGCCGGGTGGCTTCTAGGTACAGCGTGACCTTGGTGCCGTCGCCGGCTGTGCGGACGAGTCGGACATATCGGCCGGTGCCGCTCCCGCCCGGCGCCAGCAGCTCGAAGCCCTGCGCTGCGGCTTGCTCGGCCAGTCGCCTCGCCGGATTCGCGGTGCCCGTCGCCTGGAACCCGTCCAGCACTGCACGAACGGCTCTGCTCAGCATGTGTCCGCTCACTCCCCCGCTCAAGGCCACACCATCCCGTCGTGGCGGTCACGAGCGGTCGCGCCAGTCTGCGGTAGAGAGGGACCCCGACCGCGCTTTGGCGCACCGAGCCGTTCCGCAAGTGAGAGGAGTGACGTGGGCCTGGGGTTCTCGATGAAGGTAGTGCCCGGAGTCCGGGTCCGGGTGTCCAGCCGGGGAGTCCGAACCAGCATTGGACCGCGGGCCGCCCGTGTGCACATCGGCGGAGGACGCACCGGCTTCTCCACCGGGGTCGGACCGGTCAGCTACTACGCCTCCGCCGGCAGCGGACGGCGCCCCCGCCCTCAGCTCCGACCGTCGGCCAGTTCGTATCAGCGTCAGCTCACCGTCAGCCCGGCGGCGGCCGCCAAGGCGGACGAGGCCCAGCGTCTGGCACGCGCCTTCCAGGGGCTGCTCTCCATCCACCGGGAGACCTTTGAGCCGGCGCAACGGCCGGTCGCGCCACCTCCTCCGGCTCCCGACTCTGAGGCCATCCACGCCCGTCACCGCCAGGCTGCTCTGGCGGGCATTGGAGTTTTCGCCCGGGCGCAGAGGACTGCAGCCAAGGAGGCAGCGGGGCGCGCAGCAGAGCAGGAGATCCATGCGCTGCGCCAGGAAGGATCGCGGCAGCAGGCCGAGTACCAGCAGGCGCTCGACGCCTGGTGGCACGCCCTGGTGACGAACCAGCCCGAGACGGTCATCGGCGCCCTGGCCGAGGCCTTCGAGGACAACGAGGCCGCCGCGGCCCCCGTCGGCGTGGCCGGCGACGAGGTGTCCGTCATCGTCGTCATCCCCGGGGAGCACATCGTCCCGGAGCGGATGCCCGGGACGACGGCGAGCGGCAACCTCAGCCTCCGCAAGCTGTCCAAGGGCGACCGGGCCGGCTACTACACCCGGGCCGTCATGGGCCACGTCATGGTGACTATCCGGGAGGCCCTGGCCGTCGCCCCAGGCATCCGCTCGGTGCGCGTCGTCGCCTTGCGCAACGCGGGCGCCGACGCCTACGGCAGGCCCCGCCTTGGCTGCCTCCTCGCCGGTCGATGGCAGCGCTCCGCGCTGGACCGCGTCGCCTGGCAGTCAGCTGACGCTGCCACGGTCGCGCAGGACACCGCCTCGGATCTGGTGATGAACCTCCGCGGCGGAAAGGAGCTGCAGCCGCTCGACCTGACCAAGCAGCCAGAGATCCGGGAGGTCCTGGCGGTGGTGGATGTGGACGAACTCATCGCGTGAATTGCATGCCCCTCGAGGCTGCGTGCGTCCATTACTTCCTCGGCTGAGGAGCCGTCCCCAGGACTGTTGCCACGAAGACGTGATGGGCGCCACAGTTGTCCGCGGAGCGCTGCCGCCCGGGCGTCGCCCGACCAAGGGGAGCGGCGGCATGCACGCACGGTCCACGAACATCCACGGCGACCCGGCCCGCATCGACGAGGGCGTCGCCTACCTGCGCGACGAAGTACTGCCCGACCTCGTCAAGCTGGACGGCTCCATCGGCATGTCGGTGCTCACCGACCGGGACACCGGCCGCTGCATCATCGCCACCGCGTGGACCGACCGGGACGCCATGCGCGCCACCGCCGAGGGCGTCCGCCCGTGGCGGCACAGCGTCGAGCACATGCTCGACAGCCAGCACTCCGACGTCCAGGAGTGGGAGATCGCCGTCATGCACCGCGACCGCCCGGCCGGCGACGGCGCCGGCGCGCAGGTCACCTGGGCCCGGATCACCCCCGACCACGTCGACGAGCTGCTCGACGCCTACCGGCTCAACCTGCTGCCGCGGCTGCGGGAGCTGCCGGGCTTCTGCAGCGTGAGCCTGCTGGTCGACCGGCGCGCCGGCCGCACCGTCAGCGTGACCAGCTTCGAGACCCGCGACGCGCTCGCCCTGGTGCGCCGGCACGCCCGCTCCCTGCGCGAGCAGTTCGCCCAGGCCACGGGCGCCAAGATCGTCGACCTGCACGAGATGGACCTGGCGCTCGCCCACCTGCGGGTCCCGGAGACCGTCTGAGGAAGCTCGCCGCCCTGCTCCTCGCGCTCGCCGGCTGCACCTCCTCCCCCGAGGTCCCGGCCGACGGCCCCGAGCTGCTCGCCGCGATCGACCTCGACACCGCCGTCGGCACCGACGTCCGGCCCTACGACCTCGCTCCCCTGCCGGACGGCGGCTGGGTCGTCCTCGCCGGCACGGACGACGCCACCTGGCTGGTCGAGATCGACGCGGACGGCGCCGGCCCGGTCACGCCCGTGCCCGCCGTCCGCCCCGGCGCCGAGGTCCTCGCCGCCCCCGACGGCACCGTCCACGTCGTCGGCGTCGCCGAGGACCAGCTCCAGCTGATCACCGGCGACCGCCGCACCCCGCTCGGCCCGGCACCCGACGACGTCACCGCCGGCCTCTCCCCCGACGGCCGCACCGCCTACCTCGCCGCCTCCACGCGCGACCGGGAGCAACTCCTCGCCGTCGACCCGGCCACCAGCGCCGTCACCGCCACCGCCGAGCCGGCGGGCAGCGTCGGCGACCTCGCCGCCGGCGCCGACGGCGTCACCCTCCTCCTCGACACCGAGACCGGCGCCGCCCTGCAGGCCTATGGCACCGACCTCGCCCCGGCCGGGCGACCCACGGACCTCGGCCCGGACGGCGACCCGGCCGGCCTGGCCCGAGCCGACGACGGCACCGCCGTCGCCACGCTGCACGACCCCGCCGCCTCCCTCCTCCGCCTCGTCACCGTCCGCGACGGCCGGGCCGGCGAACCGGTCGAGGTCGCCGACACCGAGGACTCCGGCGCCGACGTCGCCGTGACCCCCGACGGCCGCCGCGCCTTCGTCGCCCAGGCCGCGTACGGCGTCGACCCCGAGTTGCTCGCCCTCGACCTCGCGACCGGTAAGGAGGTGGGCAGCGCGGTGCTGTGCGTCGGCGCGGGCGACGTCGGTGCCCTCGCCCTCGACCCCACCACCGGCGCCCTCGCCGCCATCGGCGCCTGCACGCAGCGGGACGGCCCCGCGACCACCGTCTTCGTCGTCAGCGGAACGTGAGCCGTCACCCACATCGGCGAGTGCGGACCGTGGCGCCCCGCTTCCCTCGCCCCGCCGTGCGACGCTCCCCGCCGCGCCGGCCACGGGGGAACGGCGCCGATCCGGGGTCCTTCTTCATGCGCTCGCGCCTGCCCGTCCTCGCCGTGATCGCCGCCGCCTGCTCGCCGGCTGCGGCTCGGAGGCCTCACCCGCCACGGCGCCCGCGCTCGACGCCGTCTTCGCCGACGCGGCCCGCGCTGCGCAGGACGGCGTCCAGGCCGAGCTGGAGTCGCTGGCCTCGTCCGCGGCCGCCCACGCGAGCGCCGCGACCCAGGCGCAGAGCGCCGCCGCCGCGCAGCAGGCCGCCGAGCAGGAGACCGCCGCCCGGCTCGCCGCCGAGGAGGCCGCCCGGGCGGCGGCGGAGGCCGCCGCCGAGCAGGCCGCGCGCGAGGCCGCCGCGGCGCAGGCGGTCATCGACGCCGAGGGTGGCTGCCCCGGCGGCTGGCACTTCGAGGAGGACTACGGCTGCGTCCGCGAGGACGCCTATCCCGAGGATCCCCACTACGACTCCTCCGACCTCGAGGTCCGCTGCTCCGACGGCACCGCGACCGTCGAGGAGTGCTTCGGCCCGGGCTCGGACCTGAACGGCAACGGCGTCGCCGACGTCAACGAGTAGGCGCCGCCTCCCCCGACCGGGTCAGTCCCGCCGCCGCGACCGCCACTACGGAACGGAACCGGCCGATGGGACGGCGTGTCCGCCCGCACCCGCCTCGCCGCCCTGCTGCTCGCCGCCACCACCGCCGGCTGCACCACCTCGGTCGCCGGCTCGGCGTCCCCCGCCGCCGGGAGTGACGGCACCCCGGCGCCGGCCGGGCCGTTCACCACGGTCCGCGCGGAGCTGGACCTCAGCGCCGCCACCGGCTACTCGCTGTTCGCCGTGGCCCCGCACCCCGACGGCGACTTCGTCGCCCTCCTCGGCGCCGGCTACGACGACGAGGCCTGGCGGCTGGCCTCCGTCTCCCCCGGCCCCGGCGGCGTCGAGCTCGACGACATCCGGTCCTTCCCGCCGCTGGGCTACGACGCCGACCTGCTCGTGACCGCCGACGGCACGGTCGTCGCCGCCGGCACGGGGAGCTTCGCCGACGACGGCGGTCTCCGCATCCACCTCCTCCGGCCGGGCGCGGACGAGCCCGACGTCGTCGAGGTCGACGGGCAGCGCGACCCGGACACCGCCCACCTCGCCGCCTCCCCCGACGGCGGCACCGTCTACGTCGCCTACCAGTGGTACGGCGCGGCCGGCGAGGACGCCAGCAACCTCGCCGCCCTCGACGTCGCCACCGGCGAGGTCCTGGCCGACGTCCCGATCAAGGTCGGGGCCCCCGCCGCGATCGTCGACGTCCACGACCTCGCGCTGCGGCCCGACGGCGGCGTCACCGCGCTCGTCCAGGCGTCCTTCCGCGGCGGCGCCCGGGAGGCCGCCGTCTACGCCGTCGACTTCACCGCCGACCTCGAGCCGGCCGCGCAGCCGGTCGACCTGGCCCCCGACCTGGAGTTCCCGTTCGTCTACGCGCTCGCGGCCACCGCGGAGGGCATCGTCGTGCCGGTCGGCTCGGCCGGGCCCGACGGGCGCGCGCAGACCCACCTCGTCGTCGTCCGCGACGGCGCGGTGACCAGCGACGCCACCGTGCCCGCCGGCGTGCCCCCGTACGGCATGGCCGGCGACCCGACCGGCCGGTCGGTCTTCCTGCCCTACGTCCACGGCGACGGGACGACGACCATCGCCACCGTCGACCTCACGACCGGGAGGACCGTCGCCGAGGTCGCGCTCTGCGTCACGACCGAGTCGTTCAGCGAGCTCGCGCTGGCCGCCAACGGGCGGTCGCTGGCCGTCGCCGGCACCTGCGACCCGAACGGCCCGCACTCGAGGGCCTTCGTCGTCGGCTGACGGCGATCTCGACGCCCGGCTCCGGGGACGCCGCGCTGCTTGGGAACCGACCCATCGACACCACCCGCATCCGCCTCCGCCGTGGCCACGACTGACCCCGCCGCACCACGGCCGGAGCGGCATGCCGAGTTACGGTCCCCAATCATGCGGAACTCTTTCGTACTTATCTCCGTCGTCGCCGCGGCCGGGGCCTTGACCGGCTGCTCGTCGGTGACGGACGCGGTCGACCAGGCGGCCGGCGGCGACGTCGACGTCGTCTACACCCTGGAGTCGGACGCCCCCTCGATCTCCGCCACCTACGCCACGGCCGACGCGAACGGCGTCGGCACGTCGCAGGAGAACAACGTCCCCGCGCCCTGGTCGAAGACCGTGACGGCGGAGGACTCCCTGGCCCGGGGCTTCGTCCTGACCGGCGCGATGAACCCGGTGCTCGACCAGTCCGCCCCGGACGGGACGACGATCACCTGCCGGATCACCGTGGACGGCGAGGTCGTCGCCGAGCAGACGTCGACCGGCCAGTACGCCGTGGTGTCCTGCACGTCCGCCTAGCGCCTCGACCGCCGCGCCGTCCGGGCCGGGGCGCACCCCCCGGCCCGGACGTCCGTCGGCACCCTCGCGGGTGAACCGCCCGTCCGCAGCACTGCGGAACGAGACGGCATCGTCCGATGGGACGACGTGTCCTCCCGCGCCCGCCTCGCTCCCGTGCTCCTCGCGGTCCTCACCGCCGGCTGCACCACCACCATCGCCGGGACGGCCGCACCGGCGGGCAGCGTCCCGGCGACGCCCGGTCCCCTGACGACCGTCACCGGCGCGGTCGGCCTCGCCGTCGAGGACGGCCACGTCGCCTACGCCATCGCGGCGCACCCCGACGGCCACCACGTCGCCGTGCTCGGGCCGGGCACCGGCTACAACACCGGCTCAGACCAGACCTACCTCGGCGCGATCGTCCCCGGCGACGACGGCGCACCGGCCCTCGCCGACCTCCGCCCCTTCCCCGCGATCGGCGAGCGCGGGCAGCTGGCGGTGGCGCCCGACGGAACGATCGTCGCCGGCACCACCCGGTGGGACGGCGAGACCTCGCGGCTCGCCCTGTACGTGCTGCGCCCCGGTGCCGACGAGCCGGAGCTGCTCGACTTCACCGGCGCCGGCGACGCCGAGTTCCGCGATCTCACCGTCTCCCCCGACGGCGACACCCTCTACGTCGGCTACCGGTTCTGGTTCGCCGACACCCGGAGCGGGGGCAGCACCGTCGCCGCCGTCGACCTGCCCACCGGGGAGTTCCGCGACCAGGTCACGGCGAGCGCCGACGTGCCCGGCCGCAGCGACGTCCTCGCCCTCGCCCCGCGACCGGACGGCGGCGTCACGGCGCTGATGGAGGTCGGCCCGGACCGCGACGACATCCGCAGCGGCGTGCGCCTCATCGAGTACGACGCCGACCTGGACCGCCGAGGCCCCTCCATCGACCTCGGGGGCGGCGCCGAGAACGCCTACGCGTTCGACCTGACCGTGACCGCGGACGGCACCACCGTCGTCCCCGTGGCGACGGAGTCCCCCACCGACCGGGCGACGTCGCTGGTGGTGGTCCGGGACCGTGCCGTCGACGAGACCCTCCCCCTCCCCGCCGAGAGCCTGCCCACCACGGTCGTCGGCGACCCGTCCGGCCGCTACGTCTACCTGCCCCTCCAGCACCCCGACTTGCAGACGACGCTGGCCACCGTCGACCTGCGGACCGGCCGCACCGTGGCCGAGGCGCCGCTGTGCGCCGCGCAGTCCAGCTACGGCGACCTGGTGGCCGCCGCCGACGGGCGGTCGGTGGCGATCACCCGCGTGTGCGAGGAGGGCGCGTTCGCGTTCGTGGTCGGTGCATCCGAGGGCTGACGGCCCCGCCGGTCAGCGCTTCATCGAGCGGACCCACAGCGCCGCCGCGCCGTAGGCCAGGGAGCTGGCGACCGCGCGCCCGGTGGTCCGCCCGCCGGCCTGACCCGCCGCAGTGAGCGCGGTCAGGGTGTCGATCAGGTTCGCCGCCGCCACCGCGGTGAGCCCGCGGTCGACCTCGTCCTCGGTCTTCGCGGTCAGCGCCAGCGCGGAGAGGACCAGCGCCCGGCTGCCGAACAGCCGCTGCAGCTGCAGCCCGGCCGGCGTCACGGGCACCCCGTACCCGGCCGCCACCGCCCGCGGCGCCACCACGCTCACCAGCCCGAAGGCCGCGCCCGCGGCGCCCAGCGCCCTCGCCATCGACTGCTTCGACGTCCCTGCGGCGGTCTTCGCCATGGCCGACTCCCCTGGTCCGGGCCGGACGGCGCTGGCTGACCGTCCACCGCCACCCAACCAGCGCCTCCGCCGTCCCGCAGGGCGACGGCGTTCCCTCCGCACTAGCGTCGGACCCCGTGGCCGTCGAGCTGCAGCACCGCCCCACCCGCTGGGGCGTCATGCGCAGCCGCACGGCCGGCACGCCGCGGCCCGGCGTCCCCGAGGTCGTCGTCGTCCCCGGCCTCGCCGTCTCCGACTACCTGCAGCCCGCGGTGCAGGCGCTCGGCACGTGGACCCGGGCGCACCTGGTCGAACTGCCCGGCTTCTCCGGCAGCGGGGAGCCGCCGCATCCCATGGACGTGCGCCAGTTCGCCGACGCCGTCGTCCAGTGGCTCGACGCAGCGCGGCCGGGCCCGGTCGTCGCCGTCGGCCACTCCAGCGGCACCCAGGTCGTCGCCCACGTCGCGGCCCGGGAGCCGGCCCGGGTGCGGGCGCTCGTCCTCGCCTCCCCCACCGTCGACCCGGCCTTCCGCAGCCTCCGCAAGGTGCTGCTCGCCTGGCGCCGCAACCACGGGCTCGAGCCGCCCGACCTCGACGAGCAGCACGCGCCCGAGCGCCGGCGGGCGAGCCTGCGGCGGGTCCGGCACGCGCTCCAAGCCCACCTCGACGACCACCTCGAGGAGACCGTGGCGCAGGTCGAGCAGCCCGTCCTGGTCCTGTACGGCGACACCGACCGGCTGTGCACCGAGCCGTGGGCCCGCGAGCTCGGGAACCGGGCACCCGACGGCCGGTTCCGGACCCTCCCCGGCGCGCACAGCTTCGTCTGGACCTCGCCCGGCGCCTGGTCCGCGCCGATCGAGGAGCTGGCCCGCGAGGTCGGCGCCGCACCGGAGCGGTAGGGACGACGACCGGCGGTACCGTCCGCCGGTGGACTCCCCGGAGAGCGGCCGGCCACCCCGCAGCCGCCTCGCGCGCACCGCCCGCCTGGCGGCCCTGCCCGCCGCCCACGCCGGGCGGACGGCGCTCGGGCTGGGCAAGCGGATCGGCGGGCGCCCGGCCGAGGCGGTCGCCGCGCAGGTGCAGCAGCGCACCGCCGAGCAGCTGTTCGCCACCCTCGGCCAGCTCAAGGGCGGCGCGATGAAGGTCGGCCAGGCGATGTCGGCGATGGAGGCGGCGCTACCGGAGCAGCTGGTCGGCCCCTACCGGGAGACCCTGACCCGCCTGCAGGAGGCCGCGCCGGCGATGCCCGCGGGCATGGTCCGCGAGCAGCTGGCCCGGGCCTTCGACCGCGACCCGTTCCGCGAGTTCGACGAGGCACCGGTCGCCGCGGCCAGCGTCGGCCAGGTGCACCGCGCCACCTGGTCCGACGGCACCCCGGTCGCCGTGAAGGTCCAGTACCCCGGCGCCGGCGACGCGCTCGTCGCCGACCTGCGGCTGCTCGACACGCTGGCCCCGGTCATCGGCGTCGCCGCGCCCGGCCTGGACGCGCGCGAGCTGCTCGCCGAGCTGCGCAGCCGGCTGGTCGAGGAGGTCGACTACGCGCACGAGGCCGCGGCGCAGACGGCTTTCGCCGACGCCTACCGCGGGGATCCGGACATCGCCGTGCCCGAGGTCGTCGCCGTCGCCGGTCAGGTGCTGGTGACCCGGTGGCTGGAGGGGACGCCGCTGTCGCGGGTGATCGCCGGCGGGTCCCCGGACGACCGCGACCGCGCCGGCGTCCTGCTCGTCCGGCTGCTCGCGTCCGCGCCGGTACGGGCCGGCCGCCTGCACGGCGACCCGCATCCCGGCAACTTCCGGCTGCTGGACGACGGCCGGCTCGGCGTCCTGGACTTCGGCGCCACCGAGCCGACGCCCGGCGGCTGGCCGCACCGGCTCGGCCCCCTGCTCGCCGCCGGACGGGACGGCGACGCGGCCGGGCTGCACCGCCTGGCGGCCGGCGCCGGCCTGCTGCAGCCGGGCAGGGTCTCCGCGGCCGCGCTCTCCGACCTGCTCGACCCGTACTTCGAGCCGCTGCGCGCCCGCCCGTACCGGTTCACCCGGACCTGGCTGCAGGCCCAGACCCGGCGGGCGTCCGACCCGCTCGGCAGCGCGTCGCGCACCCAGCGCCGGCTGTCGATCCCGCCGCGGCACCTGCTGCTGCAGCGGGTCGCCACGGGGACGGTCGGCGTCCTCTGCTCGCTCGGCGCCGCGGTGGACGTCGACGGCGAGGTCGCCCGCTGGCTGCCCGGGTACGCCCCCCGCGGGGCGCCCGCGGATCCCGGCCGCTAGCTTCCGGAGCCATGGCCATCGACCCGCGCGGCGCCGACCTCAAGCGCTTCCTCGCCGAGGACCCCGGCGGTCCCGTCGTCATGCTCAACCTGCTGCGCTTCGCCGAGGGCGGCCGCGAGTCCTACGCGCAGTACTCCGCGGCGCTGAAGGAGACCTACCTGCCGCGCTACGGCGGCGAGGTCGTCTACGCCGGCGACGGGCACACGCCGCTGGTCGCCGAGGAGGGCCAGGCCTGGGACGCCGTCCTCCTCGTCCGGTACCCGAGCCGCGAGGCGTTCAGCCGGATGGTCGCCGACCCCGAGTACCAGCAGTTCACCCACTTCCGCACCGAGGCGCTGACCGAGGCGGTGCTCCAGCCGACCAGCGCGTGGTGAGCGCGGACGGGACGACGGTCGCCGAGCTGCGGGCCGAGCTGGCCGGCCTCGAGGACCCCCGCATCCGCGAGGTGAACGCCCGGCACGGCGACGACCACGGGGTGAACCTCGGCGCCCTGCGCGCGATCGCCAAGCGGCTGAAGACCCAGCAGGACCTCGCGCGCGAGCTGTGGGCGACCGGCGACAGCGCGGCGCGGCTGCTGGCCCTGCTGATCTGCCGGCCGAAGGCGTTCGGCCGCGACGAGCTGGACGCGATGCTGCGCGAGGCGCGGACGCCGAAGGTGCACGACTGGCTCGTGAACTACGTGGTGAAGAAGAGCCCGCACGCCGAGGAGCTGCGCCTGGCGTGGCTCGCCGACCCGGACCCGGTGGTCGCCAGCGCCGGCTGGGCCCTGACCACCGAGCGGGTGGCGAAGCGGCCCGACGGCCTCGACCTGCCGGGCCTGCTCGACGTCATCGAGGCGGAGATGAAGGACGCCCCGGACCGGCTGCAGTGGGCGATGAATGCCTGCCTGGCGCAGATCGGCATCGAGCACGCCGAGCACCGCGCCCGCGCGATCGCCATCGGCGAGCGGCTCCGCGTGCTCGAGGACTATCCGACCCCGCCGAACTGCACCTCCCCGTACGCGCCGGTCTGGATCGCCGAGATGGTGCGCCGGCGGGAGGGCGTTTAGGAGGCGTACCGGCGGCCGCGGGCGGCGCGGCGGCGCATCCGCCGTCCGTCCACAGGACAGCGTTGACCCACCCGCTCACGTCGGCGGTCGCGCCTAGCTTCCGCCGGCATGACCACGGACGACCCCCGAACGACCATCCGCATCAGCGTCGAGGACCGCACTCAGTTCCAGTCGGACCTGCTAGCCGCCTTCCGCAGCGGCCTCGACTCCCCCAGCCCCGGCGCGCTGCTCGTCATGGCGTCGATGCTCCTGGGCATCACCACCGATCCCGACGTCCCACCCGAGCCGCTACTCCGACGCGTTCCTCGACGCCGTCCGTGCGTGGGACGAGGAGGCCGGCTGAGAGCAGCCTGTGGACAACGGCCGCGGCGGTCGCCCGGATCGGCCAGAGTGCCTCCCCATGTCGACCCGCCCCCACCCGGACGTCCGCACCACCACCGCCGCCGAGCTGACCGAGCGCTGGGCCGCCCTCCTGCAGCTCGACGGCCCGCCGGTGCGCCGCTCGCTCTGGCTGACCTGGCTCCGTGGCGACGGCACCATGGTGCCGCTGCTCATGCCGATCGAGGAGGTGCCGCTCGAGCCCGATCGCGTCGTGCTCGGCAACCTGGCTCTGGTGCACGAGGCCGTCGCCGAGTCGGAGGACGTCGATCCGGGCGGGCTGCACCTGGCGATGCTGCTCGAGCGCCGCGGCCCGGCCGGCCTCTCCCCCGACGACCACGCGTGGAGCTCGGCGGTGGAGGCGGTCGTGCGCGACCGCGCCGGCCTGGACTGCAGCCTGCACGTCGGCAACGGCCGCGTCGCCGTTCCCGTTCTGCCCCGTCTGCAGTGGCCCGTCACATGACCGAGGCCCTTCGCCTATCGGGGGCTACGGTCGCAGCCGTGAGGGTGGCGTCCCGAGAACTGCGCAACGACACCGCCGCAGTCCTGCGCCGAGCTGCGAGCGGCGAGTCCGTGGAGATCACGGTGAACGGTGAGCCGGTCGCGGAACTGGGGCCGATCCGGAGCCGCCGACCGCACTGGACCAGTAGCTCCGCCCTGGTCGAGCGACTCGCGAGGATCCAGGCCGACCCGGCACTTCGTGAAGAACTGAAGGCCCTGGCCGGCGGAACGGACGAGCTCGGGCCGATCGAGTGACCCGCGGCCTGCTCGACACCAGCGACTTCATCGCCCGTGAGGGCCGAGCCCTCGATGTCGCGCGCCTGCCCGACGAGGTCGCCGTCTCGGTGATCACCTACGGCGAGCTCCGGGCCGGGGTGCTCGCCGCCACGGACCTGTCGGTGCGGTCACGGCGGCTCACCACCCTGCAGACCGTGGCCGACCTCCACCAGCTGCCGATCCACGCGGCCGTGGCCGATGCGTGGGCGGAGCTACGGCTGCGCATCGCCGGCTCCGGCAGGCGACTGAACGTCAACGACACCTGGATCGCCGCCACCGCACTCGCACACGGCGTGCCGGTCGTCAGCCAGGACGCCGACTTCGACGCCCTCTCCGACCTCGGCGGACCACGCGTCATCCACGTCTGACCGCAAGCTCCCTGAGGCGCCCCGGCCCGGCGCTCAGCGGCGACGCTGGGGCGCGTCCGTGAGCCAGGGCGGCGTGTAGCCGGCGTCGTCGGCGCGGATGTTGGTGCCCGGCGGGACGATCTCGTCGATCGCGTCGAGCACCTCGTCGGACAGCATCAGGTCGGCCGCGGGCAGCTGGCTGGTCAGCTGGTCCATCGTGCGCGGGCCGATGATCGCCGAGGTCACGCCCGGGTGCCGGATCGTGAAGGCGATCGCCAGTTGCACGAGGCTCAGGCCGTGGTCCTCGGCGAGCCGGGCCAGCGCGTCGGCCGCCTCGAGCTTGGCCTGGTTGACCGGGTCGGTGAGGTCGTAGCGGCTGGCCATGGCCCCGCCGAACGCCCGGGACCGGTTGGTGTCGGGGGCGTCCTGGCCCTTGCGCCACTTCCCGGACAGCCAGCCGCCGGCCAGCGGGCTCCACACCAGCGTGCCCATGCCGTACTGCTGGCAGACGGGCAGCACCTCGCGCTCGATGCCGCGGACCAGGATCGAGTACGGCGGCTGCTCGGTGACGAACCGGCCGCTGTGCCGCCGCTCGGCGGCCCACTGCGCCTGCACGATCTGCGACGGCAGGAACGTCGAGGAGCCGAAGTAGAGGATCTTGCCGGCCCGCTGCAGGTCGGTCAGCGCGTCCAGGGTCTCCTCGACGTCGGTGTCGGTCGACGGGCGGTGGATCTGGTACAGGTCGATGTAGTCGGTGCCCAGGCGGCGCAGGCTGGCCTCGACCTCGCGGACCAGCCAGCGGCGGCTGCTCCCCCGCTGGTTGGGGTCGCGGCCCATCGGGCTGAACGCCTTGGTCGCGAGGACGACGTGCTCGCGGCGGCCGCCGGCCAGCGCCTTGCCGACGATCTCCTCCGACTCCCCGGCCGAGTAGACGTCGGCGGTGTCGACGAAGTTGATCCCCGCGTCGAGGGCCGCGTGGACGATCGTGACCGAGTCGTCGTGGTCCTTGTTGCCCCACTCGCCGAACATCATCGCGCCGAGGCAGAGCGGGCTGACCTTGACGCCGGTGCGGCCCAGCGTGCGCATCTCCATGTCCGCGACACTGGTGCACGCCCGCCGGAGGCGGCAATCCCTTCCGGCCGTCAGCCGCGCGGCGGGTGCGCTCAGGCGTCCGCAGCGCGGGCGGGCTCAGCCGACGGCGACGGAGCCTGTCCCGGTCGGCACCAGCTCGACCCAGGTGGTCCCGGGTGCCAGCGCCACGGGATCGCCGTCGTCCAGCGTGAGGACGACGGGCTGGTCCACCGCGGACTTCGACCAGGACGCCGCCACCGTGTGCCCGCCGCTGGCGACCACCGCCTCCCCGCCGCCGACCATCACCGTCTCGGGCACGGGGTTGCCGGCGCTGTCGGTGAACGGGGTGTCGACCACGTCCACGCGCAGCACCACGACGTTGGTGGCCCGCAGCCGGACGCCGTCGGCGTCCACCGCGTCAGCCGAGCCCTCCGAGCGGAGCCACGCGGCCTCGCCGTCGCTCCAGGTCCACCGGGGCTCGGCGACCGGCGACAGCGTCAGGTCGAGCTCGGTGGCCGCCGCTCCCTCCGCCGGCGCGGTCGGCTCCGCGGAGAACACGAACTGCTGGGGCGGCGGGGCGCGGTGCCCGGCGTCGGCCTGGGCCAGCAGCGCGGCCGGGTCGACGTAGGTGTTGTGCGGCGCGCTGCGTTCGGGGGCCCGGGAGTAGCCGTCGGCGCCGGAGTCGGAGCTGACGTCCTGCAGGCCCGCCGCGCTCACCGCCTGCACGAACGGCTCCTGGCCACCCGTGAACGCCAGCAGGCCCCGCAGCGGAGCCGCGATCGGGGCGTCCATCGGGCGCACCGAGCGCACCGGCCCGATCGCCGGCGGCAGCGTGGAGTGGTAGACGGCGACGAAACGGCTGATGCCGCCCTCCACCACCTCCTCCCACACCACGTCCGCGGCGTTCAGCCCGGTCTGGGGCCGGGCGGCCGGGGAGTTCTCCACCTTCACCGCCAGCGCCGGCCGGGCCATGTCCGCCCCGGTGCTGTCCACGCCGGTCAGCGGCCACCCCTCGGCCGCGGACGTCACTGGCCCGTCGGAGCCGCCGTCCGACACGCAGGCCACCGCCACGCTGAGCAGGAAGCCGGTGGCCACGGCCGAGGCGGTCCAGCGCAGGCCACCACCGCGAGACCGACGGGGCGCGGGAGGACGGGACGGCACCAACACGCTCCTGCACGAGACGACCGGAGTCCGACTCCCCGGAGGGGCCGACGGACGCACGCTAGGCCGCCCGGCCTCCGATCGGTGTGCGCCGCACCGGGCACCTGCAGCCTGTCGTCAGCGGCCCGCGGGTCACAGCTGCAGGTGGAGGCGCAGCGCACCGTCGAGCGCGAGGACCAGGTCCTCGGACAGCTCACCGAGCACGGGGCCGACGCGCTCCACGGCCACCGACCAGGACGGCCGGGCGGCGCTTGCTCGCCTCGCTTCCCCGCACGGGCTCCAGTCGACCAGGCGGATCTCACCGCGGCGCATCGCCGAGCCCGTCACCGAGCGTCGCGCCCCACTCGACCTGATCCCCGCCGGCGGCCCACTCGTCCCACGCAGCCGCGTAGTCCGCTTCCAGCTCGGGTTGGCGCAACAGCTCCAGCGCTCTGCGGATCACGGCGGAGCGCGAACCCAGGCCGGACCGGCGGCCGTAGTCGTCGATGAGCGCGACGTCCTCGTCCGGCAGGCTGATGCCCAGCTTCACACCGTGATCCTGCCGGGGTAGCGCTGCATGGGTCAGGTGAAGAGGCCGCGGATGTCCTCGGCGGTCAGCGGGCCGGTCAGCGCGCCGTCGTCGTCCTCCATGACCCGGGTGAACAGGTCGCGCTTGCGCTCCTGCAGCGCCAGCACCTTCTGCTCGATCGTGTCAGCGGCGACCAGCCGGTAGACCATCACCGTCTTCTCCTGGCCGATCCGGTGCGCCCGGTCGACCGCCTGCGCCTCCGCGGCCGGGTTCCACCACGGGTCGAGCACGAAGACGTAGTCGGCCTCGGTGAGGTTCAGCCCGGAGCCGCCGGCCTTGAGGCTGATCAGGAACACCGGGACCTCGCCCTGCCGGAACGCGGCGACCGCGGCGTCGCGGTCGCGGGTCGACCCGTCCAGGTAGGCGTAGGGCAGCTCCTCGGCGTCCAGCCGGTCGCGCACGGTGCGCAGGAAGCCGGTGAACGAGCTGAACACCAGCGCCCGGTGCCCCTCGGCGACGACCTCCCGCAGGTGCTCGAGGAACGCATCGGCCTTGCTCGACGCGATCCCGGCGTAGGCGTCGTCCACCAGGGCGGGGTCGAGGGCGAGCTGCCGCAGCAGCGTCAGCGACCGGAAGATCGTGAACCGGTTGCGCTGCAGGTCGTCGACCAGGCCGAGCACCTTGCGCCGCTCCTGCTGCAGATGGGTGTCGTAGACCCGGCGGTGCCGGGGCTCCAGCACCACCTCGAGCACCTGCTCCTGCTTGGGCGGCAGCTCGGCGGCCACCTGCTCCTTGGTGCGGCGGCGCATCAGCGGCCGGATCCGGCGGCGCAGCGCGGCCAGCACCTCGGCGTCGCGGCCGCGCTCGATCGGCGTCCGGTAGTGCTCGGCGAACAGCTTGGGGTTGGGGAACAGCCCCGGAGCGACGATCGACAGCATCGCCCACAGGTCCATCAGGTCGTTCTCCACCGGCGTGCCGGTGATCGCCAGCTTGAACCGGGCCGGCACCCGCCGCGCGGCCGCGTAGGTCTTGGCCCGGTGGTTCTTCACCACCTGCGCCTCGTCGAGCACCAGCCCGCTCCACGGCAGGTCCCGGAACTCCGCCTCCCGCAGCCGCAGCAGCGTGTAGGAGGTGACGACGACGTCCGCGCCGTCCACCGCCTCCGCCAGCGTCGACCCGCGCTTGCGGCCGGTCCCCTCGACCGCCGCCACCCGCAGCCCGGGCGCGAACCGCGCGGCCTCCCGCACCCAGTTCGACACCACGCTGGTCGGCGCCACGACGAGCACCGGTGCGGTCAGCTCGCCGGCCTCCTGCGCCCGGCACAGCAGCGCCAGGGTCTGCAGCGTCTTGCCCAGCCCCATGTCGTCGGCGAGCACGCCGCCCAGGCCGAGGTCCCACAGCACCGCCAGCCACTGGTAGCCCTCCAGCTGGTAGGGCCGCAGCTCCGCGGCCAGCGACGCCGGCGCCGGGGGCGGCGGCGCGGCCTCGACCTCGAGCAGCCGGCCGACGTCGCGCTCCCACCGCTCGCTCTGCTCGTCGACGACGCCGACCTCGACGAGCTCCTCCCAGAGCCCGGCCTGGTAGCGGGTGATCCGCAGGTCCGGACGGTCGTCCTCCTGCAGCGCCCGCGCCTCGTCGAGCAGCCGCCGCAGTCGCTCGAACTCCGGCCGGCGGACGTCGAACCACGTGCCGCTCGGCAGCAGCAGGAACTCCTCCCCGGCGGCCAGCGCCGCGAACAGCTGCACGAACGGGATGTCCTCGCCGTCGACGGTGACGGTGACGCCGAGGTCGAACCAGTCGCCGTCGGCGGCGTCGGTGGCCGACACCCGCACGACCGGCTGGGCCTCGGTCCGCCGGTAGTCCGGCGCCTCGCCGGTCACCTCGATCCGCACCCCGGCCTCGGCGAGGCGGGGCAGCCACTCGGCGGTGAGGACGGCGGCGTCCAGGCCGGCCAGCTCCGCCTCGGCGACCGGCCGGTGCGGGCTGCCCCGCCACAGGCCCGACAGCTGGGCCGGCGGGAACGGCAGCGCCCGGACCAGCCGGTCCTCGGCCGCGGCGTCCCGCCCGGTGTCGGGGACGACGCCGGTGCCGCGGGCCAGCGGCAGCCGCCGCGTCTCCTCCCCCGTCCGGTAGAGCACCGACCAGGCCATCCGCAGCCGGTGGCCGGGCGCGTGCTCGACCTGCAGGCACAGCTGCGGCGGCGCCACCTCGGGCAGTTCCACCGTCGGGTCGGCGGCTCGCACGGGCAGCGCGCGGCGCAGCGCCGGGTAGAAGGACCGCAGGAACCGGGCGCGGTCGGCGGCCGGCACCCGCACCTGCCCGGCGGCCAGCAGGTTCTGCACGCCGCGCGGCACCCGCTGCACGGGCACGAGGACGAGCCCCGCGCCGACGGCGGGCCCCTCGAGACCGGGGACCAGCGCGGCCCCGTGGATCGGGCTGCCGAGGAACAGCAGCGACCCGACCGGCACGCGGACGCCGTCGGCCAGCTGCAGCACGGGCTCCAGGCACAGGTCGCCGCCGTCGCCGGACACGTCCACGACGAGCTCGCCCGGGTCGGGCAGCACGCGCACCGGCTCGCCGCGCTTCGTCAGCAGGGTCACGCCGTCGTCGACGGCCCGCCGCAGCGCCGGCCACAGCCCGGGGCCGGCCGTCTCCAGCAGCACCGGCGGCTCGGCGCCGTAGACGTAGCCCTCGGCGCCCCGCACCGCCTGGTGCAGCCCGAGCAGCGCGGACACGTGCGCCTGGTCGCGGGACGTGTGGCGCTCGTACGGCAGGTTCCGCCACGACACCCCGGTGCGCACCCAGCGGCTGCGCGCCCCGGGCACGAGCGGCTGCAGCCGCACCGACGCCGGCCGCCCCGCGCGCTCCTCGACCTGGAACTGCACGGCCATGGGCAGCACCGGGCGGGCGGACACCGGGTCCTCCACCAGGTCGATCAGCGCCCGCTCCCACGCCGGCGACGGGGGCGGCGCGGCGGCCGGCACGTAGGAGTCGGCCCGAACGCGCACGCCGCCGTCCTGGGCGGCGATCAGCATCGCGGCGACGTGCTTGCAGTCCGCCGCCACCGGGCAGCTGCACTGCCCCCGCCACCGCCCGGCGATCGGGTCGTACGACGCGGTGGTCTGGTAGAGCAGTCCGCCGCTGCCCGCGACGGCCGCGCTCATCCGCCGGGTCGCGACCCGGTAGTCGATGTCGAGGACCCGGCCCTCGTCGGCGTAGACAGCCCCCCGGCGCCACGCGTCGTCCCCCACCGACCGGCGGACCACCGGGTCGGCGAGCAGGGGACGCAGCTCCTCGAGCACGCAGCGAGGCTATGCGCGCCGTGCCGCCGGGGAGCCGGCTCTCCACAGCCGCCGTTGCGGCGGCCGCGCCTGTGGAAAACGTCCGGGCACGTGGTCCCGGACTGTCACGGTGCGCCGCATGACGACGACCACGCCCCTGCCGCCGCCGACCCGGCCGGCCCCCGCCCACGTGCCGATCGTGGCGCCGATCGGTGGCGCCGCCCCGGCTGCGCCCGGGCGGCTCCGCCGCCTGCTGCCCGTCGTGCTCCTCTTCGCTGCCCAGGGAGCGGGCGCCGGCGCGGCGCTCGCGTTCGGGCTCGGCGGAAGCGCGTTCCCGCTCCCGCCGCTCACCCCACGCCTGGCGATGGAGGCCGCTTTCGCCGCAGCGTGGGAGGGCGACGGGGCGGCGAGCTGGGACGTCCTCTGCGCGCAGGAGCGGCGGGAGCAGGGCCCGCGGGACGAGTACCTCCGGTCGACCGCCAGGTTCGCCGAGGTCGACGTGGAGGACCGCTTGGACTACGCCGTCATCGGCGTGCAACCCACCACGTCGGAGGGGCGTCATGGATTTGCCGTGACCGTGCTCTTCTCCGACGACGGCCGACCGGCGTTCGCCGACACGGGGTTCGTCGTCTGGGAGGACGACGGCTTCCGCGCATGCGGGGTGCTGTGAGCCGCGGGGCGCCACCATGGGGTCCCGACCGCAGACCGAGGGGGCAGGCACCGTGTCCGTCCGCGCCCGTACCGCCGTGCTCATGGCGCTGGTCGCCCTGAGCGCCGGGTGCACGGGTGACGGCGGGGACGGCGAGCCGGCCTCGGACGTCGGCTTCGGGGAGGTCCTCGGCAGCGTCGACCTCGACGACGCCGTCGGCACGAACGCCCGGACGTCCTCCCTCGCCAGCCGGCCCGGCGGCGGCGCGGTCGCGCTCCTCGACACCGTCGACGGCGGGGTCCTCGTCGACCTGCTCGTCGAGGACGGCGAGCTGCGGGCCGGCGAGGTCACCCCCGTCCGCGAGCCCGGCGCGGGCGCCGAGGTCCTGGTGCCCGCGGACGGCGTCCCGGTGGTCGTCGGCGTCGGCGGCACCGGCAGCACCCTGGAGATCAGCGCCGGCGACACGACGACCTCGCTCGGGGTGGCGCCTGACGTCCTCGCCGCGGCCCTCGCCCCCGACCAGGTGACGCTCGTCGTCGTCTCGGCCGGCCAGCAGCTGCTGACCGTCGACCGCGGCACCGGCCTCGTGCGGGCGACGGCCGACCTGGGCGAGGCGGGCACCGTCACCCGGCTCGCCGTCGGTCCCGACGGCGACGTCGCCGCGCTCCTGGCCACCGACGACGGGCAGGGCACCGCGCTGGCCCGTTTCGACGCGGAGCTGCGGCCCGTCGGCGAGCCCGTCGCGCTCGTGCCCAAGGAGCGCACCCGCCCGGCCGACGTCCAGGTCACCGCCGACGGCACCGCCGTCGTCACGCTGTCCACGGCCGACTCGGGCCGGCTGGTCACCGTCACCGACGGGGACGTCGGCCTCACCGTCGACCTCGGCCGCGCCGCCGACTCCGGTCTCGACCTCGCCGTCAGCCGGGACGGCCGCTACGCCACCGTCCCGCTGGCCGCGCTGCAGGAGGAGGCCCGCGTCGCCACCTTCGACCTGACCACCGGCGATCAGGTGGGCGAGACCGTGCTGTGCGACGGGTTCGGCAGCCTCGGCGCGACCGCCCTCTCCCCCGACGGGGACACGCTCGTGGTCACCGGCGTCTGCATCGCCGACGGCGCCACCCGAGCGTTCCTCCTCGGCTGACGCCTCGGACATCGGTCACGTGGATCGGAAGGGTCGGAGACCGCGGAAGACGTCGACGTAGGTCTCCTACCGTGGCAGTGCCCCACGGCAGGTGCCCGCCGGCACCGCCGACGATGGCGCCCCGAGCAGGCGACCACCGGCGACTTCACCCGGCGGGGGTGGCGGGCGTCAGCTCAGCAGTTCATCGACCGAGCAGCACCGCGGTGGGGTGGTAGTCGCACAGGCCCAGCGCGAGCATGTGCCCGGTGCGGGTCGAGACGGCGAGCTCGTCGAAGCGCGAGGCGGCCGGGCACGGGGACACCTCGGACAGCGTCGCACCGGAGGCCACGTCGAACGTCAGCACCGCGGCCGGGTCGACGCTGCTGGGCGTGCCGGCGTGGGCAACCTCGCCGGACCCGTCCACCACCAGGTCGGCGGGCTCGTCCGCCCCGTCGCCGGCCACGTCGACGCCGCTGACCACGTCGTCGTGGACGGTGATCAGCCGCGGGGTGTAGGTGGCGCCCGGATCGTCGATGACCAGGACCACCGGGGTGCCGTCCCCGGTCAGGGCCACGTCCGTCGGGATGCTCGGGCGGCCGGGGGTCAGCTCCACCGGAGGGGTGGTCGGCCGCAGACCGGCGTCGTAGGTCAGCAGGACGGCCGGTCGCAACTGGTCCGTCCGCGGCTCGGCCCGGCTGAGCACGGCGGTCACCCCGCCGTCCGGCCGCGCGGTGAGCCCGCCGACGAACGCGCGGGGGGCCGTCTCCACCTGCGGACCGCGCTCGAGGACGGTGCCGGCGTCCAACCCGATCGCGAGCAGGCGACTGGCGTCGTCGTCTGCCGGGGGCAGGGCGGCGAAGAGGGTGCGGCCGTCGGCGGACAACGCGGTGTGGAAGCCGCCGGAGGCGGGCAACGGCACGGCCCGCTCCAATCGCACCTCCTGCGGCGCGTCCGCGCCGGGTGCCAGGGTCGCGACGCCGAACCCGCCGCCGGCGTCCTCGCTCCTCGCCCCGGCGACGACCACGCCGCCGTCGGCCGTGGGGTGGACGTGCGCCGGAGACCTCAGCCACGGGAGCAGCCAGGAGTCGGTGGGCCGCAGGTCACCGTCGTCCTCGGCCAGCGTGACCAGCAGGCTGCCTCCACCACTGGCCCCGCTGTTCAGCAGGGCGAACAGGGCCACGAAACCGCCGCCGGGCAGTGCTGCGACGTCGCGTCCGCCCACCACGTCGGGGGCGAAGCCGGTGATGAGGTCGTAGGAGTCGAGCACCGTGGTGAACGTGCCGCCGGCCGGCGGCGGCTGCGACGGCATGCCGGGCACCGACGTGGTGCACGCCGTCAGGGACAGCAGACCGACGAGCAGGGCGATGCGGAGACGAGGCACGGAGCAGCTTCCGGACGGTGGGGGCTGACTCCGCTTCGTAGCCCACCGATGTCCGATGTGGGTGCCACGCTCGGCGGCACCTCCCCCGGAGGAGCGAGTCGACGGGCCCGCGCGCTCCTCCTCGGCTGACGACCGGCGGCGGCCCGGAGACCTACGGTGAGCGGTGATGTCCGAGCAGAACGGCACCGCCCGCGTCCCGGTGACCTACGACAACTACGCGCACGTGGCGGGCCCGTTCTTCCACGGCACGAAGGCCGCCGTCGCCGTCGGCGAGGAGCTGGTCCCCGGGTACGGCTCCAACTTCCAGGCCGGCCGGACGTCGAACAACATCTACTTCACCGCGCTGCTGGACACCGCCGCCTGGGGCGCCGAGCTGGCGACCGCGCTGGCCGGCACCGAGGAGCGCGGACACATCTACGTCGTCGAGCCCCTCGGCCCCTTCGAGGACGACCCGAACGTCACCGACAAGCGCTTCCCGGGCAACCCCACCCAGTCGTACCGCACCCGCTCCCCGCTGCGGGTGGTCGGCGAGGTCACCGACTGGCAGGGCCACGACGAGGCGACGCTGCAGGCGATGCTCGACAGCCTGGCGCGGCTGCGCGAGCAGGGCCTCGACGTCATCGAGGACTAGGCACGACCGCACGGGACCTCCCCCGCACGGGTCATCGGCGGAGCCGCCGCGCTGGGTTCCGAGACCCGGTCGGCCGATGGAGCGCTGTCCGCTCCGCCGACCGACAGGACCGCCGTGCTCCCCCGCGCCCGCCTCGCTGCCCTCGCCCTCGCCACCGTGGCCGCCGTCTCCGGCTGCGCCGGCACGGTGGACGGCACGGCCCGGCCCGCCGCCGCGGACGACGGCGCCGCCCCGACCGGCACCGCGGAGCCGGACTCCACGCAGGACGGGTCCGCCGCCTCGCCCAGCGCCCCGGCCGCCCGCCCCTTCACCACCGTCCTCGACGAGTCGCCGCTGGACGTCCTGCCCGGCTTCGTCGCCTTCTCCGCCGCGGCGCACCCGGCCGGCGGCTACGTCGCCCTCACCGGCGCCGTCGACGGCAGCGCGGACTCCACCCAGCTCATCCGCCTCTTCCCGCCGGCCGGCGCACAACCCGGCGGACGCAACGCCTGGCAGCTGCCGCTGCTCGCCTACGACGCCGACGTCGCGGTGACGCCCGACGGCACCGTGCTGGTCCTCGGCCGGTCGTCGGCGGCACCCGCCGGAGCGGACCTCGTCCTCTACGCGCTGCGCCCCTGGGACGACCGGCCGCAGACGCTGTGGGCGACGTCCTCCGAGGGCGGCCTCAAGGGCGGCTCCCTCGCGCTCTCCCCCGACGGCGCCACCGCCTACATCGGCTCCTCCTGGTTCGGGGACACCCCGGCGCTCGGCTCCTCCGTCAGCGCGGTGGACGTCGTCTCCGGTGGGGTGGACGCGCAGACCGTGCTCGACCTCGGCGTCCCAGGCGTCGTGAGCGTCGAGGCCGTGGAGGCCCGCCCGGCCGGCGGGGTCACCGCGCTCGTCGCAGTCCGCGGCGCGGACGGCGCCACCGGCAGCCTGCACGTCGTCGAGCTGGACGAGGAGCTCACCCCGGTCGACGACCCGGTCGACGTCGCACCGGACGCCACCTCGACCACCGGCTACGGGCTCGCGGTCACCCCCGACGGCGCCGCGGTCGTCGCTCTCCAGGCCACGTCCGCAGCCGACGCCGGTTACGGCCTCGTCGTCGTCCGCGACGGCGCGGTGGCCGACAGCCGCGCGCTGCCCTCGGACTGGCTCCCCGTCGACCTGGCCGTCGACCGCACCGGACGCCACGCCTACGTGCCGCTGACCCACATCGGGGCCGAGGCGACCCTCGCCGCGGTCGACCTGACCACCGGCGGGGTGGTCTCCGAGGTGCCGCTGTGCGTCACCAGCGCCTCGTTCGCGGACGTGGAGCTGGCCGCCGACGGCGAGTCGCTGGTCGCCACCGGCGTCTGCGACGACCGGGACTGGGCCTCGTCCGCCTTCCTCGTCGGCTGACCCCGGCCGCCACCGCGGGCCCGGCCGCCTCCTCAGCCGTGCAGCGTGGGCCGGTAGACCAGCTCGAGGGTGCGGCCGTCGAGCGTCCGGCTCTCGAGCAGCTCCAGGTCGAAGTCGGCCGCCCCGGCGAGGATCGGGTCGGTTCCCGTCCGGCCGGTGATCACCGGGAAGAGGGTGAGCTGCACGCGGTCCACCAGCCCGGCGGCCATCAGCGACCGGTTCATCGACAGGCTGCCGTGCGACCGCAACGGCACCGGCGACTCCTCCTTGAGCCGGGCGACGACGTCGACCGCGTCGCCGGAGGCCAGCGTCGCGTCCGGCCAGTCGAGCGGGCCCTCGAGCGTCGTCGACACCACCGTCGTCGGCATGTGCGTCATGCGGTGGTTGATCGGGTCGTCGGCCTCCGACACCTCCGCGGCGTTGCCCATGAACCCGACGAACTCCCGAAAGGTGTTCCCGCCGATCACCAGCCGCTGGTCGACCCGGTACTGCTGCATGCGGCGGTCGAGGAACTCCGGCCCCTGCTTGCCCCAGTAGCCGCCCCAGTCGCCGAGCTCGTCGTACGAGCCGAAGCCGTCGACGCTGCTGAAGACGTCCCAGGTGTACGTGGCGGTCATCGGGGCTCCTCGGGTGCGGGTCGGTCGGGTCCGCCACTACAGACCGGCGACCGCGCCCCGGCTCATCGCCGCAGCCGGGACCGCGCTGCCCCGCGCCCCGGCATGCACTCGCCAGGGGCGTCGCCCGAGGCCGCCACCGCCGGCCGACGGACGAGGACGTCTCCCCGAGGACGGAGGCGGTCCGCCAGGATCCGGTCGGCACCGTGTGGCGTGGGCGGCCGGGTCCGCCGGTGATCACGGCAGCCCCTGCACCCGCTCCCGAGGAGGTCGACCCGATGCCGACGAACCGAGACATCGTGGCGGAGGCCTTCGCCGCGTGGGCACGCGGCGACGGGCACGTCGCCGGCATCTTCGCCGACGAGATGACGTGGGAGATCGCCGGCCGGTCGCTGGCCGCGGGGACCTACGGCAGTGCTCGGCAGTTCGTCGACGAGGTCCTGCGTCCCTTCGCTGCGCGCTTCCCCGCGGACGCCCCGTTCCGTCCCGTCACCGTCCGCGGGATCCACGCCGACGGCGACACGGTCGTCGTCCTGTGGGACGGCGAGGGCGTGACGACCGCCGGGACGGACTACCGCAACACCTACGCCTGGTTCCTCACCCTGCGCGACGGGAAGGTCGTCGACGGCACGGCGCTCTACGACAGCATCGCGTTCGACGAGCTGTGGACGACCGTCCCCGCGGACCCCACGCGCGCGACGGCCTGACCCCTCCGCAGGACCTCAGGCCGCCTCCACCTCCACCCGGCCGTGCCGCAGCACTGTCTGCCCGCCCGACTCGGCCTCGAAGGCGTAGGCGTGCCGGCCCTCCCCCGCCGGCCCGGCGTCGTACACCGACACCGTGATCTCGTCGCCCGGGAACGCGTAGCGGGCGAAGCGCACCGCGATCCGCCGGATCCGGTCGGGCTCCCCGCCCGCGGCCAGCGCCACCAGGGCGCGACTGGCGATCCCGAGGGTGCACAGCCCCTGCAGGAACTTCCCGCGGTCGCCGGTCATCGGCCGGGCCGCGCGGTCGTCGACGTGGATCACCGCCCGGTCCCCCGAGGCCCCGGCGTAGCGGAAGGTCTGGTCCGCCGTCGTTCCGAGCACCATCGAGCCGACCCGCCGCGACCGCGCCTCCTCCGGGAACGTGTGGTCGGCCATCGGCCGGCCCCGGTCCCCGCCGGTCACCTCGCCGAGGTAGATCACCGACCAGAAGTGCTCGTACACCAGGTCGCCGGCCTCGTCGACGCTCGCGACGCGGTTGAACAGGTTGAGCCCTCCGCGGTTGGCGACGGCCGAGCTGACCTCCCCGGTGGTCCGCAGCACCTCGCCGGGCTTCAGCGGGCGGTGGATGTAGAGGTCGGTCTCGCCGTGCCCGGCGCTGCGCCCGCCGGCCAGCGCCTCGTGGTCGGGCCGCAGCACCGACGCCAGGAAGGGCTGCAGCCCGGGCACCACGGCGTACGTCGGCGGGACGGCGCGGCCGTCCTGGTACAGCGGGTTGTCGTCGTTGATCGCCAGCCCGAAGGCCGCGATCTCGCCCGGGTCGCTGGAGCTCTCCACCGCGGCGCTGGCCTGGCCGAACGGGATCCTCGTGGTGTCCATGCCCTCTTCCTAGCGCCTCGCCCGGGCGCCGCGGCCCCTGTCGCAACGGCCCGCACGCGAGGAGGCTGGGCTCCGCGGCGGTGCCGCCCGGGGACCGCCGCCCGCCGGAGAGGAGCGGCCCCATGTACGCACGGTCCACCACCATCCGCGGCAGCACCGCGGCCATCGACGCCGGCATCGCCTTCATGCGCGAGGAGGCCATGCCCACGGTCCTGGAGATGCCCGGCTGCATCGGCCTGTCCCTGCTCTGCGACCGGGACACCGGCCGCTGCATCGCCACCTCGGCCTGGCAGGACGAGGCGGCGATGCGCGCCAGCGAGGCGCAGGTCCACCCCCTGCGCCAGCGGCTCGTCGGCGCCTTCGGCGGCGAGCCGGAGGTCGCGGAGTGGGAGATCGCCGTCCTGCACCGCGAGCACGCCATGCACGACAGCGGCGCCGCGCGGCTGATCTGGGGGCAGGTCGAGGGCACCGGCATGGACCGGTTCGTCGACGCCTACAAGCGCACCCTCATGCCGCGGATCGAGGACCTGCCCGGCTTCTGCAGCCTCAGCCTCTTCGTCGACCGGGGCAACGACCGGGTGGTCGGCACCGTCACCTTCGACGACCGCGAGCACCTGGACCGGTCGCGGGAGCCGGCCCGGGCGATGCGCGAGGAGTTCACCGGCTCCATCGGCGCCCGGGTCCTCGAGGTCGCCGAGATGGACGTCGCCCTCGCCCACCTGCGGGTCCCCGAGACCGTGTAGGCGACCGGCCCGTCCGGGGCCCGGGCGGACGCCGTCGGCGGCGACGGCGTCCGCCCCGCCTGGTCATCGGCGCGGACGGCGAGGACGCTGGTGACACGCAGGCACCGCCGGGAGGAGCGCGATGTACGCCCGATCCACCACCATCCGCGGCCTCGCCACCGCGATCGACTCCGGCGTCGCCTACCTGCGCGCCGAGGCCCTGCCGGCCGTCGAGCGGATGCCCGGCTGCGTCGGCGTCTCCCTGCTCGTCGACCGCGACACCGGCCGGTCCGTCGCCACCTCCGCCTGGGCCGACGAGGAGGCCATGCGGGCCAGCGCGGAACTCCTGCACCCGATGCGCGGGCGGCTGCTGGCCAGCTTCGACGCCGAGATCGAGGTGCAGGAGTGGGAGATCACCCTGCTGCACCGCGAGCACACGATGCACGACCGCGGGGCGGCGCGGCTGACCTGGGCCCGCGTGACCGGCGGCCGGATGGACACCTTCGTCGACGCCTACCGCGCCAGCCTGCTGCCGCGGATGCAGGCACTGCCGAACTTCTGCAGCCTGAGCCTGCTGACCGACCGCGCGACCGACCGGGTGGTCAGCACCGTCACCTTCCACAGCCGCGTCGCCCTCGAGGCGGTGCGCGACCGCGCCCGGATGATGCGCGACGAGTTCACCGGCTCGGTGGGCGCGCGGGTGCTGGACATCGCCGAGACCGACGTCGTCCTCTCCCACCTGCGGGTGCCCGAGCTGGTCTAGGGCTCCAGTGCCGCCGTCGCCGTCCCGGTGACGACGTCGCGGCCGTCCTGGTTGGTGGTGCGGACGGCGAGCTCCACCGAGTCCTCGTGCACCGCGGTCACCGTCATCGTGGTGACCAGGGTGTCGCCGGGCCAGACCTGCCCGCGGAACTGCACGCCGAAGCTCAGCAGCGCCCCCTCCCCCACCCAGTCGGTGAGGGCGCGGCCGGTCATGCCCATGGTGAGCATCCCGTGCGCGAACACCCCCGGGAAGCCCGCCACCCGGGTCGCGAACACCTCGTCGGTGTGCAGCGGGTTGTAGTCCCCCGACGCACCCGCGTACATGACGATCTGGGTGCGGGTCAGGTCGTCGACCACCGTCGCCTCCCGCGTCGCGCCGACCTCGACGTCGCCCCGCCGCAGCGCCATCACGCCTCCCCGACCGGCGCCTGCGACGGCGTCACGGCGACCGCGCGGGCGGTGACGACGAGCTCGCCGGCGGCGTCGCGGTACTCGGTGACGAACTCGGTGAACCGCAGCGTGCCGCCCCGCTTGCCCTCCTTGGTCCACTCCCCGCCCGGCCGGCTGGACGCGGTCAGCACGTCGCCCGCGCGCACCGGCCGGTGGTAGGTGAAGTGCTGCTCGGCGTGCAGCGTGGAGGCGGCCGCGCCGCCGCCCCCGCCGTTGGAGCCGGCCGTGCCGCTCGGCGTCCGGCCCGACCCGAACCACGGTTCCCCCGGGGCCGGGCGCAGCGGGTGGGTCGGCTCGAACTGCGCCCCGGCCACCACGAACGTCGGCGGCGCGAGCGCCTCGGGGTCGTAGGCGGCGTCCGGGTCACCGATCGCCCGCCGGAAGAGGAGCACGTGCCCGGCCTCGACCGGGAACTGCCGCTCAGGCATCGGCCACCACCCGCATCAGCGCCTCCCGGTGCTCGGCCGGCGACCCGAACAGCAGCTGCGCGCTCTTGGCCCGCCGGTAGTACAGGTGCGCCGGGTGCTCCCAGGTGAAGCCGATCCCGCCGTGCACCTGGATGTTCGACGCCGCCGCCTCGAAGTAGGCGTCGCCGCAGAAGGCGGCGGCCACCCGCGCGGCCACCGGCAGGTCCGGGGAGCCGGCGTCGGCGGCGGCCAGCGCGGCGGCCGCCGCCACCCGCATCCGCTCGACGTCGATCAGCATGTCCGCGCACCGGTGCTTGATCGCCTGGAACGACCCGATCGCGCGACCGAACTGGTACCGGGTGCGGGCGTGCTCGGTGGCCATCTCCAGCACCCGCTGCGCCCCGCCGACCTGCTCGGCGGCCAGCGCGGCCAGCGCCCGGTCCAGCAGCGCGGCCGCGATCCGCCCGCCGTCCCCGGCCTCGCCGACCGGCGTCGCCGGCGTCGCGTGCAGCTCCACCCGCGCCTGGCGGCGGGTGAGGTCGAGGGTCTCCAGCGGCGTCCGGGACAGCCCGCCGGCGCCGCCGTCGACGGCGAACAGCGCCGGCTGCCCGTCGCAGGACGCGACGACCAGCAGGACGTCGGCGGTGGCCCCGTCCAGGACGCCGTCCACCGTGCCGTCGAGCAGCCAGCCCCGCGGGCCCTGCAACGCCCGGCAGGCGACGGAGTCCCCGGGCCGCAGACCGCCGACCGCCACCCGCAGCCGCCCGGCCGCGATCTCCGGCAGGTACGCGGCCTGCGCCGAGCCGTCCCCGGACAGCAGCAGCGCCTGCACCCCGAGGACGACGGTGGAGAGCAGCGGCGCCGGCAGCAGCGCCCGCCCCGCCTCCTCCAGGACGACGCCCAGCTCGGCGAGGCCCGCACCCGACCCGCCGAACTCCTCGGGCACGGTCAGGCCGGTCACCCCGAGCTCGCCGGCCAGCCGCGCCCACACCGTGGAGTCGAACCCGGCCGGCGAGTCGGCGATCCGGCGCACCTCGGCCTCCGGCGCGACCTCGGCCAGGAACGCGCGCACCGACCGGCGCAGGTCCGCCAGGTCCTCGGCCGAGGGCGCCACGACGGCGGTCATCCCCAGTACGGCCGGTTGAGCTGGAACTCGACGTCGGCGAAGCGGGCCGCCTCCTTCTCCAGCTCCGCCACGGTCCAGCGCTCGTCGGTCTTGGTGATCGCGTCGACCACCGCCCACGGCTGGAACAGGTGCACCCCGCCGCCCTGCACGAAGAAGACCCGGCCGGTGATCGGGCAGTCCCGGGTGGCCAGGTAGGCGACGAACGGCGAGACGTTGGCCGGGTCGTAGGGGGCGAAGGTGCCGTCGCCGTCGGGCGGGCCCTCGTCGGGCAGCCGCCCCTCGACCGGCTGCTGGGTCAGCCGGGTCATCGCCGCCGGCGCGATCGCGTTGACCCGCACCCCGTACCGGCCCAGCTCCTCCGCGGCGATCATCGCGAAACTGGCGACGCCGCTCTTGGCCGCGCCGTAGTGGGTCTGCCCGACCATGCCGAACAGCCCGGACACCGACGTCGTGCACACCACCGACGCCTCGACCGGCTCGCCGGCCTTGGACTTCGCCCGCCAGTGCTGCGACGCGTGGTGCAGCGGCGCGTAGTGCCCGCGCAGGTGGGTGCGGACGACGGCGTCCCAGTCGTCCTCCGGCAGGTTGGTGATCATCCGGTCGCGGAGGATGCCGGCGTTGTTGACCAGCACGTGCAGGTCGCCGAACTCCTCCAGCGCGGTCTGCACCAGCCGCTGCGCGCCGGCGGAGTCGGCGACGTCGTCGGCGTTGGCGACCGCCTCGCCGCCGGCCGCGCGGATCTCCTCGACCACCCGCTGCGCCACGGCGGGGTCGCTGCCCTCGCCGTGCGGCGAGCAGCCCAGGTCGTTGACGACCACCCGCGCGCCCTCGGCGGCGACCAGCAGCGCGTGCTGCCGCCCGAGCCCGCGGCCCGCGCCGGTGACGACGGCGACCCGCCCCTCCAGTGCTCCCATCAACCCTCTCCCCGGCTCAGGAACGCCCGCCGCCGACCCGCAGGTCGCGGAAGGGGACGTCGCGGTCGACCGCGGGCTCGCGCGGCAGGCCCAGCACGCGCTCGCCCAGGATGTTCTTCATGATCTCCGGCGTGCCGCCGGCGATGCTGTTGCCCGGCGCGCCCAGCAGCGCCTGCGTCCAGCGCTGGGCGTCCGGGTCGTCGGCGGCCCACGCCTGGCCGGCGGCGCCGAGCACCTCGAGCCCGACCTCGGCGGCGTGCCGGGCCAGCTGCGCGCCGGCCAGCTTGGCCACCGACCCCTGCGGGCCGGGGGTGCGGCCGGCCTTCACGTCCTCGCGGATCCGGCTGGACAGCAGCTCCAGCAGCCGCTCCTCGACGAACACCGACGCCAGCGACTGGCGCAGCACCGGGTCGCCGAGGCCGCCGCGGCGCCGGGCCAGGTCGGCCAGCGCCGCGAACTCCCCGCCGCCCAGCCGCCGGCCCAGCCCGCCGCCGCCGGCGCCGATCGACACCCGCTCGTTCATCAGCGTGGTGATCGCCGCCTGCCAGCCGCGGTCGATCTCGCCGACGACGGCGTCGCCGGGCAGGTGCACGTCGTCGAAGAACACCTCGTTGAAGTTCGCCCCGCCGCTGATCTGCCGCAGCGGCCGGATCGTCACGCCCGGCGCGCGCATGTCGACGACGAACATCGTCAGGCCCAGGTGCTTGGGGACGTCGGGGTTCGTCCGCGCCAGCAGCAGCCCGAAGTCGGAGTAGTGGGCGCCCGACGTCCACACCTTCTGGCCGTTCACCACCCAGTCCTCGCCGTCGCGGACGGCGCGGGTGCGCAGCCCGGCGACGTCGGACCCGGCGCCGGGCTCGCTGAACAGCTGGCACCACACCTCGTCGCCGCGCAGCATCCGGGCCAGGTGCCGGTCGCGCTGCGCCTGGCTGCCCTTCTCCAGCAGGGTCGGCGCGCACATGCCCAGCCCGATCAGCAGCGGCAGCGTGGGGACGGCGTAGGGCTCGGCCTCCTCGTTGAACGCCAGCTGGTGCGCGGTGGTCAGCCCCTGCCCGCCGTACTCGACCGGCCAGGTCAGCCCCGCCAGCCGCGCGTCGAACAGCGCCGCCTGGAACCGCCGCGCGAGCTGCACGCCGTCCAGCGACTCGTCGCCGCCCCCCGCCGTGAGCTGCACGTTCGCGGCGAACCAGGCGCGCACCCGGGCGCGGAACTCCTCCAGCGGCTCGCCTGCGGTGGCCTCGGTCACACGGCGGAAGCTAGCGAGACGGGCCGTCGCCGTCCAGACCCCGGACCGGATAATCCTGTAGACGATTCTCCGCGTCGTACCGGTCTGCCGGGGATCGTCCCTATGCTGCGCGGCGTGGTCCGGCCGGTCGACAGCACGCCACTCGAGGGCTGGGTGCGGGTGCCCAAGACCGCCGAGGTCGTGGCCGACGTGCTCCGCCGGCAGATCGTCCGCGGGGAGCTGGCCGAGGGCGACCTGCTGCCCGCCGAGCCCGCGCTGATGCGCCGCTTCGGCGTCTCCCGGCCCTCCCTGCGGGAGGCGCTGCGGGTGCTGGAGTCCGAGGGGCTGGTCGCGGTGCGCCGCGGCGCCCGCGGCGGGGTGCGGGTGTGCCGGCCGAGCCTCGCCGTCGCCGCCACCCACCTCGGGCTGCTCATGCAGGTCGAGGGCGTGACGCTGGCCGACGTCTTCGGCGCGCGGGTGGCCATCGAGCCCGTCGCCGCCAGGCTGCTCGCCGGCTCGCCGGACCGGCAGCGGGCCGTCGCCGAGCTGCGCGAGCTGCTGGCCCGCGAGGGGGACGTCGTCGACGACCCGGCCGCCTACGCCGAGGCGACCACGACGTTCCACCGCCGGCTGGTGGAGGCCTCGGGCAACAAGACCCTCGCGCTGCTGTGGGGCGCCCTGCACGAGGTGCTCGCCGAAGAGATGCGCGACCTCACCGACCCCTCGCTCGTGGCGCCCAAGCGGGCCGGCCGGGTGCGGGTGGTCGGGCGGCTGCTGGAGCTGGTCGAGGCCGGCGACGAGGACGGCGCCGGCGACTTCTGGCGCGAGCAGCTGCTTCGGGTCAGCCGCGGCGTGCTGCGCCGGCACGGGGGCAAGACGGTGGTCGACGTCCTCGGCTGAGGCGTCCGCCGCGGACCCGGCCTAGTCTGCGAGTCCGTGCTCGCGCTGGTCGTCACGGTCGTCTTCAGCCTCACCGTCATCGTCGGTCAGACGGTGGGCGCCCGGTACAGCGTCGCCCCGCCGGTGCTGCTCATCGTGTCCGGCGCCGCGCTCGGCCTGATCCCCGCGCTGGGCGAGGTCGAGCTCGAGCCCGACGTCGTCCTGCTGCTGTTCCTGCCGGCGATCCTCTACTGGGAGAGCCTGAACACCAGTCTCCGCGAGATCCGCGCCAACCTGCGGGTCATCGTGCTGTCGGCGGTGGTGCTGGTCATCGCCACCGCGGCCGCCGTCGCCGGCGTCGCCATCGCGCTGGGCATGGACCCCCGCGCCGCCTGGGTGCTCGGCGCCGTCCTCGCCCCGACCGACGCCGCGGCCATCGCCGGGCTGGCCAAGCGGATGCCCCGCCGCACCCTCACCACGCTGCGCGCCGAGAGCCTGATCAACGACGGCACCGCGCTGGTCCTGTTCGCCGTCGCCGTCTCGGTCGCCACCGGGGAGGGCGACGCCACGCCGCTGTTCCTCGGCGGGGAGTTCCTGCTGTCCTACGGCGGGGGGCTCGCCGCCGGCCTGCTGACCGGCTTCGCCGTGATCGGCGTGCGCCGGCACCTCGACGACCCGCTGCGCGAGGGCGCGCTGAGCGTCGTCACCCCGTTCGCCGCGTTCCTGCTCGCCGAGCTGGTGCACGCCAGCGGCGTGGTCGCGGTCGTCACCGCCGGGCTGCTGCTCAGCTGGGCCGGCCCGCGGGTCATCCGCGCGCGGTCCCGGGTGCAGGCCTACGCCTTCTGGGACCTGTCGACCTTCCTGGTCAACGGCTCGCTGTTCGTGCTGGTCGGCGTCCAGGTGCCCGGCGTGGTCGAGGACCTCCAGGACGGCCGCAAGCTGCACGCCCTGTGGGTCGCCCTGGTGCTGGCCGGCGTCGTGGTGGGCACCCGGCTGGCGTGGGTGCACGTGACGGCGATGGTCATCCGCACCCTGGACCGGCGGCCGGAGCAGCGGCTGCGCCGGGCCACCTGGCAGGCCCGGACGGCAGTCGGCTGGGCCGGCTTCCGCGGCGCGGTCTCGCTGGCCGCCGCGCTCGCCGTCCCGGAGACCATCGGCGGCGGCGAGCCGTTCCCCGACCGCGACCTCATCGTCTTCACGACCGTCGTGGTCATCCTGCTGACGATCGTCGTGCAGGGCGTGACGCTGCCGGCCGTCGTCCGCTGGGCCCGCCTGCCCGAGGACACCGCCCGCGCCGATGAGGTGCACCTGGCGCGCACCCGCGCGTCGGAGGCCGCGCTGGAGGCGCTGCCCCGGGTGGCCGCCGAGCTCGGGGCGGACGGCGACCTGCTGGCCCGGGTCCGCGCCGAGTACGAGCAGCACGCCCGCGACCTGGAGGTCGAGTACGCCGCGGACGGCGACGGCGGCAGCGAGGAGCGGGAGCTGGACCGGCAGCTGCGGCTGGGCCTGCTCGAGCACAAGCGGCGGGCGGTCATCGCGCTGCGCGACGCCCGCCGGATCGACGACATCGTGCTGCGCGAGATCCAGGCGCAGATGGACATCGAGGAGGTCCGGCTGCTGGGCCCCGCGCCCGCCGACTGATCAGGCCCGTCGGATCAGGCCGTCACGCCGGGACGGCGGCGGGCGCCGCGCACCGTCCGGGCGGCGGTGCGGGCCAGCCGGATCGGGCCGGTGTCCCACAGCGCGCGCAGCGGGTCCTCGCCGGCGGTGGCCGGCGCCTCGGCGGGCGCGGGCGCCGGGGCCGGCGGCGGCTGCTGGGCGGCGGCCGCCGCGGCCATCGCCGCCCGCCGGCGGGCCAGCACGGCCTGCTTCTGCCGGTCCACCCGCTCCTTCTCGGCCAGGACCAGGAGCTCCTCCTGGGCCTGCGCGATCTCCAGCCTGGAGCGCTTCTGCAGCTCCTCGACCTCCACGTCGCCGCGGTCGCGCAGCGCGGCCAGCTCGTCGTAGGCCGACGGCGGGCCGAAGTTCAGCAGCAGCTTGACCAGCACCGGCAGCATCTCGACGCAGAGAAACAGCAGAGACAGCATCGTCTTGGCCGCCCACAGGGTGCCGTTGCGGTCGCTGAGCCGGTCCAGCGCCTCCAGCCGCAGCAGGATGCCGCCGGAGCCCTCGTTGGTGGCGTCGAACTGGGCCTGCAACCGGTCCTGCTCGGCGGTCAGCCGCTCCAGCTCGGCGCGGTCGGTGGCCAGCGAGGACTGCGCCAGCGCGAAGCTGCGGTCCGCGGCGTCGCCGGCGGCGGTGCGGGCGTCGTCCAGGGCGGCCCGGGCGGCGGTCACCGCGCCGGCGGCGGCGTCCGCGGCGGCGCGGGCCTCCACGTAGGCCTGGCCGGTGCCGGCGTCCCCGGTGCCGCAGGTGCCGTCGAGCTCGCACTGGGCGCGGGCCTGCAGCTGCTGATGGGTGGCGACGGCGGCGTCCAGCGCCGACTGCTTGGCGGCGACGTCGGCCTGCACCGCCGTCAGCGCCGGGTCGGCGGCGCCGCCGGTGGCCACGATCTGCTCCTCGAGGGCGACCTGCGCGGTCAGCTCGGGCAGCCCGGCGAACCGCGCGTCGGCCTCCAGCGAGGCCCGGTACTCGTCGGCCGCCTCGGCCTGGATCGTGACGATCTCGGTGTCGATCTCCTTGTGGAAGACCTGCAGCGTCAGCGGGGTCGCGATGACCACGCCGAGCACGAGCGCCAGGCCCAGCCGCGGGATCGCCAGCGCGATGTTGCGCCCGACCGACGCGTCGTGGGCCATGCCGACCAGCAGCATCCGGTCCAGGTTGACGACGACGAAGCCCCAGCCGAGCCCGATCAGCGCCGCGACCGGCCACCACACGCCCAGCGCCATCGCGACGGCGAAGGCCATCGACAGGACCGCGAGCCCACCGGTGCTCAGCAGCACCCCGCCGAGCGCCACGAACCGGGGCCGCGCGCCGGGCGAGGCCTCCAGCAGCTCCGGCCGGGCCCCACCGAGCGTCGCGAGGGAGTCCCCGATGCGCCGTCGTCTCGCCATGCCCTCCTCATCGGCAGTCCGGAGCGGTCACGGAACGGTGACGGCGGCTACTCCCGGCCGGCGAGGAGCCGCTCGGTCTCCCGGCCGGTGTTCCGGTTGCGGACGCCGGCCCGCGAGCCGGCCAGCTTCGCCGTCAGGTGCTCGCCGACGGTCACCGGCAGGTAGCGGTCGGGGTGGTCGGCGTCGACGCACTGCGGCAGCGTCTCGATCACCGCGTCGAGGTCGCCGTCGCAGAAGAAGGCCGCCGACCGGCGCCGGCGGATGGTGCCGTCGACCACCGGTGGCTTCACCCGGTGCAGGGTGGACAGCCACCGGTCGTTGGTCCAGCGGCCGGTCAGGTCACCGAGGTTGACCAGCAGCGCACCGTCGGCGGGCTGGACGTCGTGCCAGACGCCGTCGCCGCCGAGCACCTGCAGGCCGGGCACCTGGTCGGCCCACAGCACGGTGACGATGCCGTAGTCGGTGTGCGCGCCCATGCCGGTCAGGTCGGCGTCCGGACCGACGGTGCCCGGCGGGAGCGCGTAGTCGTTCATCCGCAGGACGTCGACGGAGTGGCCGAGGTGGGCGTCGAAGAACCCCTCGGGCAGGCCGAGCGCGTCGGCCGCGACCCGGGTCAGCGTGCGGGCCACCCGGCGCGCCTCGGTGAAGTAGGCCCACACGCGCGGCTCGAAGCCGGGGACCTCGGCCGGCCAGAGGTTCTCCGCGTAGTGGTCGGCGGGCAGGTCGTCGCGGCCGTAGGTGGAGCGCGCGGCGCCGACGTTGAACGCCTCGAAGAAGTCGTTCATCCGGGCCGCGGACTCGACGCCGAGCGAGAGGGACAGCGACTCCGACCGCGGCGGGGTGTAGCCGCGGTTGACCTCCGGCGGCGTCCGGTAGGCCCGCTTGGTCGCCGGGTCGAGGGCGAAGAACTCGTCCATGGCGCCGGTGAGGCCGTCGATCACCGCGTCGGGCACGCCGTGCCCGACCACCTGGACGAACCCGACCCGGCGGCAGGCCAGGTCGAACGCTTCCGCGACCGCCGCGCGCTCGGCGGGGCCGCCGCCGGCGACGTAGGGACCGATGTCGACCACGGGCACCTCGAAGCTCACGCGCCCGACGCTAGGCGGACGGCGTTACGCCGCTGTGTCCCCGGCGGCGGCGGGAGGTGACAGGTCGACCTCGTCGTCCTCCGTCTGTGCCCACCCGGCGTGGGCACAGACGGAAGAGGCCGGGGGCACCGGGGGTCCCGCGCTGCTCCGCCTCTGCCCACTGGGGGTGGGCAGAGGCGGAGCATGCTCGGGGGAACCTGCGGTGGCGGCGGCTCGCGGGCGGGGCCGGCCGGGTCAGCGGAAGGCGGTCAACACGTTCTCCGCGATCCAGTGCAGGCCCTCGAGGTGGCCCTCCAGGGTGTCCGGGGCGTCGGCGAGCGACGGCACGCTGGTCCAGGTCACACCGAGCTCGCCCAGCTTGCCGACCTCGTCGACGATCTGCTGCGCGCTCGTCGGCCGGAACGCCGGCGGCTGCACCGTGTGGTTCGGACCGATCCGCGGCTGCACGAGCGGGTGGTTGACCTCCAGCGGCCGGCCGTCGCGCAGGTGGGCCACGGAGTCGAGCATCCCCGGCAGCTGCTCGGGCTCCTCCAGCCACGGCCCCCTGCCCAGCAGCCCGCCGGCCGGCGCCCAGCCGTCCCCCTCCCGGGGCGCGCGGGGGCGCGGCGCCCCCGCCCCCCCCCCCCCCCACCCCCCCCGGGCCGGGCCGGGCCCCCCCCCGGGGGCGTACAACACAGCAGGGAAAACCACCCCA